>DASXOX010000001.1:0-3251 GCA_036493975.1 Solirubrobacteraceae bacterium
GCATCGTCTCCGGCGGCGCCGGCGAGGACGTCGGCGACGAGCTCGGCGGTGAGCGGAGCGAGCAAGACACCGTTGCGGTGGTGCCCGGTGGCCCACAAGAGCCCGTCCACGGCTCCGCGGCCGATCACGGGAAGGTTGTCAGGCGATGAAGGCCGGAAACCGACTGAGAGCTCCTCGATTTGATGTTCGAGGATCCCCGGCACAAGCTCGCGGGCGTGGCGCAGGAGCTCGTAGACGCCCGCGGCCGTCGGCTGTGCGTCAAAGCCGCGCTCCTCCATCGTGGCGCCCAACACGTAGCGGCCGTCGCCGCGCGGAACGACGTAGCCGCCGGCGTAGCGCAACACGTGCTGCAGGAGTCCTGCGCCTTCGGGGTCGCGCAAGCGCACGATCTGACCCTTCAGCGGCCGCACGGGCACGCGCGCGTCGGACGGCAGCCCCTCAAGATCCGCCGTCCAAGCCCCGGCGGCGATCACGACACACCCCGCATGCAGTCGCTCGTCGTCGGCGAGCACAACCCCGCTTACCGGCCCATCCTGACCGGCTAGCTCCAACCCAGCAACAGGCGCGTACTCGCGCAGCTGCACACCGCTATCCAGACATGCCCGGCGCAGCGCCTCAAGGACGCGGCGCGGATCGACGCTGTGATCGCTGGGGGCGTGCAACGCAAGTCGCACGGTCGGCGCGAGTGCGGGCTCGAGCTCGCGCGCGGCGCTCGGGGTAAGCCGCACGGCGCCCAATCCGAGCTCCTCGCGGAGGACGATCTGGCGTTCGAGCTCGTGGGCCTCGTCGGCGTCGCGCGCCACAAGCAGCGTGCCGCTCGATCGCAAGCCGAGCGAGATGTCGGAGGCCCGTTCGAGCTCTGCTGCGAAGGCGGGCCAGATCGCCGCGGAGCGCACGCCGAGCTCGAGCGCGCGCCGACCGGCATCGCCGAACTCGACCTCGGAGACCGGGGCGAGCATCCCGGCAGCGACGGCAGAGGCGCATCGCTCGCCGACGCGATCGCGCTCGAGCACCAGGACCGTCAGCCCGCGCTGACGCGCGCGCCAAGCGAGCGCGAGACCGATGACGCCGCCGCCGACGACGAGCACTTCTGGCGTGTGGCCTTGAGTTGACATACCTTGATGCTAGGTCGAAAACCTCCCCGCCGCGCGCCGGCGAGTGCCGTGCCGGAGCGTGCGAGACTGAGCCGATGGAGGCACACCCTGACGTCGGCGCCGAGCGCCGCGCGCGCCTGGCTGCGGCGCGCCTGTACCTCGTATGCGACTCGTCGCCGGGCGGGCGCGAGCTGCTCGACGTGCTCGCCGCGGCGATCGCGGGCGGGGTCGAGATCGTGCAGCTGCGCGACAAGTCCTTGAGCGACGACGGGCTCATGGCGGTAGCGCGAGGCGCCGCTCCTTTCTGCCAGCGCCTGGGGGCGCTGTTTGTCGTCAACGATCGCCCCGAGGTGGCGCGGGAGGCGGGCGCCGATGGGGTGCACGTTGGCCAGCACGACATGCCGGTCGCGCAGGTCAGGGAGGTGGTCGGCACGGACATGCTGGTCGGGCTATCGACGCACACTCCAAAGGAGATCGACTCGGTGCAGGGAGCCGACCACGGCGCCGCAGCCGACTCGCGCGTGGCTGGAGACAATTCGGCGAGAGTGGACTACATCGGCGTCGGGCCCGTGCACCCGACGCCGACCAAGCCGGGACGTCCGGCGGTGGGCTTAGAGCTGGTGCGTCACGCAGCCGCGAACGCGACACTTCCGTTCTTCGCGATCGGCGGTATCCATGCGGGAAACGCGGCAGCCGTGCTCGACGCGGGAGCGCGACGGCTGGCTGTCGTACGAGCTATCGCCGAAGCGTCCGACCCCAGATCCGCCGCCCTGGAGCTACACGCCGCGCTCGACTCCGCCGGCGAGAGTTCTTGCTTTCAAGCACCGGCTGCGTAGCATCGTCTCGCGAACAGCTCCAGGCATCGCGGTCGTCGGCGTACCGGTCCGACTCATGGTCGAGTTCCGACTATCGGTCTCCACCATGAACGGGGTGTCTGAGATGCATGATTTTGGAACCGAGAAGCCTGAGAGCTATGAGCAAAGTCACAATCACGCTCCTCGCGAGCCTCGCGATCATGACGGCCGCGGTGGCGCTGGTGCTAAGCGGCTCCCCGCCACGCATCGCACGCGCCAACGGCCCGGTCGCGGGCAACTCGCTGGGAGTCACCCAGGCTGAAGCGACGATCTGTCAAGCGAACGAAACATTGCCCGCCGGCGCTTCGGCGATCCGCGTGTCGATTGTGGCGTTCCTCGGATCGAACATGCAGGTAACCGTGCTCCAAGGCGGGCAGCCGGTCACACACGGCAGCCGCAATCCGGCCTGGTCGGGATCGACTGCGACGATTCCCATAAAACCCGTCGATCACACTATTTCCAACGCGACGCTCTGCATCGCGTTCGTCCCCAACAGTGAGCTGCTCCAAATCTTCGGCACACGGGTAACGCGCGCGAACGTACGCAACCAGGCGCTCTACTTCAAAAGCAATCCGCGCGCGCCGGGCCTGCCGATTGGCAGGGGGACGCCGCTCCGAGGCAGAGTGGGGGTTCAGTACCTCGCCCCCGGCAAAGGTTCGTGGTGGTCACAGATCGGATCGGTGACCAAGCACATGGGCTTCGGTCATTTCATCAGTGGCAGCTGGGTAGCGCTGCTCGCGGCCGCACTGATGGCCGCGACGGGCATCCTCACGGTGCGACTGGCACTGCGAGAGCAACCATGAGCGAGACCTCCGCGCGCGACCTGTTGCCAGACGAGTCGCGCCCGCTCGTGTTGCGGCCCGAGCCAGAGCCCGGATCGACACAGCCGGACCAGGGGCGGCTCACGGCGTGGGTGACGGGAAGGCTGATGGCGGGCGTGCGTACCGCCACGCGCCATGTGCCGACAGCGGCGTGGGTGTGCGCACTGATCGCGTTTCTGAACGCATGCGCGTGGTCGCTCATCGTCCCACCCTTCCAGGGACGCGACGAGGTCGACCACTTCGCGTACGTCGCCCAGATCGCCGAAACGGGGACGCTGCCGGAAAATGGGCAAGCGGAAGGCAAATACTCCGAACAACAGAGCATCGTGATGCAGGCGCTCAACTACTACGGGGTGCGGTTCGCGCCTGCCGACCCCACGATCTCAACGCCCTCCCAACAGGAAACCTTCGAACGCGCCCTTCACGCCAACGCCTCCACGCAAGGCTCCGGGGAAGCGGGCGTGGCGACCCCGGAGCCGCCG
>DASXOX010000002.1:0-7763 GCA_036493975.1 Solirubrobacteraceae bacterium
CAGGCCACCGAGCAAGCCCAGCGACTGATCGAGCGCGGCCGCGAGATCTACGGGTCCGAGCCGCTGTTCACCTCGGAGGTCGGCCCCGTCATCGGCACCTACGTCGGCCCCGGCCTGATCGGCGTCGGCGGCATTCCGCGCGCGCTGCTCGCCTAACGCCGGCGGCGGCGCATCCTGCGCGCACCGAGCATGAAGCCGACCACCGCCGCGCCGATCAGCAGCTCGCGGCGATGGCGCGCGACGTGCGCGCGCCAATCGGTGAGCTCGGCGACCTCGCCCCGCAGGCGCTGGATCGAGAGCTCGAGCTCTCCGCGGTTGACCTCCATCGAGGTCCTGATCTCATCGGCGGAGCGCTGTGCCATCGCCTATCGCACCTCGGCCTGCGGTGACGCGGTGGGAGCCGATGTGCCCTGCAAACCGCCCTTGGCGTCGGCGCCTGCGCTGATGCTTTCGCGGATCTTGCGGGCCTCCGCGATCGCCATCTCAGGCGTCGGCGGCGCGCCGCGTTTGACGACTTTCGCAGCGACCAAGCCGGCGATCACGCCAAGCACGATCAGGATCGCGGCCATCGCGAAGAAGCCCCAGAAGTACGCAAATGGCCCGACCGGCAGGACGTAGTAGAGCAGCAGCGCCAGCCCGATCAGCACGAAGATCAGGGCTGTCACGAGGAAGATCCCGGCCGCGGCCGCGACGACAGCGCCGCGGGCGAGCTTGCCGGTCTTCTCCGCGACCTCGGCCTTGGCGAGCTCGATCTCTTCGTGGACCAGCGCCGTGAAGCGCTCGGAGACGTCGGCGATCGCGGTCGCGATGTTCTGCGGCCCCCCCTCGCGGTGCTCGGTGGGACGTCCGTTGCCGGACGCGTCGTTCACTCGGGCGGCTCCTCGTCGAAGACCTTGCGCCACACCAGCGAGGCGCCGCGTTGCGTCGCGATGCTCGCGAGCGCGCCCAGCGCGGTGAGCAGGCCGGACCACATCAGTCGCTTGACCATCTCGTTCTCGATCATTGGGGGAGTGTATTCCCCGCGGTGGTCGTCTCCAACCCGCCGCACACGGTCTCCACCACAAGCCACTTGGCGCGCTCGAAATGCTCGTCGCCAAGCGGCAGCAGCCCGAAGATCCAGCCGGTCAACATCTGCTCGATCGCACCGTAGAAAGCCATCGCGGCGAACTCGGCGTCGATCTCGCCCTTGAACGCGCCTTCGGCCTGCGCGGCGGTGACGATCTGGGCGATCAGCTCGTAGGCCTGACGGATCTGAGCGAGATGGGTCTGCCCGAATGAGTTCGCGGCCCGCGTGACCTCGACGATGATGACCTTCATCAAGTCCGGGTCGTGGCGGTAGCTGTCGACGATGAACGACGCGATCGCCTGCAGCTTCTCGCGCGCGGGCCGCTGCTCGGAGTCGACCTGGCGGATCATCTGCAGCATCACGTCCCACCGCTCCAGGAACAGCGTGTCGAGCACCTCGTCCTTGGAGGCGAAGTAGTGGTAGACCAGCCCGTACGCGACGCCCGCCTCGTCGGCGATGTCCGAAACGCGGCACGCATGGAATCCCTGGTTGGCGAACACGCGCACCGCCGCGTCGAGGATCATGCGCCGCTTGTCGGGGCCGTTCTTCGCGCGCGCCCCCGCGCGCGCGGCGGGCACTCGGCCGGCGCTCATACCCGTTCCCCCGACGCGAATCCTTGCGAGCCCTCCGGCGAGCCGTAGACGTCCGAGCGGCGGTGCGCGAGCACCGGCAGTTGCGCGCGGATCTGCAACTGGCGCTCGAAGTCGAGCTCGGCGACGATGAAATCCTCGCCGTCCTCCGCGCGCGCCAGCACGGTGCCCCACGGATCGACGATCATCGAGCGTCCGCCGGAGTGGTTGCCGCCGGGGTGTAGCCCGACCTGGTTGGCGGCGATCACGAACAGCTCATTCTCGATCGCACGCGCCCGCACGAGGATCTCCCAGTGATCGCGCGTGGTCGGCAGCGTGAAGGCGGAGGGCAGTGTCACGATGCGCGCCCCGCCGAGCGCGAGTGCGCGGAACAGCTCAGGGAAGCGCAGGTCGTAGCAGATGGCGAGCCCCAGCTCGACTCCTCCGGCGGTCTCGCTCAGGACGATCTCGGCACCAGGCTTGGTGACCGCGGACTCGCGATAGACGCGCCCATCGACCTCGACGTCGAACATGTGGAGCTTGCGGTAGCTCGCGCGTAACTCACCGCCGGGACCGATATGGACTGAGAGGTTGGCCAAGGGCGCGTCCTCCTCGCGGCCCGCGCGCTCGTCACGATCCGCGCGGCGCTCCACGATCGAGCCCGCGACGAGATCGATCCGTAGCTCGCGCGCAAGCCGACACGCCCACGAGACCGCTGGGCCATCGAGCGTCTGCGCGCCGGCGCGCAAGTCGTCGTCTCCTCCCAACACGCTCCACTTCTCCGGGAGTACGATCAACTGGGCGCCCTCCGCGGCGGCGGCGCGCGCCAGGCGATCGGCGGTCACGAGGTTGGCGGCCTCGTCCGCGGTCGAGTTGAGCTGGACTGCCGCGACCTTCAAATGCGCATCTCCTACCGTGAGCGTCCCTACACAGCATAGATTGACTAGTCAGTCAATGAGGAGAAGCATACCGGGGCCGGTGCCCCCGGCGCGGATGCCGCTGTTCCGAGGAACGCGCCCACTCAAGCGCTGGCGCTACGTCGCGATTTTCTGCGACGAGCTCATGGCGTGCGCCGCAAGCGTGCAGGTGGGGCCGGCGCGGCAGACATTTTGGGCGGTCCTGCCTCGCCAGGCGCACGCTACGGGACCCGGGCCCCGCGAATGGACGGGGCTCCGTGAGCGCACGCGAATACTGCCGCGCCGCGGCGCCGTCGAGCTAAGCCCGGGACGGCTGCTCGTCAGTGACACAGGCGGGGCGCCCCGCGACGGGGGCCGCGCTACGCGGCGAGGCCGCGTGGAGCTCGACTTCACGCTCGACGAAGACGCCTCCATCGAAGCGGTCTGCGAGCACGGTGAGAGCTACGTCTGGACCCGCAAGCAGGCCGGCGTCGCCGCGCGCGGCATCGTCTCGCTTGACGGCGGCGCGCCACGAGCGATCGAGGCTCTTGCGGTGATCGACGACACCGCCGGCTACCACGCACGCGTCACGGAGTGGCGCTGGGCCGCCGGCGTCGGCGTGGATGGCGCCGGCACGCCGCTCGCGTTCAATCTGGTGGAGGGCGTCAACGACCCGCCGCGGGGCAGCGAGCGCGCGGTGTGGGTCGCGGGGGAGCCGCGCGAGTCCGTCCCGGTGAGCTTTGCCGCGGATCTCTCGCGGATCGTCTGCGAGGACGGCTCGGAGCTGCGCTTCGCGCCCGATGCCCAGCGCAGCCGGCGCGAGAACCTGCTGCTCGTGCGCAGCGAGTACCGAGCGCCGTTCGGGACCTTCAGCGGGACGCTGCCCGGGGGCATCGAGCTGGCCCACGGGCTGGGGGTCGTGGAGCACCATCGCGCGCGGTGGTAGACGGGTCAGGCGGGGATCGGCTCGCGCTCACGCACGACGCGAGCCGCACGCGCCCCGGTACGCACACGCGTACCGTTGCGCGGAGAAAATGTGACGTTGCGTCGCGTGATCCGCTCCGGGCGCGTGCTCACCGCTTCGAGCACGCGCTCGCGCAGAACGGTCTCGAGCACGACGCGCATCTCGAATTCCGCGAACGCAGCTCCGAGGCAGCGCCGGACGCCGCCGCCGAAGGGGATCCAGCCGTATGTCGGCGGCGGGTTGTCGAGAAAGCGCTCGGGCCGGAACGCGTAGGGCTCGGGGTATAGGTCGGGACGCGTGTGGGCCAGCCAGATCGCCGGCGTCACGTCCGTGCCGGCGGGCAGCGTCAGGCCGTCGAGCTCCAGATCCTTCGCCAGGCGCCGTCCAGCCAGAGGCACGACGGGTCGTAGTCGCAGCGACTCCGAGATGACGGCTCGCAGGTAGACGTCGTCATCGCCTGCGTCGACCTCCGCGGTGAGCCGCGCCAGCGTCGCGGAGTTGGCGAGCAGCAGGTCGAATGTCCACGCCAGCGCGGTCGCGGTCGTCTCGTGGCCGGCGAGCAGCAGCGTCAACAGTTGGTCGCGGAGCTCGCGGTCCTCCATCGCGGCGCCGTCCTCGAAGCGGGCCGTCATCAGGAGGGCGAGGATGTCCTCGCGCGTGTCTGTCTCGCCCTCCGCGCGGCGCTCGGCGATCTCCTCAAACAGCGGCTCGTCGATCGAGTCGAGCAGATCCTTGAGGCCCGCCATCGGGTCGGTGCGTGCGAAGCGCCCTCCAAAGCGCCGCGCGAGCAGCACTCGCAGTTGCAGCCCTACTGAGGCGGTCTCGCCCAGCAGCAGCGGCAGGCGCTCCACGAACTGCGCGCGGCGCTCGGGATTGGTGACCCCGAAGACCGCTCGCAGGATGACCTCGAGCGTGATCGCCTGCATCCGCGGGTGGATCGCGAACTCCTCACCCTCGCGCCACTGCTCCAGCTCGCGCTGGACGGCGTCGCGCACGATCGTCTCGTACGAGCGCATTCGCTCCCCGTGAAAGGGCGGCAGCATCAGGCGACGGCGCGCGATGTGCTCGCGACCTTCGAGCAGCAGCACGGAGTCCGCACCGAGCACGGGCAGCAGCGAGATCTTTCGACCCGGCGGCAGGCCGTGCGATTGCTCGGTGTAGAGCGCACGGATCGCCTGCGGATCGCTGAGCATCACCATCGGGCGCTCGAACCCCATGAACGTGACGCTGAACGCGTCGCCGTAGCGACGGCGACAAGACTCCATGAACGAGATCGGCCGCGCGAGCCAATGCAGCGTCTGGATCAGCGGCGGCTCGGAAGGTCCGGGGGGAAGAGCGCTCATCGACATAGAGAGTAGGGGGTCGGCGGCGCTCATCTGCTCAGGCTCTGAACGTCGCACCCTGGTCGGCGCTCGCGGCCGCTCCTGCGACGGCGCCGGACTGGAGCAGCGCTGCGATCTCCTCTGGGCCGTAGCCAGCCTCGGCGAGCACCCGCTCGGTGTGCTCGCCGAGCGCCGGTCCCGGCAGCCGCGCGTGATCGCCGGGGGTGCGCGTGAGCTTGACGGGGATGCCGAGCTGGCGCACGCCGCCGGCGACGCCGGGCTGGTCGATCTCGACCACCATGTCGCGCTCGCGCACCAGCTCGGACCGCAGCGCCTCGTCGAGTTCGAGCACAGGCTCCAGGCAGCAGTCGTGTTGCGCGGCGAACTGCTGCCACTGATCACGCGTACGCGCCTTGAAGATCGCTGTGACCTGTGTGTGCGCGTCGGAGCCGGGCCCTTCGAACTGGCGCTCGATCAGGTCCTCGCGCTCGACGCCGCGACACCACGCCTGCCAGAACTTGGGCTCCAGCGCGCCGAGCGTGACCCAGCCGTCGGCGCACTCGTACGGGCGGTAGCAGAGCAGCGAGCCAGCGAGCGGGAGACCGCCGCGCCGGGGAACGGCGCCGTCGGCGAAGTAGGCGCCGGCGACCATCGCCAGCCACGAAAGCGCGCCGTCAGCCATCGAGATGTCAACGACCTGACCCTCCCCGGAGCCGGGGCGCGCGGGGCGCCCCGATCGATCGGGACTACCGTCCCTCTCGCTCAGCGCGGCGAGGATCCCGACGGCCGCCATCAGCGCTCCGCCGCCGAGGTCTGCGATTTGGCCCGCCGCCTGCAAGGGCGGCCCGCCGCGCTCGCCGGTCAGTCCGAGCAGACCGACGAGGCCGAGGTAGTTCATGTCGTGTCCGGCGGCCTCACGCTTGGGACCGTCCTGCCCGTAGCCCGAGATCGCGCAGTAGACGATCCCGGGGTTGACCTCGCACATGCGCTCGTAGCCGACGCCGAGGCGGTCGAGGACGCCGGGACGGAAGGACTCCAGGACGACGTCGTGCTCACGGACGAGCGCAAGCAGGACCTCGCGCCCGCGCTCGTGCTTGAGGTCGATGCGGATCGACCGCTTGTTGCGGTTCAGCGCGAGGAACAGCGCGGACTTCGCGCTGTTCTCAGCGCCATCGACGTAAGGCGGGGACCAGCGGATGTAGTCGCCCATGCCGGTGTCCTCGACCTTGAGGACCTCGGCGCCGAGATCGGCGAGCAGCAGCGAGCAGAAGCCGCCGGGAAGCAGGCGGGAGAGGTCAAGAACGCGGATGCCTGCGAGCGGGAGGGTCACGTTCGTTCGGCCCGCCGCTCGATCGTGGCCGGCTCCTGCTCGCGGCTCATGTGGCGATTCCCAGCAGCCGCCGCGCCTCCTGCACGGTCGCGGGCCGGCGGCCGATGTCCTCGGTCATCTGCCGCGCCTTGGCGACCAGATCCCCGTTGGAGCGGGCCATCTCGCCACCCGGCAGGTAGAGGTTGTCCTCCAGCCCGACCCGGATCGAGCCGCCGAGCGTGAGCGCGGCGGCGACGAGCTCCCACTGCTGGCGCGAGATGCTGATGACCGCCCAGTGCGAACGCGGCTGTCCGGCGGGCGCGTCGACGCCCGGGATGTTGGCGACCATCGCGGCGAGGTTGCGCGCGCCTGGTGGGACTCCGCCGACGACCCCCATGATGCAGTCGACGTGCAGCGGCGGGGTCAGCACGCCCATGTCGATCAGCGGCTCCAGGCTGCCGACGTGGCCGAAGTCGAAGCACTCGTGCTCGGGTTTGATGCCGAGCTCGTTCATCGCGCGCAGGAGATCGATGATCTCCTCGAAGGGGTTCTGGAAGACCATCTTGAAGACGAAGTCTTTGCGCGAGCGCGAGTACTTGGCGTAGTTCATCGAACCCATGTTCAGCGCGGCGACTTCGGGGCGACACTCGCGCAGGTAGGCGACGCGCTTCTCGACTGAGACCCCGACAGCGCCGGTGGAGAAGTTGACGATCGCGGCGTCCCCGACCTCAGCGCGGATCGCATCGCCGATCGCCTTGTAGTCCTCGACCTCGAAGCTCGGCGAGCCGTCGGGTTTGCGGGCGTGGATGTGGATCATCGTGCCGCCCTCGTCTACGATCCGCCGCGCCTCGGCGGCGTACTCGGCGGGGGTGTAGGGGATCGCCGGGCACTGCTCGCGATTGGCGAGCACACCGGAGATCGCGCAAGTGATGACGACGGGGTCCTCGACGCTCATACCGGCACCACGCCGTGCCGCTTCCACGGGCGCTCGACCTTCTTGCCCTCGGCCATCTCAAGCCCGCGGCAGATCGTCGCGCGCGTCTCGCGCGGATCGATGACATCGTCGACCAGGTCGTTGCCTGCCGCGATATAGACGTCGAACATCTTGCGGAAGCCCTCGATCAGCTCAGCCTTCTTGGCGTCTGGGTCCTCGGCTTCGTCGACGACCTTGCGAAACGCGATCTCGACGACGCCCTCGGCCCCCATCACCGAGATCTCGGCACTCGGCCACGCGACAATCAGATCGGGTTCATACGCGCGTCCGTTCATGACGTAGTAGCCGGCGCCGTAGGCCTTGCGCGTGATCACCGTGATCTTGGGGACCGTGGCATTGGCGACTGCGTAGAGCATCTTGGCGCCGTGACGGATGATCCCTTCGGCCTCGATCTTCGTGCCGACCATGAAGCCGGGGACGTCCTGGATGAAGACGAGTGGGACGCCAAAGGCGTTGCAGAGATTGACGAAGCGCGCGGCCTTGTCGGCGGAGTCGTTGTCGAGAATCCCGCCGAGCTGCTTGGGCTGGTTGGCGACGATCCCCACGGGCCGTCCGCCGAAGCGCGCGAAGCAGGTGATGATCGTCTTGGCCCACTGGCGCTTGATGTCGAGGTAGTCGCCGTCGTCGACGATCAGCTTGATGA
>DASXOX010000003.1:0-1577 GCA_036493975.1 Solirubrobacteraceae bacterium
GAAGTCAGGCAGTTCCGGTTGCGACTGCCAGCCGGCCAGGAACACATTGGCGATCCCCAGGCGGGAGGCGATCTCGGCTGGATGCTCCCCTTCCCATTCGCCGGGATGACCGCCGACCAGCACCAGCCCGACGGGTGCCTCTAGCCGCTTCTGGGCACCTCCGAACGCACCGATCAGTCGATCAAGTCGTTTTACTGCGGTGAAGCGACCGACGTAGAGCAGCACGGTTCCGGCGGCAAGTGCGACGGCGTCGGCCTCGCGATAGCGCACGCTTCCCGGCGGCTCGCCGGGCAACCAGCCTCGCGGCTGCTCGACAAGGATGCGCCGCCAGAACGCTTCGCGGTCAAGCGCTCGGGGTGTGAACACGTCCACATCGACACCGTTCGGGACCCCGACGACCCGCGCGCGCGGCACGTCCAGCAGCGAAACCACCCGGTCGACGCCGGCAGGGGCGACGACGAGCCGCGCGCAGTTCTGCGCCCACCGTCGCATCCGCATCTCCCAGCGCTCGGCGAAGGGCCAGTCAGGCGCGTCAGCGCTAGCGATCCGCTCAAGCATTAACAGCTCAGTTCCGTGCAGCTGACCGACGATCGGGACGTGCGGAGCGACGCGGGCGGCGGCCTCATTGACCGGAGTGAGATGGTGCAGGTGCAGCACGTCGGCGTCGCGCGCCCCCGCGCGCTCCAGCTCGCGAGACCAGGCAGCGACCTGCAGTTCGTATGCGTCGTCATCCAGCCTCGCGAACACCCGGTCAGGCGCCCCGAGCCGGTCCTCGAAGGAGGGATGCAGCGGCGCACTGCCCGCGAGGCCTTCGAACTGCTGCGGCGTATCGGTCGCGAGCGCGGCGTCGAAGTCAACGACGCGTACGTCCTCGTAGAACGCTCGAGCATCACCGTGCGCTCCCTGATCGCCCCGCGACCCCGCCACGAGCGTCACCGCACAACCCTGCAGTCGAAGATTTTTGACCAGCGCGCGCGCCGCGTGCGCGGACCCCCCTCGCGGCGAGAACAGAATGGCGGACAGAATCCGGAGCGTCATAGCTCCCGAGTATGACCATCGTGTGAACAAGCGCGTTATCGCGGACGAAGTCCGGGCCCGGTGTCACGCCCCAGCGGCTAGCGCGGCTCGAACACGATCGCGGTCGCGATCGCCCGACCGTCGAGCAGATCGACACCGTGCTCCCCGCGCGGACGGTTACGAAGACGCCCACCGTGCACCAGCGATGCCGAACCGCCGCCGTCGAGATTCAAAGCGTCGGTGGCGCCCAGCGTCAGCAGCGCATCGGCGAGTTCGGGGAGCGTCATGCCGGCATCCTGTCGGCTCCGGCCGTCACACGCCACCGCTAAGAGCCGATCGTCGGCGATCGCCAGCGCGGCACGGGGATAGCGCCCATCAGTGATGTCAGAATCGAATTGATGCGCGGCCGCCGAGAATCCCTCGCGGTCCTCCCCCTCGACCAGTGCGCGCCGGCCCTCGGCGAGCAGCAGGGGCCCGGCCTGCAGCAGATCACCGTCCAGATCGTTGGCCAGCTGGTCACGCCGGGCGATTCGCAGACCTCCGTCCACGACGTGCACGCA
>DASXOX010000004.1:0-27483 GCA_036493975.1 Solirubrobacteraceae bacterium
TTCTCGCGCTTCGGGACGATGTTCTTCGCGAGCCCGGTGGCTGCGCTGCGCAATGTCCGCCAAGCGCTCGTCCCGGGTGGGAGATTGGTGATGGTGGTGTGGCGCAGGCGCATCGACAACGACTGGCTCTACCGGGCGCAGACGATCGTCGAGGGGATCGTGCCACGACCGGAGGAGTACGACGAGCCGACGTGCGGACCGGGCCCGTTTTCGATGGCGGACGCGGACACGACAAGTGAGATCCTGGTGCACGCCGGTTTTACGGAGATCTCGCTGTACCGCTGCGATACACCGATCGTGATCGGTAACGATCTCGAGGAAGCACTCGAGCTCGTTATGGCGCTTGGTCCGGCGGGTGAGATCCTGCGCCTGGCGGGCGACCGCGCGACACACCTGCACGGCGAGGTCGAGGCGGCGCTGCGCGAGGGCCTGGCGGAGTTCTCCGAAGGCGGCACGCTGCGCGCACCGGCGTCGACGTGGATCGTCACGGCAAGCGCCTGAGCCCAGTCGCAACGGGGTATCGCCGGCCCCAGCGGCCGAGCCAGCCCGTTTAACTTAAACCGCCTTGCTCATGGAATTGGCGAATCTGCCGATTGCTATGCCTGCTATGAGCACACAGAGCCCAGCCGATGCGGAAGAGCAAATTCGCACTCCACGGCCTCCTTCCTTTCCGCTGGAGGAGCCGTGCGAGGACCTGCCGCGTCTAGGCGAGGTGCTGGAGGCTCGCGCGGAGGACGTGCTGAAGCTGACGCTCGCGCGCACCGGCACGGGCGAGGTCGTGGACTCCGTCGTACAGAGCAGCTTTGAGCGAATCAGTAAGAGCTCGACGATCGCGGTGGCACGCTGGATGGCGGGTGAGAGCCTGGACGCGGTGCGTGAAGCCGGACAGGAGACCTGGCACATTTTTGGCGAGCTCGCGGCCCACCGCGCGGCGTCGCTTGACGAGGTGACCAGACGGTGCCTGTTCTGGCGAGATTCGATGGCCGACGTCCTGCGTGAGAGCACCGTGCAGCTGAACGTCTCCCAGCAAGCGCTCGGGCAGGCATTGAACATCCTGCAGCTGAGCCTGGAGTTCAGCCTGGTGCAGATGTGCGAGTGCTTCGAGGTGGAGCGCCAGCGCGCCGATGAAGAGCTCACACGCCGCGAGGAGGAGCTGGCGTTCATGGCGACCCACGATGCGCTGACGGGCCTGCCAAACCGCACCCTGATCCTCGATCGGGTCGAGCAGATGCTGGCACGCGCGCGTCGCAACCAGACGCCCGTAGCGGCGCTGTTCGTCGACCTCGACAACTTCAAGAGCATCAACGACACGCTCGGCCACGGCGCGGGAGATGAACTGCTGAAGGCGGTCGCGGCGAGGCTGGGCGGGGTGATCCGCAACTCCGACGCGCTCGGACGGCTCGGCGGGGACGAGTTCATCGTGATCTCCGAGGACATCACGATCGACGCCGGCCCGGAGCTGATCGCGGAACGGATGCTCGCGGCGCTGAAGCACCCCTTCAAGCTCGGCGCCGACAAGGAGACGCGCGTAACCGTGACTGCAAGCGTCGGGATCGCGGCCGGCGAGCGCGCCAGCGCGGAGGAGTTGCTGCGCGACGCGGACATCGCGATGTATCGCGCCAAGTGGGACGGCAAGAACGGCTATGTGGTCTTCGAGAGCGGCATGCAGGACACAGTGCAGAACCGCATGGAGCTCGAGATGGATTTGCGAGAGGCGCTGGCCAAAGAAGAGTTCTTCCTCGTCTACCAGCCGACGCTGGACCTCAGCGACATGACACCAAACGGCGTCGAGGCGCTGATCCGCTGGGAACATCCGACACGCGGCGTGGTGCAGCCGGCGGACTTCATTCCGCTGCTCGAGGAGACGGGCATGATCGTCGAGGTCGGCGGATGGGTTCTGCGCGAAGCCTGCCTCCAGGGCGCGGCGTGGCGCGCGGCGGGATATCCGATCGGCATGGCGATCAACGTGTCGGGACGCCAGCTCGACAACGACGGGTTGGTCGAGGATGTGCGGGGCGCGCTCGCGGACAGTGGTTTGGACCCGCTGGCGCTGACGATCGAGATCACCGAGACGACCCTGATGCGCAACATCGAGGAGACCGCGCGCCGGCTCACCGAGATCAAGCAGCTCGGGGTCCGCATCGCGATCGACGACTTCGGGACCGGCTACTCCTCGCTGGCCCACCTGCAGCGCTTCCCGGTCGACGCGCTCAAGATCGACCGCTCGTTCATCTCCGGGCTCAAGCACAACCAGGAGGGCGAGACGCTGATTCACACGCTCGTCCAGCTGGGCAAGGCGCTCTCGATCGAGACGTTCGCGGAGGGCATCGAGCAGGCGCAGGAGCTCTCGCTGCTGCGCGATGAGAACTGCGACAGCGGACAGGGCTTCCTGTTCGCGCGCCCGCTCGACGTGGCGGCGACCGAGCAGTACCTCCAGGAGCTCTCGCGCGACGCGGCTCACGCCGCTGATCCATCCTGACGCGCAGCGCGTAGGCATTCGGGCAGCAGCGGGACCCGAGGTCCCGGCGGTGGCTGCACGTCAGGAGACTACGAGCGATTGGAGCAGCAACCATGGACGACGAGCGCGGCGATCTCGCGATCAACGACGGAGCACCTGGGGTGCACGGCCACGAGCACACGACGTCGGCGACACGCAAGGACTTCCTACGAGGCGCAGCGGTGGCAGGCGCGGGGCTGGCCGGCCTCGGCGCACTGGCGCCCGCAGGCGCGCTTGCGCGTGGCGCCAAGAAAAAGAAAGGACCGACTCGCGGCGACGTCGCGATCCTGAAAGCTGCCCAGATAGCCGAGGCGCTGGCGGTGACGACCTACACCAACATCATTCAAGCGGCGCCGTTTTTCAAGAACCTGCCCTCCGATGACCAGGGCTATGTGAAGGCGGCGCTGCAGGAGGAGATGTCCCACTACGCGCTCGAGGAAAGCCTCACGGGCAGGCCCTCACCGTTTTCCGCCTTCTACTACCCGCCGAAGATGTTCAGCGATGCGCAGACGACGCTCGACATCCTTGTGACGCTGGAGGACGCGTTCATCGCGGCATACCTCGTGGGGGTGCGCGATTTCAGCACTCCGGATCTGAGGGTGACGGCGGCACGGATCATGGGCATCGAGTCAGATCACCGTACGCTGGCGCGCGTGCTGGGTCCCGAGGTGACCAGCGCCGACGGCGGCCCGATCGAGAAGATCACAGGAATCCAAAAGACCGCGGAGTCGGTCGATCCGCCCAACAACAACGGCTACGAGCGCACGCTGATGCTGGCGCACATCGAGCAGGCCGTCGAAGCGCTACTTCCGTTCGCCGAAAAGGCGGCGGCGGCGAAGGCGGGCTTTGACACGTCCAAGCCGTACAAGTTCGTGCCGTTCACACCGACGCTGCCGAATCCGCTCGGGGAATTTCATTCGCTGAAGGGGTAATGGACTGCGGGTCGCCGATGTGGGAGCCCTGCGCGAAGTCGACGCCGTACTCGCGCAGGGCCTGCACGGTGGCCTGATCTTCAACGCCCTCGGCGATGATGCGCTTACCGAGGCTGTGCCCGATGTCGGTGATCGATCTGACGACGTGGCGATCGGTGAGATTCGAGGAAAGGTCGCGGACGAATTCGACGTCGATCTTCAGGTAGCTCGTCGGAAGATGCTTGAGGTAGCTGAAGGAGCCAAAGCCCGTTCCAAAGTCATCGAGGGCGACGTCGCAGCCAAGGCTGCCGAGTTCTTCGATGAACTCACGGGCGACCTGCATATTGGTCATCGCGGCGGTCTCGGTGAGCTCAAAGATCACGGCGTTGCGAGCGAGCCCTTCTCGGGCGGCGGTGCGCACGTCTTCGAGGATGTCGGGATCGCCGATCGAGTGGGCGGAGAGATTGATGCTGACGCGTTCTCCGTCGAGAGCCAGCTGCAGACCTTCGCGCACGACCCAGCGGTCGATCGCGCCGATCAGACCGAAGCGTTCGGCGGTGGGAATGAAGGCGGCGGGCGGGATTACGTCTCCATCGTCGGAGAGCATCCGGATGAGCAGCTCGTGATGGGTGGTGGCGCCGCTGCGCAGGTCGACGATCGGCTGGCCATAGAGCACGAAGCGTTTTTCGGCGAGGGCACCGCGGATGCGCTTGACCCAACCGAGGGCGCCGGTGGCCTCGCCGTGGTGGATGCGTGTCTTGCCGCGGCCGGCTTCCTTGGCCTCATACAGGGCGATGTCGGCGGCGGTGAGCAGATCGTCGGCAACCAGCTCCTGGTCGCCCTCGAACAGGGCGATGCCGATACTGATCTGGATTGGAGGGTCGATCCCGCATTCGCCGAGGCGCCTATGGATGTCTTTGGCGACCGCGAGCGCGTCGCCTCTGCTGGCCTCGTGCAGAGCGATCGCGAACTCGTCGCCACCCAGGCGGGCGACGGCGTCAGTGCCTCGCGTTCTACCGCGGATCTCCCGTGTGACGAGCTTCAGCGCGTCGTCGCCGGCTGCGTGTCCGTGGACGTCGTTGACGAGCTTGAGGTTGTCGAGATCTAGCATCAGCAGCGCGCCGGCTCGGCGGTAGCGGGCGGTGTAGCGCAGCATGCGTTCGAGCTCCTCCGCGAAGCGCCAGCGATTCAGCAGCCCTGTGAGCAGATCGTGGTCGGACTGATAGCTGAGCTGAGCCTCAAGGCGTCGGCGGCCGTCGACCTCGCGACTGACGAGCAGGTCTGCGACCTGCGCGGGAGTCGGGGACTCGCGCGCGGAGTGCCCGGCAGGATTGCGCAAGATCTCGATGAGCATCGTGACGAGATTCGGGTCGAACTGTGTCCTGGAGCAGCGCCGCAGCTCGGCGACTGCCTCCTCAGCGCTCATCGCCTTGCGAGACGGGCGGTTGCGAGTCATCGCGTGGTAGGCGCCACAAATGCCGACGATGCGGGAGGCGATCGGAATGGCGTCCCCGCGCAGCCCGTCGGGATAACCGGTCCCGTCCCAACGCTCCTGCGCGGAGCGGACGATCTGCGCGGCGTAGCCGAGCGCGGGCGCGGCGGAGATGATGCGCTGGGCGATCAGCGGGTGGGTTTGAACGAAGCGCCGCTCCTCGGGGTCGAGCTCGGCGGGCTTGTCGAGGATGCTTTCGGGGATCGCGATCTTGCCGATGTCGTGGAGTGCGGCGGCGTGCGTGAGGGCACGGAGATCGCTCGCGCCCAGGCCGATGCCGCGGCCGAGCGCGGCGGCGAGCTCGGCGATGCTCGTGGCCTGGGATCCGAGCTCGGGATCGCGTGCGCTGAGCGCGGCGATCAGGGCATCCTGGACCTGGCTCTCGGTTCCCGGCCGGCGACGGCCCTTGCGCGCATACATCTCGTCGTCGGCGCATCGCAGCAGCGCCGTCGTTTCGCGACCGTCGGCGGGCGCGGACGCACAGCCATAGCTGGCGGTCACAGAGAAGCCCTCGCCGTGGCGCGCCATCGCCTCAGCGAGCTCGACGCAGATGCGCTCGGTTGAGGCCTCGTGCACTGGTGAGAGCAGTGCGCAGAACTCATCGCCACCGATTCGGTATGCGCGACCGCGCTCCCCGATGACGTCCTGAAGGCCGCTGGCGACCTCGATCAGCAGGTTGTCGCCGGCGATGTGACCAAAGGTGTCGTTGTAGACCTTGAAGCCGTCGAGGTCGAACAGGACGAGCAGTACGGGGCGCTCGGTGGTGGCGTCAAGCGCGTGGGCGCTCAGATCGGCAAGCAACAGTCTGCGGTTTCCGAGTCCGGTCAAGGGGTCCAGTGCGGCCTCGCGTGCGCGCGTCTCAAGCAGACCGGCGGTTTCGCGTAGCGAGACGGCGAGGCGCGTTATGACGAGGGTGAGCGTGAGGACCGCGATGACAAGGCCACTCGTGCTCAGGTCGACGAGGGGCTGTAGGCCAAGCACGGCAAGCGCGACGAGCCCCGCGATACTCGGCACGACGGCACGCCTAGGCGCGACGGTAGCTGCCCCCGTGCGCCCTTGGGCACCAGCGCCGATCGCGATCAGCATCAATGCGATCAGCCAGCCGGCGTCGAGGACGCCGCCGACGCGGTAGTCCCCGTTGGCGTTCTGGACGATGTAGATGGTGTCCGACAGTGCGAAGATGGCCATGCCGATCGCGAGCGCGGTCAAGCCGCGGGCGGCTCGCCAACCGACGGTCGCGGTCGTAACGACGAGCATCGCAAGCAGCGTGAGATCGCCGATCGGATAAGCGATGTTCGTAAGCGCTCCCGCAAGCGATTCCCCTTCGGTGGCTTGCAGGACGGGCTCGAGCGCGAACGCGGCTCCAAGCGTCGCGCAGGCGGCGCCACCGATCAGACCGTCAAGCCATCCACCGACCCCCAGCTGCTGTCCGCCGTCGCGTCGAGCTGCGATGACGGCGAGATACATGAGCGGGTAGAAGCAGAGGTAGCCGATGTCGGCCGGCGAGGGGTTGGGCAGCGAAGCGCCGCTGGCGAGCATGTGCTCGAAGTAGGCGTTCCCGAGCCCCCATGCAACGACACCGAGCCCGGCGAATCCCCACACTGCGCGGTCACGGCGTTCGCTCGCGGCTCGCCACAGACATACCGCGGCAGCGCTCAACGCGATCGCATCGGAGATCCACGTCGCGCAGAGCTGCTGCATGGAGGCGCCACCAAACCCAGTGAGCGCGCGCACGACGAACGCACCGAGCAGCACCGTCCCGAGACCCACCAGGCCACTCATGGGACGCAGCAGGAGCGGGCCCCACCGCCACGGCGCGCCCGCAGACGGCGTGTGAGGAGTGCCCATACGACTTCATCGGCTGGATCGCAGCGGCTGGCGCACCGTAGAAACTACGGATGCGAACGCACGCACCGGCCTATATATAACCCTCTAGCTGAGGGTGAGATATAGCGAATGGAACTGGTGCTTTGCCAAAGATCAGCTAAGTAGCTCGCCGGGTCGCAGCACATCGGGATCATGACCTGGGAGCACCCGAACACCCCCATCCCGCAGCCGGCGCAGACGATCCACTGACTGGGTCTGCGCGGCGAAGTCATCGGCGAAGATCGGGAATCGATGGTCCTCGAACGTGCTCGCGAAATGGGCGACGTCGACGCCTAGGATCAACTGGTCGCCGACGCGGACGGACTGATGACCGGGAGTGTGTCCGGGCGTGAGCAGCAGTTCGATCGATCCATCGCCAAGCAGATCGTGATCTCCGTCGAGGAGGACGACCTGGCGATCCTCGACGGCGTAGTCGCGCGGGTAGAGGAAGTTCCTTTGAATGGTCGGGGCATCGTGGCGCGTTTCCCATTCGCGTCGCTGGACGAAGATCGGGATCGAAGCGGGCAGCAGAGTGAGGGCGCCGGCATGGTCGAAATGCAGGTGGGTGAGGACGATCCGGGTGAGCGTGCCGACGTCGACCTGCTCGGTGACGTCCTGCTCGAGCTCGAAGTCGAAGAGATCAAAGATCTCGGGCCGGCCGTAGAAACTGCCGGGGTCGGCGATCGCCTGCGGATGCAGCCCGGCATCGACCAGGATGCGCTCGTCCTCGGTCTCGATGAGGTAGGCGGGGATGGGAAAGCGGATCCGACGATCGGGGTCCTCCCCCTGCCGCCAGACGGCGGCGGGCGAAGAGATCCAGCCGACATTGAACATCTGGACCTTCACGTCACGCTCTCCTAACTGGTCGAGGGAGTTGAGACGAGCCGCGGGCAACGTGCCGTCGCGCGAAACCACGCTACCGGATTCGACTGGTGCGACGGGAGCGGACCCTCTATCGACCAGAGCGCCGGTATTGTCCCACGTGCCGGGGTACGGGCGCCCTTGCCGGATCGGCGCGCGGAACGGGCTGGTGAATCAGCGAGTTCGGGTGAACACGAGCCGTGCGTGGCGGACCGTCAATGCGGAGGCGATGAAGCGGTGACTCTGAGAGGCGCTTACGATGATCGTGCCGTGGCGCGTGCGCAGCTCGGCCGGCGAAGGGTAGCCGGGGAGCTGAAGCGCTTGGGCCCTCGGAGCCCCTTCGAGAATGTAGGAGAAAGCGCGAAACCCGTCGAGCTCGCAATCCTGAACGCCTTCGGGGGCGTTGAGCGCAGGCGTGGGAAAACTGCCGCCATCGAGTGCGTAACCATGTCTGGCGGAAGTGAGCGGCGATGCAATCATGAGCGCCACGTTGTGGAATGGCTTGGTGCCACAGGCACGCGTATCGGGCACCGGAGCGCTGGTGTCGCATTCCTGAGCAAAGGCGGGCGGGTTGCGTGTGCGGTTGTCAGTCGCCGTGATGGTCCCGTCGATGTTGTTGAACATTCCATTCCACGACACGTCGCCGAGCCCGAATCCGTTGTCGGCGATCGCAATGTGCTGAGGATGAGCGCTCACGAATCGCACGCTCACGGAGCCGCTTCCCGAGGACGCACATGGGGTCGAATCGGGCAGCGTCCAGCTGTGTATAACGCTGCCGCTGATGGAGACGTTCCATCGCGCGAGGACATGTGGGCGCGCCAGCGCCGGCCCCGCAAGTGCAGCGCTTGCGATGATCAGAGCTGCCGTTGCGAGACCAGTTCGACGACCCGGCATCGACGGCAGGTTAGCGTGGCGGCTGGCAACGAGCCTTGGCCGACGAACGCGAGCCGATGCGGGCCTAGTCGGCGGGGCCTGGGGGGCGGCAGGCGATCTCGATGCGATGTCCGTCTGGGTCGAATACGAACATCTCGTAGAAGCCCTCGATGTCCTTGTCCTCCTCGGGAGGAAAGTGGACGCGAGCACCGATCTCGCAACAGCGGCGGTACGCCGCGTCGACCTCGGCCCGCGTATCGACATAGAACGCGAGGTGCTCGAGGCCGACCTCGTAGTACCGGTGACTTCCACCATCGGCGGGTCTCAGCCCGAGGTACTGATCGCGCTCCCCAAGACTGAGATAGATCACTTGCTCGGTGCCGCGATACGTCGGAAACCGTTTCCACTCGCGCAATCCGAGGGGTCCAAGCACCGCTAGGTAGAACGCGAGCGATCGCTCGACATCGCCAACGGCGAGATCGACGTGATGAATCCGAAGTCCGCCTGACACGTCCATCACCGGGCAGCCAGACTATCGCGCTCCGTCCATCTGTACAAGCCATTCAGTGGGCCAAAATCCAGGCGCAGGGAGGCCTGCGCGACTCCTTCAGCTTGCAGGACATGCTGCGTCGAGCACCAGCTCGACCGGGCGTGAGGCTCGTCTTCACCCCGCAGGGCTGGGAGGACTACACCTACTGGCAGCGGACAGACCGCGCGCTCGTCAAGCGCATCAACCGTCTGCTCGATGACGCGCTGCGCAACCCGACGAGCGGGATCGGCAGGCCGGAGGCGCTTAAGTACGGGATTGCCGGCGCCTGGTCGCGGCGCATCACTGAGGAGCACCGGCTCGCCGTGCGATGTAGCGTTTGTCCGAGACGAGCCGTAAGCTCGAACGTATGTTCTTGCCAACTACGACTCCCGAGGCCGAGCTTGAGCGACTAAACCCGCGCGAGCGGCGCTATGAGATCGGGCAGTTTTTCACACCGGATCCGATTGCCGAACTGATGGCCGACGCCGTCCGCGAGATCGAGCCCGCAACGGTTCTCGATCCGGGGGTCGGGGGTGGCGTTCTCTTGCGCGCAGTCGGCGGGGGTCCGCGGCTCTTCGGCCTCGACATCGACCCGGTGGCCGTGGAACTCTCAGCCCAGTCTGTGCCGGGCGATCGTGAGATTGCGGTGGGCGACTTCCTGGACGCGGAACGCTGGCCGCTCAGCCAGGCAAGCTTTGACGCGGTGATCGCGAATCCGCCCTATGTCCGTCACCACAATCTCTCCGCCGAGCACAAGCTGCTCGCGCGGCACTACTCCGCGCGGTTCGGCTTGAAGGTGTCGAGTCTCTCGGGCAGCTATGTCTACTTCTTCCTTGAGGCGCTTCTACGGCTGAACGATGGTGGCCGGCTGGTGTTCGTTACACCAACGGAGTTCCTTGACGTGCGCTACGGACAGGCAGTCAAGGAAGCGCTCTTGGCGCACTGCGAGATCGACGAGATTCTCGTGCTGGAGATGAACAAGCTTGCGTTCGAGGGCGTACTTACGACTTCAGCCATCACGATCGCAACAAAGCGGGAGTCTCCATCGCGGCGCTTCCGGCTTGTGGAGGCGAACCTCAACGGTTCCATTCAGAAAGGCCGGGATATCGAGTTGACGGCCGAGGTCGCGCCCGCCGCGCTGCCGTGGACTCTGCTGCTCCCATCTCGTGCCGAGCGCATAGCCCCTCTCCTTCAAGGACGCACGGCGAAGCTCGGCGACTACTGCCGGGTCCGGCGTGGGATCGCGACGGGCGACAATTCGTTCTTTGCCATGACCCGCGCACACGTCGAGCAATGGGCCATCGAGGAGCGGTTCCTCGTCCCAGTCGTCCTCGGCTCCAAGGACCTTCCACACGAAGGTCCGCTGGATGCAGACTTCCATGCTTCGCGCGTCGAGGCAGGGGCACGCGGCTTCCTCTTTTTCTGTCATGAGCCGATCTCAGCCCTGCGCGGCACAAACGCGCTGCGATACATCGAACACGGACTAGAGCGCGACCTGCACAAGCGCTTCAACTGCCGCACCCGCAACCCCTGGTATGGGGTCGAGCCGGTGGAACCAGCCGACTTCTTCACTACGTATATGTCGCGCAACCGAGCCCGTATCGTGCGAAACCTGGTCGGCGCACGGTGCATGACCTCCTTGCTCAACGTCTGGGCCCAGCCCGGCTTCGACCCCGAGGCTCTACGTCCGTCGCTTGAAGACACCACCAACGCACAGCTCATTCGCGAGCTCGGCCGGACCTACGGAGGCGGCCTGGCTAAGATCGAGCCCGGTGACCTGATCGCCTTGCCCATCCGTCCCCCAGAGGGCGTGGAACCGATCGGACGGAAGCGGCTGCTCTAGGTTCCTACTTCGATCCCGAGCGTGACTACGCGGTCATACGGGCTGCCACAGCTCGACCCGATTGCCCTCAGGATCGGTGACCCAGCCGAATCGACCGACACCCTCCATGTCCTGCGTCTCCTCGGCTACGTCCGCTCCCTTGGCCCGCAATTGCGCGAGCATCGCATCCAGGTCGCGAACCCGGAAGTTGAGCATGTTTTGCTGGGCGCGAGACCCGAAGTAGTCGGTCTCGGACTCGAACGCGGCAAACACCGTCGGCCCGGCTCCCTGATGCCACAGGCCGTTCTCATCGGCGTCCAAACCGAGGCAATCGCGGTACCATGCGCTTAAGGTCGCGGGGTCGGCGGCCCTGATGAAGTAGCCGCCGATTCCAAGCACACGTTGCATCGCACTATCTTCCCAGAACGGCGATTGCCACGACCGACGGGATCATGAAAACATCCCAAGGCCTAGGAGGAAAGGGTGAGCGATACGAGCACCGGACAGAGCAAGGTCGTCGTGAATAGGTGCATGTCGCTTGACGGCTTCATCGCCACTGCCGACCACGTGATGGACTGGGGCGCTGGTCGCCAGCTCACCGACTTCGTCGGCCCGGACGAGTTTCACGAGATCGCGGCGGCCACCGGCGCCATGCTGGTCGGCCGGCGGACGTCCGACGTCGGAGACAGGATGGAGGCCAAGAAGCCGGGCAGCGTCGGCTACCCCTTTTCCGGACCCATATTCGTACTCACCCATCGGCCACCCGAGCCACCGAATCCGGGCATCACGTACCTCACCGGTGACATCGGGGAGGCGGTCGCCGCGGCGCGCAGCGCCGCGGGCGGCAAGAACGTGGAGATTCTCGGCGCCGATGTGGCCGCCCAGTGCCTGCAGCGATGCCTTGTCGACGAGATCCTGGTGTATGTGCTGCCGGTACTGCTCGGCGACGGCGTCCGCTTCTCGCCGCCGAGCCTCCCCCGGATCGACCTGGAACCAGTTAGCGCCACGCGGTCGCGCAGCGTCACCATCCTCCGGTTCCGCGTCCGCAAGTAATCGCTGCGTAGGGTTCCGCCGTTCCCGGCGTCGATAGGTCGCGGAGCCATGCTCCCGACAACGACAAAGACCCTTGAGCTCTCCTAATGAAAACTGAAGGGTCAACTGTCGAAATGGAGCTAATCGGAGTTCTATCGAACCAAGATCTACAGGGTCTTTGGCCCGGTTGGCCGGGAAATTGGCCGCTGTGCGGGCCAGCGGCGAGTCTCGGCGGCAACCCTTGGCCTGCGGGCAGCGGTCTCGCCGGCCAGGCTGGGTGCTGAAGGCGGTCGTCGAAGCCTCGGCGATAGGGGCGAGCCGATGCGAGCCAAGGACATCCATGCAGCCGTTGAGATGTCGTTGGAGGCGCCGGTGGCATGGTCTTCGGTCAAGGCTTCCCTGGCTGCCAACGCTTCGGGTACGTCGCCCCGCTTTGTGCGAGTGCGTGCTGGCGGGCTGACGGCCACTGAATCGGCCGAAGCGTCGACGTGGACGTGGTTGGTCCTGGTGGGTGGGCCGCTGTTGATCGCCTATGCGGGCTCGGGGTCTGGGGTCCGGGGCTTGGCGTACCATCTTTTGGGTGCTGACTGTCGCTGAGGCTGCTGATCGGCTGGGTAGGAACCCCGAGACTGTCCGCCGGTGGATTCGGTCGGGGCGCCTGCCTGCGCGACGCGTCGGCGCCCGACACGCGATCGATGACCGCGACCTGCGCGTGATCGAGTACGAGCTGCACCCGATGTCCGAGCTGCCCGAGGAGTGGCGCGTCGGGGATGACGGCACCCCGGCGCTCAATTGGGTCGCCGCGCTCCATCGCTCACGCAGCGGCCATTGACGAAGCGCCTGGTTGTTGACGCGTCGGTGGCGGTCGCCGCGTGCCATACACCTGTCGGCTTCGTCAGCCTGCGCGGGTACAAGCTCATGGCACCGCAGCTCATGGTCACGGAGGCGAGTTCGGCACTGCACGAGATGGCCTGGCGGGGAGAGATAACCAAGCCTCGCGCCAAGACGATGCTGGAGCGCCTCCTCAAGGCCCCGGTAGAGATCCGTACGCCCGAAGGTCTGATTCAGGCCGCCTGGAAAGTCGCCGACGAACTGGGTGGGCGAAGACATACGACGCTCATTACGTCGCGCTGGCGCAGCTGCTCAAATGCATCTCGGCTGGACAGCCGGCGATCGCCCGCTCAAGTATGGGCATCTCGCGGCAGCTACAGACCTGGGCCTCGCGGCACTCAGCCGAGACCTCAACCCCAGGCTCTTCGCCATCGGCGAGGCACTGCGCCTGGAAGGAAATGAGGGCTGCCGACTTTGACGAAGGCGCCTTTGAGACGCTCCTCGCGCCGTGAGGGAACCCCATCGGTTCGATGAGCGCTACTTTCCTCCTCAGAAATGGAGACGGCGGGAGTCGAACCCGCGTCCGCAGTCGCGTGATAGGCAGCTTCTACGAGCGTAGCCGGCGCTCTGATCTCATCCCCCGCTAGCCTCGCCGGCCGGGTTGTGGGGGACCAGCTCTCTGAAGATGTCCCCGGTTTGGCGAGAGCGGACCTCGCCGGGTTAGCCTGCTATCTGATCCCGGTTATCCCCGCCGCAGGCGAGCGAGGGCCAAGACCTCAGGCCTGGTTTCTAATCAGGCCGCGAGGGCGTACTCATGAGAGTCCGCACTTATGGTTTTCCGGGTTTTTTACGAGGCCTCCCGGACCTCGGCTCGCGACCACCCTCACGAAGCCGACCGCGTCGAAGCCTGTCGTCCCCGGGGATGTTTCTGCACTCTCGATTGTAGCCGAGCGGCGGCGGTTAACGAAAACGACGCGACACCGGGCCACCCTTGAGGAACCCGCTCCGTCCGGCCCGAAGGCCCTTCGGTTTGGGTGGCGCGGCCTCACACCTCAGTGGCCTCGCTCTTTGGCGGCTCGGTACCGCGTCTGATAATCAAGGTACGCCTATCCAGACACGATTGCAAGGCCTCTTCCAACTCTTCCCCGCACCCTCCGAAAAAACTCGCAGGTCGCCGCACAGCACGGCCGCGGGGAGAACCGCAGCGCGATGCGTGCGGGCATATCTGCGCCTTGGCGTGCACGACTTATGGACCCCTTAGCGGCGGTGCGACAATGGAGGTGCAATGGATGAGAACCCGATCGTGCCCGCGCCCTACCCGTTGGGCGCGTCCTACCCGTCGCACGCGACGGCTCCGGCCGCGGCGACGCCGGGAGTCGTACTCACCCACCCCGCTGCGCAGCCGCCGCCGACGGCACAGCTCGAGAGCCAGCCCTTCGGAGCGAAGCGCCGCGGTCTACGCAAGCGCCTCGGCAGCATCCTCGCCGGGGTCCTCGCGCTGGTGGCGAAGTTCGGCGCCGTGCTCAAGGGGCTGCTCGTCGCGCTGCCCAACCTCAAGCTACTCACGACAGCGGGCACGGCCGTCGTGTCCGTCGCCCTCTACAGCCTCTTTTGGGGCTGGGAGTTCGCGGTCGGCTTCGTCGTGCTGCTGTTCCTACACGAGATGGGCCACGTCATTCAGCTCCGGCGCGAGGGAATCAAGGCGAGCGCACCGATGTTCATCCCGTTTATGGGCGCCGTCATCACGTCGAAGTCGCTCGGCGCCAACGCACTGGCGGAGGCGCGAGTGGGGCTCGCTGGTCCGATCCTCGGCAGCATCGCGGCAGCCGCGGTCGCGATCGTCGGCAAGCTCACCGACAGCGACATGCTGATCGCACTGGGCTACGTGGGCTTCCTGATTAATCTCTTCAACCTGCTTCCCGTCGTGCCGCTCGACGGCGGTCGCGCGATGGCGGCGATGGCGCCGTGGATGTGGTTCGTCGGGTTCGGCGCGCTGCTCGTGCTGCTGTTCGCGCTTCCGTTCAACCCAATCCTGCTGATCATCGTGCTATTTGGCGGCTTTGAGCTCTACCGCCGCTGGCAGGCGCGCCAGAGCGGCTCAGCGGCGCAAGCCGCCTACTACCGCGTAGCCCCCCGCCACCGCTTGCTCGTCGGAGCTGTCTACATCGGACTGGCGGCAGCCCTCGCCTTCGGCATGTCCGAGACCCACGTCCTCGTGAGCGCCGGGCACAGCTTCAAGCTCTGATCGCCGCTCAGCGCACCCGCAGCGTGCGTTCCATGTCGCGCTTGACCTCGCGCTCGCGGATCGAGTGGCGCTTGTCGTAAAGATCCTTCCCGCGCGCCAGTGCGATCTCGACCTTGGCGCGGCTGTGCTTGAAGTAGATCCGCGTCGGCACCAACGTGAGCCCGCGCTCGGCGACCCGGCCCTGGAGGCGCTCGATCTCTGAGCGATGCACGAGCAGCTTGCGATCGCGCTCTGGCTCGTGGTTCTCACGCGCCGCCGGAGCGTACGGCGGGATGTGCACGCTGTGCAGCCACAACTCGCCTTCGCGGATCGCGACATAGCCGTCCTTGAGCTGCGCCCCGGACGTGCGAAGCGCCTTGACCTCGGTTCCAAGCAGCGCGATCCCACACTCGACGCGCTCGAGCAGCTCGTAGCGGTAGGACGCGTAGCGGTTGCTCGCGACGTCCCCGGCTCCGATCTTGCGCTTGGCGCCCTTCTTGGCCATCGATCGAGCCTAGCCGCCCCGGCGCCGCCGCGGGCGCTCGCGCGCTGCGCCGTCGGCGCGCGAAGTATGCGCGGGCTCGGCGCGCGAAGTTGGCGCGGGCTCGGCGGGCACGAGGTCAACGCGTCCTCGCTGCGCGTCGACACGCGCGACGCGGACCGCGATCGGGTCCCCGAGGCGCAGCGTCGCTCCGCTGCGCTGCCCCTGCAGGATCGTGCCCTGCTCGTTGAGCTCCCACCAATCCCTGGCGCCCTCACCCACCGTCCGTCCGTGGCGGCGTGCCGTCGCCCGCCCAGAGCGCGGGCCGGGTGCTGAGCGCGAACCGGATGCGGCGCCTCGCTCGCCCTCCTTGACCGCGCTGGCGGCGGCAAGCAGACGCACCGGCAACATCCCCTCATACCGGAACGCGAAGGGCTCGCCGCCTAGCAGCGCGGAGCTCTCGCCGAACGCCACGAATGCCCCGGCGGAGATCAGCCCGGTGACTTCTCCCGTAAAGGCGTGCTCAGCGCCCTCGCGATACAGCAACCGCTCCAGCGCAAAACAGCGCGCGACATCGTCGGCGTCGCGCTCGATCTCCATTGCAGCGCGCTCGCGTTCAGAGCACCACGCACCGAGATCCGGCAGGCCCTCCGCGCGTGGCGCGCGCTCGGAGTGCCCAAGCAGCGATAGCAGCGCGCGGTGGCAGACGATGTCCGGGTATCGGCGAATCGGGGAGGTGAAATGGCAGTAGCAAGACGAGCCCAGGCCAGCGTGCCCGAGGTTGCCAGGCGCGTAATAGGCCGGCCGCAGCGCGCGCAGCACAAGCGAGCTGAGCGCGCGCCGTCCGCCGCTCGGCGAGACGCTCGTGTCGTTCGCGTCAGCTCGTGCCGCGGCGCGCAGCACATGCTCCTCGACGCGTCGCGAGATCTCCCCCACGAGCTCCGCGGCCTGGGTGCGCGACATCCCCTCGGGAATCGGCGGGGTCGCAACCTCGAGCGTCGCGAGCTGGTCCACGAGGCGCTCAACGCTCTCGATGCGCGGACGCTCGTGCACGCGGTACAGGCAGGGCACGCCGTGGCGCTCAAGCGTCTGCGCGACGGCCTCGTTGGCGGCGATCATCAGATGCTCAATCAGACGGTGAGACTCGGTCTGGGCGCGCGCGACGATCGCGCTGACTTCACCGCGCTCGTCGAACTCGAACTCGGGCTCCTCGGAGTCCACCGTCAGGTTGCCCGGACGCGCCGCTCGCACGTGTCCCAACGCGTGCGCAGCAGCACGCGCCGCACGCAGCGGCTCCGCCCACGGTTCCACCGCAGCCTCGGTTTCAGCGAAGATGCGGTCTACACGGTCGTAGTCGAGACGTTCGTCGGAGCGGATCAGCGAGCGATAGAAAGCAGGCTCGGACACCGGCTCGGGCTGGCCCTCGTGGTCGGCCCGCGCGACGCGAACCTCAAGCTCCACGGTGACCGCCAGCCTGTCGCGCCCGGGCATCAGCGAGCAGACATCGCTGGAGAGCGAGTGCGGCAGCATCGGCTCGACAACGCCGGGGGCGTAAACACTGGTGCCGCGCATTCGCGCCTCGACGTCCACCGGCGAGCCCGCTCGCACATAGGCGCTGACGTCGGCGATGTGAACCCACACGCGCACCGCGGACCCTCCGCGCGTCCATTCCGCTGAGATCGCGTCGTCGAAGTCGCGCGCCGATACCGGGTCGATCGTGAATGTCGGCAGCTCGCGTAGATCGCGTCGCGCCGGACCGCCGCTTGCGACATCCAGTCCTCGCGCGCGAGCGCGGCGGGCCGCGTGCTCCACGGCGTCCTCGAAGTGACGCGCGAGCCCGCGCTCACGCATCAGCGCCTCGATCGCATCGCGCGCGCTCTCACGCCGCTGCGGCGGCCATACCACGCGTGTGTCCCGCCCGCCGCGACCGCTCGGACGACCACCGCCGGAGCCGCGACCGCGGCGCCCACCCGAGTCGCGGCCACCGCCGCGCGGTGGCCCCTTCACCGGACCTTCGCCGCGAGCGTGCTGAGCGCGACTGACAATCCAGCTGGACTATCGATGCCGCTGGGGACGAGCACTTCTGGGGTGATCCCCGCGCCCTCGCGCACGCCGCCCCCGCCGAGGTTGCGGCCGTCGGGGGTGAAGTACTCGCCGACCGTGATATCCAGCGCACCGCCGTTGGAAAGCGGCTGCTCCTCCTGGAACACCCCCTTGCCAAAGGTGTGCGTGCCGACAACGGTCGCACGCCGGTGGTCCTGCAGAGCGGCCGTTACGATCTCCGAGGCCGACGCCGTGTTGTGGTCCACGAGCACGACCACGGGTACAGCAGAGGGGATCGCGCCGCCCGCCGCGCGCAATGTCTGGGTGGGTTGTGTGCGTCCGCGCGTGCTCACCACGACCGCGCCACGCGGCAGGAAGATACTTGCGACAAGGCGCGCCTCCTCAACGAGGCCGCCACCGTTGCCGCGAAGATCCAGGACGATTCCTCGGGCGTGAGCGCTGTGCAGCTCGGATTCAACAGCCGCGAGCACTTCGCCGTGGGCACCCGCGCTGAACGTCGCCAGCGCGACGACGCCGAGCTTGACGCCATGCGCGAGGCGCGTCGCCGAAGCGACAACGGGCTCTGAGATCGTGGCGCGTGTGAGCCTCACCGTGCGAATCGCCGTGTGCCCCCCAAGGTTCTGGCTGACTCGCAGCGTGACATTCGTGTCGGGAGGACCCTTGACCAGCGCAGCGGCCGCCGTCTCGGAGAGACCCGCGAGACTGCGTCCATTGACGGCGACGATCAGATCATCGGTGTGCAGACCCGCGCGCGCGGCGGGCGATGAGTCAAAGACGTGCGTAAGGCGCAGCCCGCGCGGGCTGGGCGCGACCTCGACCCCGATTCCAGTGAAGCTCGCGGGCTGGCCGAAGCTGTGAACTTCAGAGGGGGTCAGGTAGTGGGAGAAGCGGTCGCCGAGACTCCCGACCGCACCCGCAATCGAGGCATTGGCCAGCTTCGATTCGCTCAACGGACGGTAGTAGTCCTGCGCCATGCGCTGCAACGCTTCGTTGACCACGCGCGTGTTGTGAGACGCGACGAACGCCCGCCGCGCGAAGCCCGGCAGGTCTTCGGGATGCCCTCCAAGCCAGACGCCCCCCAGCAGCAGCACGACCCCGACCAATGCAAGCGCAGCGAACACGGACTGGCGGCCACGGGCGATCATGAGGCCTCCAGCCTACGTGGTCGTTGCAATAAGGTAGGCCGATGGCGCAGATCTCGAGCAGCACCGTCGCAGCGAACGGACTTCCCCTCCACAGCATCGCGGTCCCCGGAACGCGTGCCCTGACGGCACTCCTCGCCTTTGACGCCGGCGCACGCACCGAGCGCCCGGAGGAGAACGGAATGGCGCACTTCCTTGAGCACCTCGTGTTCAAGGGCGGCGAGAAGTACCCCACATACACAGACGTCAACGAGACCGCCGAGCGACTGGGAGGCGTCCTGAATGCCTATACCAGCCACGATCTCGTCGCCTTTCACATCACCGTCCGCGCCGAGTCCGCGCCACAGGCGATCGACCTGCTGAGCGACTTCGTCGGGCGCCCGCGGATCGACGCCGAGGAGCTCGACCGCGAGCGCGGCGTGGTGATCCAGGAGATCAACCGCGCCTTCGACCAGCCCTCGACGGTCGCGGAGTACCTGATCGACCGCGCGGCCTTCGGCGAGCATCCGCTGGGCCGCACGGTGCTGGGACCAGAGGAGAACCTGCGCAGCTTCACGCGCGAAGCGATCGTGGCGTTCCGCGAGCGCCGCTGGTCGGGCGCCCGCGGCGGCGCGTTCCTGGTCGGCAACCTCGACCACCTCCCTTCCGAAGCGGATCTCCACGAGCTGTTCGGGCGCTTCCCCGCACTCGGGGAGCCCGAGCCCTATGTGCCGGCGCCGCCGTTCGCACCGCAGCGGATGGTCGAGCAGCGCGACACCAACCAGTCGCATCTGCGCATGATCTATAGGCCCGCAGTCGATGTCGGCGACCGCCGCCGCCGGGCGGCGCTGGCGATCTACTCAACGCTGCTCGGCGGCTCGATGGGATCGCGCCTGTTCGACGAGATCCGCGAGAAACGCGGCCTGTGCTACTCGGTCTACGCGATCGACCACTCCTTCGCCGACGTCCCAATTCTCCAGCTCGGCTCGGGCCTCGACTCGACCAAGTGCATCGAGGCCTATACCCGCATGCGCGAGATCGTCGACGAGTTGCGCCGCGACGGCCCAACCGAGGACGAGGTCGCGCGAGCGCGCGCGTACGCCGCTGGCCGCCTGGTGTTGGCGTTCGAGAACACCAACGCCGTGGCGCGCTATGCCGCGAGCCAGTCGATCGTGTTCGGCGAGCCGATCGACCCCGACGAGGCGATCGCGGCACTGGATGCGGTCACCCACGAGGAGGTCCGCGAGGTCGCGGCCGGTATCACCGAGGATCTCGCCGTCGCCTGCGTCGGACCGCACACGGCCGAGGAGTTCTGAGCTCAGCCGATCGCGACCATGCGGTCGATCGGCACGCGCGCCCGCTCGGCGATGTCCACGGGCACACGCACCTCGTACTTCATGTCCCTGAGCGCGTCGCGCAGCTTGGGGAGCGTGATCATCTTCATGTAGACGCAGCTCGCCTCGGCGTTGGCGGGGATGAAGTCGACGTCGGGCGCCGCCATGCGTAGCGGATGCAGCATCCCGACCTCAGTCGCGACGACGACCTCGCCCCCGGTGCGCTGTTCGGCCTCCTCGGCGTACTTCAGCATCCCGCCCGTTGAGAGCATGTGCACGCCCTCCGCCGAGATGTCGCCGGCGGCGACGTACTCCATCACGCTCGTCGAGCACCCGCACTCGGGGTGGATCAGGAAGTCCGCGCCGGGGTGCGCAGCGCGCGTCGCCTTGATATCTGAGGGGCGAATGCCGGCGTGGACGTGGCACTCGCCGTCCCACACGTGCATGCGCTTGCCCGTGCGCTTCTCGACGTACGCGCCGAGCCACATGTCGGGACCGAAGAGAATCTCAGTGTCGGGACCGTGAGTGTCGTAGATGTGGCGCACCACCTGCTCGGCGTTGGCCGACGTGCAGCAGTAGTCCGTCAGCGCCTTCACCTCGGCAGTCGTGTTGACGTACATCACGACAACCCCATCCGGGTGCTCGCCCTTCCATGCCTGCAGCTGCACGGCGTCGATCGAGGCCGCCAGCGAGCAGCCGGCGTCGAGGTCGGGGATCAGGACCGTCTTCTCCGGACACAGGATCGAGGCGGTCTCGGCCATGAAGTGCACGCCGCAGAACACGATCGCATCGCCATCCGCGGCGGCCGCCTTGCGGGAGAGGCCGAGCGAGTCTCCGACATAGTCCGCGACGTCCTGGACCTCTGGGACCTGGTAGTTGTGGGCCAGGATCACCGCGCCGCGCTCTGCAGCCAGCGCGCGCACCTCGTCCTGCAGCGCAGCGATCTCCTCCGGCTTCAAAGGAGGAGAAGCAGGCTGCGCCTGCGATGGCGCCAATGGCAGCGAGAGGGTCATGGCAGAGCCTCCAGAATCAGAGAAAGATCCAACGCGGGCGCCGAATGGGTAAGAGCGCCCATCGAGATCCATTCTACCCCCGTCTCCGCGCGCGCCCGGAGCGTCTGCAGCGTTACCCCACCGCTCGCCTCCAGCTCTGCCCGGCCCGCGACCTGGGCGACAGCGGCGCGCAGCTGCTCATCGTCCATGTTGTCAAGCAGCAGACGCGGCGCACCCGCGGCGAGCGCTTGCTCGATCTCCTCAGGGTTGCGCACCTCGACCTCGAGCGTCGCGGCGAGCTGCGGGGCCGCTGCGCGCGCGCGCGTGACGGCCGAAGCGACCCCGCCCGCAGCGGCGATGTGGTTCTCCTTGATCAGGATCGCGTCGTAGAGACCGGCGCGGTGGTTGCACGCGCCGTCGCCCGCCGCGGCGCCGCCACTGGCGACAGCCGCCTTCTCCAGAGCGCGCAGCCCAGGGGTCGTCTTGCGTGTGTCGAGCACCCGCGCGCCAGTTCCGGCGACCGATCGCGCGGCGCGTGCCGACATCGTCGCGACGCCAGAGAGGTGGGCGAGGAAGTTCAGCGCGGTGCGCTCAGCGCTCAGCAGCGCGCGTGCGCGACCCTCGATGATGAGCACCGGCCCGCCGTCCTCGCGCCACACGCCCTCCGCGGCGAGCCGCTCGCGGCGTGCGGTCGGATCCAACAGCGTGAAGGCGACTTCGGCGGCGTCCAAGCCGCAGATGACCCCCGACGCCTTTTGAGAGATCGTCGCTCGTGCACGAGCCTCGGGGGCGACCGTCGCCTCGGTCGTCACGTCGCCTGAGCCGATGTCCTCATCGAGCGCACGGCGCACGAGCTCCAACAGCTCCTCGCGAGATGGAGACCCCATCAACCCGCCGACGCGGCCTTCAACAGATACGCCCGCACGAACCCGTCGAGGTCGCCGTCGAGCACGCGCTGGACGTCGCCCATCTCGTACCCCGTGCGGTGGTCCTTGACGAGCGTGTAGGGGTGCAGAACGTAAGAGCGGATCTGCGAACCGAAGTTGACGTCCTGGGCCTCGCCCTTCTCGCGTGCGATCTCCTCGGCGCGTTCGCGCTCTTGACGCTCGAGCAGCTTCGCGCGCAGCATCGCCATCGCGGTCGCGCGGTTGGAGGACTGTGAGCGCTCGTTCTGACACTGCACGACGATCCCCGTCGGCCGGTGCGTGATGCGCACGGCGGAATCGGTCTTGTTGACGTGCTGGCCGCCGGCGCCCGATGCCCTGTAGGTGTCGACCTGCAAATCGTCCTCATCGATCTCGATCTCACCGGAGGAGTCCGGGACGACCGGTGCGACCTCGACACCCGCAAAGCTCGTCTGGCGGCGGTGGGCGGAGTCAAACGGCGAGAGGCGCACCAACCGGTGGACACCGCGCTCAGCCGAGAACAGACCGTAAGCGTTCTCCCCCGCGACCTCGAACGTCGCGGACTTGATGCCCGCTTCCTCGCCGGCGCTGGCCTCATGCAACTCGACCCGGAAGCCCCGCCCTTCGGCCCAGCGCATCAGCATGCGCAGCACCATCTCCGCCCAGTCCTGCGCGTCGGTGCCGCCGGCGCCCGCGTTGACGCTGACCAGCGCGTCGCCCGAGTCGTAGCGCCCCGAGAACAGCCGCTGCTCCTCGAGCGCTGCCAGCCGCGACTCCACCGAGGCGAACTGCTGGTCGATTTCGCCCTCCAACGAGGGATCTTCGACTGCCATCTCGACGAGCCCATCGAGGTCCTCGATGTCGGTCGCGAGCGTCGTGAACGTCTCCAGGCGGCGCGCCGTGCGCGAGTGCTCGGAGGACACCGCCGCCGCGCGTTCGGAGTCATCCCAGAACCCCGCCGCCCCCATCTCGGATTCGAGCGCCGCTACGCGCTCGCTCAACGCAGCCGGGTCAAAGATAGTCCGCGAGGAGCTTCAACTGCTCGTGAATCGCGGACAGGCGCTGCGGAGTGGACTCGGTCGGAGCGTTCGTGGGCATCGCTCCACGCTATCAGCGCCGCTAACGGACCGCCGCGACCAGCCGCCCAGCCGTCTCAGGCGCCGTGGCACTTCTTGAACTTCTTGCCACTCCCACACCAGCAGGGGTCGTTGCGCCCGACCTGGTGCTCGGAGTCCACCACACGCTGCTCGACGACCGGCAGCGCTTGCGCGCCGTCCTCGCCGTTTTCCGCATACCCCGCCGGGCCCGCCGCGGCAGCAGCCGCCGCCAGCGCACCGGCGCCCGCCGGGGAGCTCCCACCTGAGTACGAGACGCGGCCTGGCCGAGTCGCGTTGCCGGCCGCCGAGAACGGCGCAAGTCCGGGGGCCGGAGCGCCGTTGCCGCCGTTCGGGCCCTCGACGACGACCTGGACGTTGAAGATCATGCGCGCGTAGTCCGCCCAGATCGAGTTGATCAAATCCCCGAATAGATCGTAGGCCTCGTTCTTATAGGCCACCAGCGGATCGATCTGGGCGATCCCGCGCAGGCCGATACCTTCACGCAGGTAGTCCATGTCGTAGAGGTGCTCGCGCCAGCGTTCGTCGATGATCTGCAGCAGCAGGAAACGCTCGAGCTGGCCCATCAGCTCCTCGCCGAGCTCCCCTTCGCGCTGGTCGTAGCGCTCCATCGCGCTCTGGAGCACGCGATCGCCGAGATTCGCGCGGTCGACCGCCTCGGGGTTGACATCCTCGGGCTCGAGATCGAGCGGGAAGAACTGCGAGAGCGCCGTGATCAGGCCGTCGAGATCCCAGTCCTCGAGATAGTCGCCCTGGGTGTACTCCTCGATCGTGCGCTCGATCACGCGCGCGATCTCCTCGCGCGCCTGCTCGCCCATCGCCTCGCCGTCGAGCACCTGGTCGCGGTAGGCGTAGATCACGCGCCGCTGCTCGTTCATCACGTCGTCGTACTCGAGCACGCGTTTGCGGATCAGGAAGTTCTGCTCCTCGACCTTCTTCTGGGCTTTCTCGATCTGCTTGGAGAGCATCCCGGCCTCGATCGGTTCCTCGTTGCCTTCCTCGTCGACCCCACCAAGTTTGTCGAGGATGCGATAGATGCGATCGCCTGCGAACAGCCGCACGAGATCGTCCTCGGCGGACAGGAAGAAGCGCGACTCGCCCGGATCGCCCTGACGTCCGGCACGCCCGCGCAGCTGGTTGTCGATGCGTCGTGACTCGTGGCGCTCGGTGCCGCAGATATAGAGCCCACCGGCCGCCACCACCCGCTGGCGGTCCTGCTCGACGCGCTCTTCTAAGCCCGGCAGGACCTCCACGAAGCGCCGCTCGTACTCCTCGCTGCCCGCCTCGACGCCCTCGCGCGCGAGCTCCAGGCGCGCGAGATGCTCAGCGTTGCCGCCCAGCTTGATGTCGACACCGCGGCCCGCCATATTCGTCGCGATCGTCACCGCGCCCGGCTGGCCCGCCTCGGCGACGATCTCGGCCTCGCGCGCCGCGTGCTCGGGCTTGGCGTTCAGGACCGTGTGCTTGATCCCGCGCTTCTTCAGACGCTCGCCAAGCAACTCGGAGACCTCGACCGAGATCGTGCCCACGAGCACCGGCTGGCCGTTCTCGTGACGCGCCCCGATCTCCCTGACCAGCGCGCTCCACTTGCCGCCCTTGGTCTTGTAGACCTGATCGTTGCGGTCGTCGCGGATCATCGCGACGTTCGTCGGGATCTGCACGACCGGTAGCTCGTAGATCTTCATGAACTCCGTCGCCTCCGTCAGCGCCGTCCCGGTCATGCCGGCGAGCTTGTCGTAGAGGCGGAAGAAGTTCTGGTAGGTGATCGTCGCGAGCGTCTGGTTCTCCTCCTGGATGCGCACCCCCTCCTTGGCCTCCACAGCCTGGTGCAGTCCTTCTGACCAGCGCCGGCCCTCGAGAATGCGCCCGGTGAACTCGTCGACGATCTTGACCTCGCCTTCGATCACCGCGTAGTCAACGTCGCGCTTGTACAGCGACTCCGCACGCAACGACTGGATCAGGTGATTGACCAGGTGTCCGTTCTCGGCGCGATAAAGGTGGTCGATGCCGAGGAAGCGCTCGGCCTTCGCGACGCCCTGCTCGGTGATCGAGACCGTCTTGTGCTTCTCGTCGAACTCGTAGTCGAAGTCCGCGCGGAACTCCTTCTTGGTACGCGGATCCATGCCTTCGGGCGTCTTGCCCGGCACCATCCGCGGGGCCAAGCGCGCGAACTTCACATACAGGTCAGCCGCCTGTTCGGGCGCCCCCGAGATGATCAGCGGTGTGCGCGCCTCGTCGATCAGGATGTTGTCGACCTCGTCCACGACCGCGAACGCGTGCCCGCGCTGAACCTTTTCGGAGAGGTCCTTGGCCATGTTGTCGCGCAGGTAGTCAAAACCGAACTCGGAGTTCGTCCCGTAGACGACGTCGCACGCATATGCGCGGTGCTTCTCGTCGTAGGGCTGCATGTTCTGCAGGATCCCCACCGAGACCCCGAGCGCGTCGTAGATCGGTTTCATCCATTCCGCGTCGCGACGCGCGAGGTAGTCGTTGACGGTGACCACGTGCACGCCCTTGCGCAGCACGCTCCCGTCCTCAGCCGTCTCCGGGCGCACCGCCAACGAGTTCAACACCACCGCAAGCGTCGCCGTCAGTGTCTTGCCCTCGCCGGTCTTCATCTCCGCGATGCAGCCCTCATGCAGCGCCATCGCACCGATCAGCTGGACGTCGAAGTGGCGCATCCCCATCACGCGCTTCCCGGTCTCGCGCACCACAGCGAAGCACTCCGGGAGCAGGTCCTCGAGCGACTCGCCGTCGGCCGCGCGCTCGCGCAGGACATCCACGCGCTCGCGCAGTTCTACCTCGGAGTCGTGTTCGAGCTCCGCCTCAAAGGCGCCTATCAGTGTGACGCGCTTCTCGTACTGCTTGAACTTCTTCGCCTCGCCCACATTGAGGGCACGATCCAGGAGGGACACGCCCCCAGGGTAGCGCCTGGGGACGTGCCGGTGAGCGGGCCACCCGCCCCCAGGATCGGAAGGCGCTAGGGCACGGCTGGAACGCCCGAAACGCCGCTATCGGCCGCCGCCCGCGCTTCGGCCGCGCTGAGCGCGCGCTGAGCGAGCGCCGCGCGTGTCTCGCGCCGCCGGCGGCGGCGGTCGCGGTGGCGCTTGACCTGGCGCGCGAGCTCGTCGACGACCAGGTTGAGCGAGTGCAGCATCTGCGGAGACGCCTCACGGGCGCGTAGCGTCACGCCCTTCAGGTAGAGCGTCGCCTCGACCACCTCGCTGTCCGCAACCCGTGGATTGCGCTCCCGCAGGAGCTCGATCTCCAGCTGGGCGAGTCTCGAGACCTGCCTCGAGACCTTCCGCAGGCGGCGCTCGGCGTGCCTGCGCAAATCGTCGGGAACCGATACGCCGCGGCCCTTCATCTCGATCTGCATCGTGCCTCCTTATCGGTTGGGAGACTGTCTCCTACGATGCTACGCCCGGAAGCGGCGAATGTCCATCGGCTTTTTGCGGACCCGCGTCAGGCGCGGCGCGGGCGCATGCTCTGCAGGATCCCCGCGTGGCCCGCGATCGCGCCGATCAAGATCGCGCCCTCCGCGACCTCGGTGCCAGGGAACAGAATGCTCTCACGCAGCTGCGCCCCCGACCCCACACGCGCGCCGTCGCCGAGGACGACCGGGCCGGTGAGCCGCACGCCGCGGCCGATCTGAACGCCTGCGCCCACCCAAACCGGGCCTTCGGCCTCAAGATCGTCGGGGAGCGGCGGCTGCTCTCCAGCCAGCACGACCCCAGGCGCGGCCTCACGGCCGTCGAGCTGGAGGCGCAACTCGCCTCCCAGCGCGTCGAACGTGCCCTGGCGCAACTCCGCGAGCGAGCCCACGTCGTTCCAATAGTCGCTGACCTCGTGGATGTAGAAGGGCACGTCGTGCTCGAGCAGCGCCGGGAACACATCCTGGGCCCAGTCCGCGAAGGGGCGATCGGGGAAGTAGTCGAAGATCGCGGGGTCGAAGATGTAGATCCCGCAGTTGCCGAGCGTCGAGAGCGCCTCATCGGGCTCGGGCTTCTCCTGAAAGCCCGTGATGCGGCCCTCGCGGTCGTGCAGCACGACGCCGTACTCGCGGGTATCTCGGACCTGCTTGACCGCGAGCGTCGCGACCCCGCCGGCCTCGCGGTGGCGCGCCGCGAACGCGCTCAGATCGATATCGGTGAGCGCGTCCCCTGAGATCACCAGGAAAGGCTCGTCGCCAAAGAAGTCCGCGCATCCCCGCACGCCCCCCGCGGTGCCGAGCAGCTCGGGCTCATGACGGTAGATCAGCTCGTCCTCGCCGAAGTAGGCCCGGATCGAGTCGGGGAAGTAGTGCAGGTTGGCGATCACTTCCTCGAAGCCGTGCCGCCCCAGCAGGTCGAGGATGTGCGCCATCACCGGGCGGTCGAGCACCGGCACCATCGGCTTCGTGATCTCATACGTCAGGGGGCGCAGGCGGGTGCCGAGACCCGCCGCGAGAACCATCGCCTTCATCGCGCGGCACGCTACACGAGCGGCGCTCGCACCGACGCCGCCATGGGTGTGTGCTGCGGGCCCCGCCGC
>DASXOX010000005.1:0-2192 GCA_036493975.1 Solirubrobacteraceae bacterium
CTGACGATGCCGACCGAATTCACAGCGCAGAACGGCATCGTGCTCAAGCAGTCGACGAAGATCGCCGTCAGCGGCTGCAAGAAACCACTCACCCGAGCGCAGAAGCTTGCCAAGGCGATGAAGGCCTGCCACAGGAAGCACGGCAAGCGCCGTCGGAGCTGCGAGGCACGGGCGCGCAAGGCGTTTGGGGCGAAGGTGAAGAAGGGCGGTAGGCGGAAGAGGGGGTAGGGACCCTGGAGCCTCAGGCACCCAGCTTGACGCTGCCGTCCGGCCCTAGCGTCCAGTGCGGGTTGTGCGCGACCTCCCACGGGTGACCGTCAGGATCGACGAACACGCCTGAGTAGCCACCCCAGAACGTCTCACCGGGGGCACGAGCGATCGTGCCCCCCGCAGTTTCTGCCTGCGCGATGATCTCGTCGACCTCCGCAGGCGAGCTGACGTTGTGCGCCAGCGTCACCCCGCCGTAACCGCTGCCCGGCTCGACGCCGCTGTCCTCTGCCAGCTGTCCGCGGCCCCACAGCGACAGCACGCTGCCGCCGACCTGGAAGAACACCACGTCGTCGCCCTCCGCCGCATTGCTGCGCCAGCCGAGGCCTTCATAGAACGCGCGTGCGCGCTTCAGGTCGTCCACGCCCAGCGTCACCACACTCAGTCGCTGCTCCATCGTCAATCTCCAGTCTGTCGTTCGATCCCCGCACAGGTTGGCGCGTCTGCGCCGGCGCCTGGACCGACGCAGGGCGTCCGATGGGGGAGATGCAGTGTTGCGCCGCCCGCGCCGCCGCGCCCGGTCGTCGCGCTGTCAAGCGACGCGAGCGTGATCCTGGCCCGCGCAGCGACGTGCGGTGCGGGTGCTGCTGCGTCAGTGGCTCGTCGTGGTCGACCTCCCAGTCGACGTCATAGTCGTCCTCGAGCAATAGGAACGAGCGCGTGAGACGCAGGGCACCGAGCGTGCGCTGCGCGAGCTGTGATCGCTTCTGTGATCTCTTCGTTGATGGGAACATCTGTTCGTAAGCTAGGAAGACCCTCGGACGGATCCCCTTACGAACGTATGTACGTGTGCGCTCGCGCCGCAAAAGCCGCATTGCAGAGCCAATCTCAGCGCCTGTAGGCTGCAACAGGAATTGCAGATCATCACGTCATCAGGGTCGTCGCAGACCCTGATGACGCTCTCTCAATCCACTGTGCAGGTTAGTCGCCGTGCACCGCGAACTTGACCGCAGATGGCTGTTACGCTTGCCAGGCGCGATGCGAAAGCCCCACCTTGGGGCCGCCGGCGACGCGCTCAGCTCATGGAGAAGTTCGTCATCGAAGGTGGCGTCCCACTTTCCGGCACGATGGTTCCTGCCGGGAACAAGAACGGCGCGCTACCCATCCTCGCTTCTGCGCTCCTCACTGAGGACGAAGTGCTCGTGCGCAACGTGCCGCGGATCCGCGACGTCGAGGCGATGCTCGACATCCTGCGCGCCCTCGGCACGTCTGTCAGCTGGCGTGGGCCCAACGAAGTCGCGCTGTGCGCCGCCGCTGCCCGCGAGATCGCCCTCGAGCGCGAGCTCGCCGAGACGATTCGCGCATCATTCCTGCTCGCCGGCCCGCTGCTCGCGCGCTTCCGCCGCGCCGTCATGGCGCCCCCCGGCGGCGACGTGATCGGGCGGAGGCGGCTCGACCCGCACCTCGATGCTTTTCGCGCGATGGGAGCCGACGTCGAGTGCAACGGCACGATCGCCCTGCAAGCCCCGCGTGGCCTGCGTCCCACCGACGTGTTCATGGACGAGCCCTCCGTGATGGCCACAGAGAACGTCTTGATGGCTGCCGCGCTGACGCCCGGCACTACCGTGATCGGCAACGCTGCCTCAGAGCCGCACGTGCAGGACCTCGCGCGGATGCTCGTCAAGATGGGCGCCGACATCCACGGGATCGGCTCCAACCTGATCACCGTCAACGGCGCCGACCGCCTGCACGGCTGCGAGCACGACGTCGCCCCCGACCACATCGAGATCGGCAGCTTCATGGCGTTGGCCGGCGTCACCGGCGGCGAACTGCGGATCAAGGACACCGTCCCAGGCGACCTGCGGATGATCCGCCTCGTGTTCGAGCGCCTCGGGCTGCGCTCGGAGGAGCAGGACGGCGACATCATCGTCCCCGGCGATCAGGACCTCGTCATCCGCAACGACCGCGGCGATCACATGCCGACG
>DASXOX010000006.1:0-4734 GCA_036493975.1 Solirubrobacteraceae bacterium
TGATGAAGCCTCACCCGCGCCACAGCGATGCTGCTTGGCGCACAAGGTGGGCGAGGGATGCTCGCCAGGACAGCTACGCCGCCGGCCGGCGGCCCAATCGTCGTCGCTAGGAGGATCGCAATGTCCAGCACCGTTCCAGACCCCACCCGAGCCGGAGCGCCCGATCGCTATGAATCCGGCGGCGGGATCAGCGGCTGGATCGTCTTCGCCGGCGTCATCATGCTTGTCACGGGGTTCCTCGACGCGATGTGGGGTCTCGCGGCGGTCATCAACAACGAAGTCGTCACCGTCGGCGGCCGCGGCGGCGTCGTCGTGTGGGACATCACCGCGTGGGGCTGGGGACACTTGATCCTCGGCATCATCGTCGCGCTCACCGGCCTCGGCCTGCTGGGCGGGCAGGGCTGGGCGCGCTGGTTCGGGATCTTCTTCGTCTCCCTCAACATGCTCATCCAGTTCGGCACGTTCGGGCTCTTCCCGCTGTGGTCGATCATGATCATCGCGCTCGACATCGTGATCCTCTACCAGCTCACGGCGCGCTGGGAAACGGTGGACTACTGAGATGATCGGCAGACGCAGACCCCTACTGCGCGGCGCGATGGTCGGCGGCGTCGGCTACATGGCCGGCAAGGCTGGCGCCAACCGCGCCGCGCGCGAGTCCTCCCAAGAAGAGCGCATCGGGAATCTCGAAGGCTCACAGGCCGCCCCGGCGCCGCCCGCCCCGCCGCCGCCACCCGCGGCTCCGGCCGCCGCGGCCCCCAGCGCGATCGAACAGCTCAAACAGCTCGGGGAACTGCGCGACAGCGGCGTCCTGACGCCCGAGGAGTTCGAGCGCGAGAAGCAGAAGCTGCTTGCCGGCGGGGGCGGGTGAGCGCGGTGGTCGGCCCAGTGCAATTGCTCGTCGTCGGCTTCGCGGAGCCCGACTTCAAGGGCGAGGTCCTCGCCCACCTGCGGAGCCTGCGCGAGCACGACGTCGTGCGCGTCATCGACATTCTCCTCGTCCACAAGGACATGCAGGGCGCCTTGCACACGCGCCAGATCAGCGACCTCTCCGAGGACGAGGCGCAGGATCTCGGGGCCGTCGCCGGGGCTCTGATCGGCCTCGGCGCGGCCGCCGGCGGCGACGAGCAAGCCGCCGCGCGGCTATGGTCGGCCGAGGACGGGCTCAGCGAGGACGACCTCATCGACGTCGTTGGCGAGATCCCCCCGGACACGGCCGTCGCGATCGCGCTGCTCGAGCACCGCTGGGCGATCCCGCTGCGCCAAGCCATCATCGCCGCCGGTGGCTTCCCGATTCTCGACACCTGGATACATCCGCGCGACCTCGTCGAGGTCGGTCTGCTCGCTGCCGCCGAGGCCGAGCAGACGCTCGTCTGAGCGCTACTCGCCAACGAACGCGTCGCTGTGGACGGTCACCGCCCAGATGATCAGGGCGTCGACGACGAGCAGAACCACCGACCACACCGGGTAGGCGCCGATCGACAGGAAGTTCAGCATGATCCCGAAGAACGCGAGGGACCCCGCGATCACCGCGCCGCCGGCGCGCCTTACGGCCACGAGCGCCGAGCCGAGGATCTGGATTGCGCCGACGATGATCGCAACCCACCCCCAGGTGTTCAGTTCCGACCACAGCAGTCCGCCGCTGACGAAGTAGGACTTGTTGTCCAGCGCCACGATTCCCCATATGACGTTGAGCACGCCCGCGATCGCGAGGTAAGCCGCGACGAACACGGCCCAGCCCGGCGACGATCTTTCTTCGCCTGGGTATTGGTATTGAGAGCTCGACGGTGTGGTGCTCATTGCTGGTGCCTCCCGGGATCGTGGGGTGAGGAGTCCGTTCTCTACGCGGGCTCGCCCGGCAAGCTACGCACCTCACAGGTGAACGCTCCTCACTCCCCCGGGGTGAAAAACGTGAGACGCTCGAGTTTGCTCCCTCGAGCGCCGCGGGATCGTTCGCGCTGGGTGAGGATCGCTCACCCGGGGAGCCGCGACGATGGTCGCGAGCAGTTCGAGCATGAGCTGCGCAAGGCCGGCGAGGCGTATGCGCCCAGCGCCTGAACGCGGGGCGATCGGTACCGCAACACGACCAAGGAGGTTTGCAGCGATGGCGACCCTGACGGTTTGGAAGTTTCCCACTGCCAGCGGGGCAGAGGAAGCGGTCCGCACGCTCGAGCGCTTGCAGGGCGAAGCGCTGATCCAGGTCCACGACGCCGCTGTCGTGGAGTGGCCCGCGGGCAAGAAGAAGCCGAAGACCCACCAGCTCAACAACCTCGCCGGCGCCGGGGCTCTCGGAGGAGCGTTCTGGGGACTGCTGTTCGGCTTGATCTTCTTCGTGCCCTTCCTCGGGCTCGCGGTAGGGGCCGCGGCCGGCGCGCTCGGCGGGTCGATGGCCGATGTCGGGATCGACGACGACTTCATCAAGCGCGTGCGCGAGCAGGTCACTCCGGGAACCTCCGCGCTGTTTGCCATGACCTCCGACGCCGTCCTCGACAAGGTGCGGGCTGCCTTTGCCGGCCACGAGCCCGAACTGCTGGAGACCAACCTCTCCGATGAGGAGGAGTCGCGGCTGCGCGAGGCGTTCGCCGAAGAGTAGGCGAGAGAGCATGCGTGCGGAGAGCACAGCCAGTGAGCTCGCCCGGCTATGAGATCCACATCAAGGGGCGGGTCAGCGAGCAGCTGCTCGCGGTCTTCGAGGGCATGGAAGCCTCCGAGCAGTCGGTCGAGACCGTGCTGCGCGGCCCGGTCCCCGACCAGGCCGCGCTGCATGGCCTGCTCGATCGCATCCAGGCGCTGGGGTTGGAGTTGATCGAGGTGCGTCGTGTTCCTGAGCCCCCGAGCCGGGCGTCCAGGCCATCGCGTGACTAGCGCTCAGGTGCGCTGCGTGACCCGCGGGCGCTTGATCCCCGAGGGCAGCAGTCCCAGCGCGCGCGCCTTCTCGACCGCGTCCGCCCGGCCATTGGCGCCCAGCTTGCGGTAGATCGAGCGCAGGTGCGTCTTGACGGTATTCAACGACACGAACACCTCGGCGCCGATCTCCGCATTGGAGAGCATCGTCGGCAGGTAGCGCAGGATGCGTTGCTCGCGCTCGGTCAGTGGCTCGGCCAACGCCGTCGTGGGCTTGTGCTGGCCCGCCCCCTCCAGCAGCACCTCCAGAAGCGCGGGGTGGGCAGTGCCGATCTGCGCCTGGATCTCCAGGAGCTCGCGCACGCCGGGGCCGTTGAGGAGAAACGCGTCGCGAAATGGCTCACGCTCCGCCAGGGCCAGAGCGCTGTCCAGCGCTTGCGCCGCCGCCGGCCGCTCCCCGCATGCGTGGTCAGCGAGCGCCCGCAGCAGCCACGCTTCCAGGAGCGTCGCAGTACGCGCCTCGTGCGCCGGCTCCTGCAGCAGCGACGCCAGCGACTGGGCCGCGCTCTCGGGCTCTCCGACGTGTAGGTCGATCGCGGCTTCGCGGAGCAGCAGCTCTGGGCACGGCTCCAGCCGCGCGCACGAGCGTGCGAGCGCCGCGCGCGCCTCCTGGGGGTCACCGGCGGCCAGCAGCACGCGCGACTCGATGTCGGCTAGTGCGATCTTCAGGAAGGGCGGCAGCGGTTCGTCGAGCTCGGCTGCGCGCAAGGCACGTAGCTTCATCGCACCGCGAGCAGCCGAGCGCGGGCCGGCGGAGGCGAGGGTGAGCGCTTGCAGCAGCGCCGTCGCCGCTCGCACCGGCGCCTCGGCGGTCTCCGCGGCGCTCGACGCGTGGCTCAGCAGTCCCTCGGCGTGCTCGAATTCCCCCCGCCGGTACGCCACGGCAGCGCCTGCTAGGTAGGCGCTCGCGGCCGCCGGGCCGTCGCACCACCCGCGCTGCTCGGCGAGCTCTGCCGCGCGCGTCGCGAGCTCCTCGGCGTGTGCCAGTCGATCTCCCAGCAGGTGCACGATCGCGAGCTGCGCCATGCAATCGACCGCGATCTGCTCGTGATGGTGCTCGGTTGCCAGCGCCAGCGCCTCTTGGAGATCCGCGGTCGCGGCGCGTGGATCGCCCGACCACAACCGCGTCGCTCCGAGGTTGGCAAGCGCGAAGCTGCGCAGCGCGGGCCAGCTCGGGTGCGCGCCGCCGCGCGCCAGCGCGGTCAGCTTGCCCGCGAGGCGCTTCGCGTCGGCGTCGCGTACCCGCAGCCGCGCGACGTGCAACGCGAGCACGGCGAGTGTCACATCGAGTTGCTCGCGCGGCTCCCCGTCGAGCTCCGCTCGCGCTTGGCGCGCGAGCGTGAGGTGGCGTGCGGCGCCGTCGAGGTCGCCGTCTTGCAGACGGCTGCCCGCGAACGCCGCCGCCAGGCGCGGGTCGGTCGAAAGCACGTCGGCCGGGAGGGCAGCCATCGGGCCTCGCATCGCCGCGGAGCGGCCCGCGAGGAACAAGTCGAGCCAGTTCTCGGCGATCAGGTTTCCCGCCTGCTCCCAGTCCTGGCCGGCCAGGGCGTGACGAATCGCGCGCCGTGTCTGTCCTTCGTTCGCATACCAGCGCGCCGCGCGACGGTGCAGGAACGGGATCTCCTCGGGGTGGGCGTGATGCAGGTGCGCCCGCAACAGCTCCCTGAAGAGCGGGTGGAAGCGGTACCAGTTGCCATGGCCGTCGGCATCGGCGGGGTGCAGTGGCGTGCCCGAGTGCTCCAGCGCGGCCAGCGTGAGCGCGCCGCCGTCGAGCCCGGTCAGCGCATTGGCGAGGTCTGGGTTCACGGCGTCGACGACAGACGTGCGCAGCAT
>DASXOX010000007.1:0-6583 GCA_036493975.1 Solirubrobacteraceae bacterium
CAGTGCGAAGACGAGCACGAGCATCACGGGCGTCGCGTACAGGGCACCGCGGCTCTGGCTGAGCAGCGCGACCCCGGCGAGCAGCACGGCGCCGCCGGCCCCCGCACCGCGCAGCGCAGCGGGCAGCTCGCGGCTGCGCGCGAGCAGCAGCGCGGGCCAGAACGCGATCAGCCACTGCGCGGCATCTGCGTTGGCGTAGCCGGCGGGGTAGACGAGCCGCCCGCCGGGGAGCAGTGCCTGCAGTCGCGCGGCGTCACCGGCGGCGGCATCGATGTGCAGCATCGCGAAGGCGGCGACGCCGACGAGCGCGAATGTCCACGCATACAGCAGCAGCGCGGCGCTTGAGCCGCGTTGTGGCCACAGCGCGAACAGCGCGAACACGAGCAGGTAGAGCAGCGTGCGGTTCGCCCCTTCCCATGCGTCGCCCGGCACGGCGGCCCACAGGATCGAGAGGAAAGACAAAGCGGTATAGGCCGCGAGGCACGCCAGCGCGAGCAGCACCGGCCGGGGGATCTCGGCCACACGCGGACGCTTGGCGAGCAGCGCGATCGCAAGCAACGCCAGCACGATCAGGCCGCCCGGCGCCCAGTGAGTCAGCGGATAGCCGGCGTCGGATGTGGACCAGACGACCATCAACGCCAACGCGACGAGGCACGGGAGCGTGGCGGGCGCCTCGCGCAGGGCAGCGATGAGCCGGGACGCCATCGCCGAGCAACGATAATCGTCGCGGTGGCAGACAGGGCGGAGCTAGCTGACTTCTACGAGGCGGGCTACGGCGGCGATGCGGCGCGCGCCGAGCGGGGCTCGCGCTGGCGCGCGCTGGGGGCGCGGGGCAAGGTCGATCACATCCTCGCGCTGTGCAACCGGACGGGTCTGCATCCGCGAAGCACGTTGGACGTCGGCTGCGGCGACGGGGCACTGCTGTGCGAGCTGAGCCGCCGCGGCTTCGGCGGGCGCCTTGCGGGCGTGGAGATCGCACAGGCGGCGGTCGAGATCGCGGGGGCGCGCGCGGAGCTGGAGCGGGTCGAGCTCTACGACGGTCGTCACCTGCCGGCGGAGGACGGGGAATATGAGCTGGGTGTGCTCTCGCACGTGCTCGAGCACGTCTACGAGCCCGCGGAGCTGCTCAAGGAGACGGCGCGGGCGTGCGGCGCGGTGATCGTCGAGGTGCCCCTGGAGGACAATCTCTCGGCGCACCGGGCCGCCAAGCGCACACACGCGCAGGAGGTGGGGCATTTGCAACGCCTCAGCCGAACGGCGATGCGTGCGATCGTCCGCGACGCCGGCCTGCGCGTCGCCGGTGAGCTGGCGGATCCGCTGCCGCTCGCGGTACACCGCTTCCTGGCCTCGGAGCGCCCGGGAGCGACGCCTCAGGTTGCGGCGAGCGCGAAGTGGGCGGTGCGAGCCGGGCTGCATCGCGTGGCCCCGCCGGCGGCGCGGGCGCTATTCACGGTGCACTACGCGTGCCTGTGCCTGCCGGCCGCGTGACGCCGGCGAGCAGCAGCGCGAGCACGCGCCCCATGAGCTCGTCGGGAACGGCGTCGGGATCGGCCATCTTCTGGCGCGCGATGCCGTCGGCGAGCGCATCGATGGCGATCGCGAGCTGCTCGGCGGGCAGGGTGAGCTCGAGCTCGAAGTCGCGCGCGCCGTCGGCAATCAGGCGAGTCAGGACCTCGCGCGCGCGCGCGAAGCTCGCGGCGACCTTCCGTCGCACTTTGGGGTCGCGCCCGGCGTAGGCGCCGAACTCCAGGAACAGCAGTTGCAGCTCGGGCTCGCGCTCGATCATCGCCATCCAGCGCTCGGCGCCGCCGCGGGCGCGCTCGGCGACGGACTCGCGCTCGCGCACGGCCTCTTCGATCTCGCGCCCGTGCTTGTCGATCTCGCGGTCGAGCAGCGCCAGGAACAACGCCTCCTTGCCGTCGAAGTTCGAGTACAGCGCGCCTGTCGAGTAGCCGGCTTCGGCGGCGATCTCCTCAACCGAGGCCCCGTGGTAGCCGCGAGCGGCGAATACGGTGCGCGCGGCGGCGAGCAGACGCTCGCGCGTCTGCGCCTTGCTCTGCTCGCGTGTCAACCGCGCCGTCGCCACAGCGCCCATCGTACTTGACCGAACAAACCCTATTGCGATAGCGACCGTTATTCGATAACGTCCGCTATCCGAGAACCCAAGCGGACGCGCGGCTGAGCGCGAAGGAGCGGATGACGATGGCGAGCATCACAACCCCCACCGGCGCCTCGGCGACCGGACCGGCCGCCGAAAGCCTGCCGACCGACGCAATCTCCTACACCGACCTTTACGCCCGCTGGGAGCGCGGCAACTGGAGCGCGATGGACCTCGACTTCACCGAGGACGCGCGCCAGTGGCGCGAGGAGTTCACGGAGTTCGAGCGTCAGGCGGCGCTGTGGAACTACGCGCTGTTCTTCTGGGGCGAGGACGCGGTGGCGGACAACCTGTCCCCCTACATCGACGCGGCGCCGCGCGAGGAGCAGAAGTACTTCCTCGCGACCCAGCAGGTCGACGAGGCTCGCCACGCGGTGTTCTTCAAGCGCTTCATGCACGAGGTCTGCGGGATCGGCGACGGCTCGATGGCGGGCAGCCTGAACGCGATCAAGCCACAGCTGACCCCCGGCTTTCGCAAGGTCTTCGATCGCCTCGACACGATGGCCGACGAGCTGCGCGCGGATCGTTCGCGCTCGAAGCTGGCGGCGGCTGTGACGCTCTACCACATCGTGATCGAGGGGGCGCTGGCGCAATCGGGCCAGCACATGATCTGCAACTACCTCGAGGAGCGCGACCTGCTGCCGGCGTTCCGAGCGGGCATGGAGAACATCTCCGCCGACGAGCAGCGCCACATCGGCTTCGGCGTGAAGCTGCTGGCGGACCTCAAGCGCGAAGACCCGGTCGGCGTTCCCAAGGCCGTCGCGGGCCTGCTGCGCGACGTGATGCGCTACACCGCGCAGGTCCTGATGCCGCCGAACTGGGATGAGAGCTACCTGACGTGCTTCGGCTACTCCTTCGACCGCGTCGGCGGCGAAGGCGCGCTGTCATTGATGACCAAGCTGCGCTCCGCGGGGCTCGATCCCGCAACGCTGCCGGGACCGCCGATCTTCCCTCCGGGCCTGACCCCCGAGGAGCTCTCCCGCCGCGGCCGACAGCTCGCTCAAGCCGGCATCATCGGCGTCCGCGAGGGCCCGAGCGCACGCGACCCCGAGACCCTGGTACTGCTGTTCGACACGATACGCCGCCAGGTCAACCCCAACCACGGCCTGCGCCGCCCGGCGGTGTTCCAGTGGGAGTTCACCGATCCCGACGTCCCGACATGGCACCTCACAGTCGACAACGGCTCCAGCAGTGTCGCCGAAGGCGAGGCGACCAGCCCGGATCTGAGCCTGCGTCTCTCCTACCAAGATTGGGTGGACATCGTCGGCGAACGCCTCAACCCGGTGCGTGCGGTCGCGACGCGGCGCCTGCGCCCGCATGGCAGCCCGCTCGCGCTGAGACGCCTCGGCAAGGTCTTCCCGCGCGCCTGAGCGGCGCTCACGGCGCGAATTCGCGTTCCGCGCGGTCAGCGCCGCTCGAAGCGCTGCTGCCCGTGCTCGTTGCAGTGGCGCCAGCGCTTGAAGCGCCCCTGCTGTCTCCGTTCGATTCGACCCCGCCGCGCGCGAGCGTGCGCGAGGCACGCGCGAGGGGCGTCGCGGACCGAGATGCACCGCCACGTTCGATGCCAAACTCACGCTGAGCAGACTCCCGGCCGGCGGGTGCCCGTGAAGTCGTCGCCGCGAGGAGCCGCCGCCCATGCCGACCGCTGGCGTGGGCGCGCAACAGCGATTGAGCACGCGGCGCGGTGAACGCGCCACCGCCACCGCCACTCACCGAAGCACCCGCGAGGAGTCCGCCGCGATGCGCATGACCGGAGTGTCCGGCTGGCGTCGCGCGGTGATGCAGGCCGGCGACCGCGGCACAGCCAACCCCCAACGCGAGGACGCAGCCGACCGCGAGCTTCGCCGCGCCGGCGCCGGTCCCAAGCCCCAACCCTGCCCCGGTGCCCGCACTCGTTCCGGCGCCAACGCCGCTGCCCCCTCCAGCCCCGGCCGCTCCTCCAGCCCCCGCGCCGGCTCCGACCCCCACGCCAACTCCCCAGGGCAGCACGAGGGGCGGGAGCACCGCCGCGAGACCGCGTAGCGACAGTACGTATCTGCGACACGCCGGGCACTCACGACGGTGGGCCAGCGCCAGCTGATAGCGCTCGCCGTCGGGGTCAAGCACCCCAAACGCGAACGCGCGCATGAGGGAGACTTGCTGCTCGCACCACCCGCCACCGCGAATGCTGCCCAGCAGCTCTCCGACCTTGCTCGCGACACCGGGGCGGCCGGGGCCGCGGCCCTCCATGAGCTTGCGCATGGTCTTCTCGCCGATACCCATCCGCTCAGCGGCCTCGGCGCGGGGCAGGCCCTGCAGATAACAGAGGCTCGCGGCTTCGCACTCGCGCGCGCTGAGACTCCCGCGGAGGGCCTCGAACACGTGGCGCAAGCGCGCGCGATCGTCCAGCTCGGCGGCGAGGTCGTACTCGACCGCGCTCGCGCTCGCAAGCGTCTCACCGGTCGCCGGTTCATCCAGACGGCGCTCGACGCCCAGGCGTGTCCGCGCCCGATGCTCATCGATCGCACGGCGGAACGTCACGACCTTCAGCCACCCGACCGGGTTGGCGACCTCGCGCCCGGCCAGCAGCGCCGCGTAGAGGCCCTGCCAGGCATGGGCGTAGCAGGCTTCGAGGTCGCCTCCATCGAGCTGAACGCCGCGCGCGCGAATGCGAGCGCGAACCGCCGCGAGCACCTCCTCGCGCCAGCGCTCGAACTCCTCTCGCAGCAGGCGCTCGGCTCGGTAGCGACGCAGCGGCAGTGGGCTCATCGCTCCCGAGCTTACGAAAGTTCTGTGCGATCTGCTCGAATCATCCGGTTCAGTCGTCAATTGTCTGTCGGCGTTTTCGGCTCGCCGGGGCTCGGCCGCCGACGGCTGGGTATCGTCGGGCCGATGGCGCCGTCGGCGATGACGACTTCCCCGCTCCCGCCTCGCGCGGAGATCCTCGGCATCCCGCTGGCGGTGAGCAACTACGAGGCCGTGATGGACTGGATGGATGCCGCGATCGCGGCCGGCGAGCGCGGCTACGTCACGGCCGCCGCGGTGAACCTCGTGATGAGCGCACACGAGGACCCCGCGACGCGCACTGCGGTGCTGGGCGCGACGCTCGCGGTGCCCGACGGCCAGCCGCTCGTGTGGGCGCTGAAGGCGCTCGGGCACGGCGCCGCGACGCGCGTCTACGGCCCCGACTTGATGGCCCACTACTGCGCGCGGGCGGCGCGGCGCGGTACACCGATCTACCTCTACGGCGGACGTACCCCGGAGGCGCTTGAGCTGCTGCAGACGCGGCTGCGCGAGCGCTTTGCCGGGCTACGCATCGCCGGGAGCCACTCGCCGCCGTTTCGCGCGCTCAGCGAGGACGAGGAGCGACGCGTGATCGCCGACATCGACGGCTCCGGCGCCGCGGTCGTGTGGGTCGGGACCGGACAGCCCAAGCAGGAGCTGTGGATGCACAGCATGCGCCCCCGCCTGCAGGCCCCGCTGCTGGTCGGGGTCGGCGCGGCATTTGACTTCCACGCAGGCTTGGTCGCGCAGGCCCCACCGTGGATGGGGCGCAACGGCCTGGAGTGGACATACCGGCTCGCGCGCGAGCCGCGACGGCTGTGGCGGCGCTACGCGCGTTACAACCCCCGCTTCGTCGCGGGCTTCGCGCAACAGTACGCGCGCGAGCGCCGCGCAGCGCGTCGCTAATCTCCTCCTGCGATGACCACCGAGCAGACAGCGCCTGAGCGCACCGCCGACGTATCTGTCGTCGGCCTGGGACGCGTCGGGCTGCCGCTCGCCCTGTCCTTCGCCGATCGTGGCCTGCGGGTGCTCGGCATCGACAACGACCCCACACGCCTGGGCGCGCTGCGTGAGGGCGCGATGCCGTTCGAGGAGACCGGGGCCCAGGAACTGCTGCAGCGTGTGCGCGCCAGCGGGCGCTTGGAGCTCGCCGAGCGCGCCGGCGAGGCGGCGCGGGCGCGGCACATCGTGCTCACACTGGGAACGCCGTCGTTCTCGCACATCGAGATCGACATGCGCGACATCCGCTCGGCGCTCGACGATCTGCTCGGGGCGCTCGCACCGGGCCACTCGCTGATCCTGCGCTCGACCGTCGCACCCGGGACGACGGAGTTCGTGGCCGGCTACCTCAGCAAGCACCGCGGCTTTCGGATCGGCGAGGACGTGTTCGTCGCCCACGCCCCTGAGCGCATCGCGGCAGGGCGCTTCCTTGAGGAGATCGACACGCTGCCCTGCATAGTCGGCGGCGTCGGCGCGCGCTCCGGGGAGGTGGCCGGCGAGTTGTTCGCCGCGTTCGACGCGCCGATCGTGCAGACGACGCCCGTCCAGGCGGAGCTCGCGAAGATCTGGACGAACATCCTGCGCTACGCCAACTTCGCGCTCCCCAATCTCCTGATGATGGACTGCGAGCGCTACGACGCCAACGTCTTCGAGGTGATCGAT
>DASXOX010000008.1:0-25469 GCA_036493975.1 Solirubrobacteraceae bacterium
CGCGTCAGCTCGGTCTCGCGGTCTGACGGATCGAGCAGGACGATGTCGTTGCCCTCGCTGTAGCACGGGAAGAACCCGAGCAGCGCCCGCGGATGCAGATAGTCCTGATCGCGCCACATCCGCTCTAGGCGCGGGTGGAAGTCGTCGCGCATCAGCGTGCGCCAGGCCTCGCCTTTGACGCCGCGCCCGCCCCAGTGGAGCTTGAAAAGGACGTGGGTGTCGAGGTGGCTGTAGACGGCGTCGAGGTCGACGGGGATCTCGCGCACGCCCCAGAACGGCGGTGTGGGCACGGGCGCATCGGTGCGTGCGGCCGAGCGCACCGAATCGTCGGCGAGGTTGACCTCCTCGACGGGCGCCTCGCCCTTGGCGCGGAACTCGGCGGCGCCGGTGCGCAGCTTCTCCAGCAGCGCCGCGTGCGCGTCAGCGTCGACGAGCTGGTCCATCACGCCGAGCCCCTCGAAGGCGTCCTTGCAGTAGAAGACGCCGGGCTCGTAGACATCTTCGGACTCCTTGCCACCGGGGTAGAGCGCGCGATAGCTGAAGGCGCGGTTGATCGCGGCGCCCCCGATCAGGACGGGGTACCGCAGTCCCTTGGCGTGGAGCTCCTGGATGCAAGCCGGCATCTGCTTGGAGGTCGAGACGAGCAGCGCCGACAAGCCGATCGCGGTCGCGTCGTGCTCTTGGGCGGCGTCGAGGATCGTCTGGATCGGGACCTGCTTGCCGAGGTCCACGACGGTGTAGCCGTTGTTCGTGAGGATCGTGTTGACGAGGGACGTGCCGATGTCGTGGACGTCGCCGAACACGGTCGCGAGCACGACGGTGCCCTTCGTGTAGCCCTCGATCTTGTCGAGGTATTTCTCCAGCTGCGCGACGGCGCGCTTCATGACCTCGGCGGACTGCAACACGAACGGCAAGATCAGCTCACCGGCGCCGAACTTGTCGCCGACCTCTTTCATCGCGGGCAGCAGGACTTCGTTGAGCGTCGGAACCGCCCCGATCTTCTCCACGGAGCGGTCGATCCAGTCCTCCACGCCCTCCTTGCGGCGGCGCAGGATGTGGAAGTGCAGCGCTTCCTCGGGCTCCATGCCCTCGGTCGGGTCGGCGGCGCCCTGGGGGCCGTCCTCCTCGCCCTTTGACTCGAAGTGCGCGATGAACCGCTCCAGAGCGTCCTCGCGGCGGTTGTAGACGAGGTCGTCCGCCAAATCCCTCTCCTCATCCGGGATCTCGGAGTAGGGCGTGATGTGGTTGGGGTTGACCATCGCGAGGTCGAGGCCCGCGTCGACGCAGTGGTGCAGGAAGACCGAGTTGAGGACCGCGCGCGCGCTGAGCCCGACGCCGAAGGACACGTTGGAGACGCCCAAAGAGGTCTTCACGTGCGGGATCTCTGCCTTGATCCTGCGAATGCCCTCGATCGTCTCCACGGCCGAAGGCCGCCACTCCTCATCCCCCGTCGTCAACGTGAACGTGAGACAGTCGAAGATCAACAGCTCTGGATCGAGCCCGTGCTCCTCGCAGCAGAGATCGCGGATGCGCTGCGCGATCTCGACCTTGCGCTGCGCGGTCTTCGCCATCCCGACCTCGTCGATCGTCAGCGCGATCAGTGCCGCGCCGTGCGCGAGCGCGAGCGGGACGACGCGGTCGAGCTTCGCGCGCCCGGCCTCGAGGTTCACGGAGTTGACGATCGCGCGGCCCGGGATCTGCTCCAGCGCGGTCTCGATCACCTCGGGCTCGGTCGAGTCGATCTGGATCGGCGCCGGCTGGGTCAGCGAGATCCGCTTCACGACCTGGCGCATCTGCTCGTCCTCGTCGGAGCGCTCGGTCAATGCGACGCAGACGTCGAGCACGTGTGCACCGCCGGAGACCTGATCCTCGGCGATCTGCACGAGCCCGTCGTAGTCATCGGCGAGCAGTAGTTCCTTGGCCTTGCGCGAGCCCTGCGAGTTGACGCGCTCGCCGACCATCGTCGGACGCGGCTCCTGCACGAGCGGCGTCGCGGTCATCATCGAGGAGAGCAGGGGAGGGGAGGGGGTTCGCGTGGTCTGTGCCGGGGTCGCGATCGACTCCAGGCGCGCGACGATCGCGCGGATGTGGTCGGGAGTGGTCCCGCAGCAGCCGCCGACGATCCTCACGCCGTAGCGCTCGACGAACTCTCCCAAAGCGGCCGCGAGCGGCTCGGGCTTCTCGGGAAAGATCGTCTCCCCGTCGGGTCCCTGCAGCGGCAGCCCGGCGTTGGGGATGCAGGCGACCGGGACCGGGCTGTGCTCGCCGAGGTAGCGGATCGCGTCGCGCATGTCCTCCGGCCCGGTCGAGCAGTTCAGGCCGATCACGTCGACCTTCAGCGCCCAGAGCGTCGTGAGCACCGCGGCGATGTCGGTGCCGAGCAGCATCTTGCCGCCGTTGGGCAGCAGTGAGACAGAGGTGTGGATCGGCAGCGTGCGCCCGGTGCTCTTGAACGCCGCGCGCGCGCCGAAGATGGCGGCCTTGACCTCGAGGATGTCCTGCGCGGTCTCGATGATGATCAGGTCCGCGCCGCCGTCGATCAGGCCCGCGGCCTGCTCGGTGAAGACCTCGACGAGCTCGCCGAAGCGGATCTGCCCGAGCGTGGGATCGTCGGAGGCCGGCAGGTGCCCGGTCGGTCCGATCGAACCGGCCACGAAGCGGTGGGTGCCGGCGGCCTTGCGCGCAATTTCGGCGGCCTTCGTGTTGATCTCGACGGTGTAGTCCGCGAGGCCCCACTCTTCGAGCTTGATGCGCGAGGCCTGGAAGGTGTCGGTCTCAACGACCTGCGCGCCGGCGTCGAGCATCGAGGCGTGCACGCCCTCGATCACGTCGGGGCGGTTCAGCACGAGCGCCTCGTGGCACTTGCCCGGCAGGCCCCCGTAGTCCTCGGAAGTCAGTTCGAACTGCTCGAGCGTCGCGCCCATGCCGCCGTCGTAAACGACGACGCCACCGGCGAGCGCCTGGCGGAAATCACGCATCGCCACGGATCCTAGCAACGCATCGGCCAACCTTGACACGGTCATGTGAATGTTTGCGGGATCTTCACGCGGATCCGGGACACCCGACAGGCGGCTGCCCGCACGGGACGCGCGTGACGGCCATCGGGGACGACAGCCACGTATGGCCTTTTGGGAGGGCCTTCGATCACTTGTCCAATCGGCGTGTAAGGCGACGCCCAACGCTCCATGCTGCACGTCGAAGTTCGTCGCTCCGGGGTCGCCGCAAATTGCGGACGCGCGGTACCGATCCGCGCAGTTGTACAGACCATCGGAATTGACAGCCAGGACGACAAGTCATACCGAGAAGGTCCGCCAGGAACCAGCCCTACCCAGGAGACGCTCCCATGCCTAGCACAGCTCCCGTGATCGCATGACCCCCGAACTCGCAGTGGAGACACTTTCGAAGGCCGAGCCGCTCGCGCCTGCCACAGAACCAGTCGCCGAGCGGCTCGCACCGGCACCTCGGCGTCCGCGTCGCGCCGCTCCACGCCGCTCTACGCGGCGTGCCAAGCAGACCGGGCACACCGTCGTCGCGGTCGTCGGTCTCGGCTACGTCGGACTGCCGACCGCAGTCGCGCTGCGCGGCGCGGGCTGCCGGATCGTGGGAATCGACGTCTCCGGCGCCCGCCTGAGCGCAATCCGCGACGGTCGCGCGGAGCTATTGGAGTCCGAGCAGCGCGAGCTCTCCGAGTACCTGCAAAGCGACGGCTTCGTGCTCACCAATCGCATCAAGGCCCTCGACGCCGCGGATCTTGTGCTGATCTGCGTGCCCACCCCAGTGGACGAGCAGCTACGCCCCGACCTCGAGATCCTGCGCGGCGCGTGCGCGGAGGTCGTGCGTCACGCCCGCCCCGGTCAAACGCTCGTGCTGACCTCCACGACGTACGTCGGCACGACCCGCGAGCTGCTCGTCGAGCCGCTGGCCGAGCGCGGGTTGAGCGTGGGGGAGGACGTGTTCGTCGCGTTCGCCCCCGAGCGCATCGACCCCGGCGTCAGCGACCACGCGCAGCTGAAGACCCCGCGGGTCCTCGGCGGCGTCACGCCGCAGTGCACCGAGCGCGCCGCGGAGGTCTTGCGCTACACGTGCAAGCACCTCCACGAGGTCTCCTCTCCGGAGGCCGCCGAGCTCGTGAAGCTCTACGAGAACACGGTCCGCGCCGTCAACATTGCGCTCGCCTTCGAGCTCGCCGAAGCGTGCGGCACGCATGGCCTCGACCCGATCGAGGTCACCGAAGGTGCGGCGAGCAAGCCCTACGGCTTTCTCGCCCACTACCCCTCGGCAGGTGTGGGGGGCCACTGCATCGCGGTCGACCCCTACTACCTGCTCCACGACCTGCGCGAGCGCGGGCGTCCGGCGACGATGGCCGAGGAGGCTCTGCGCAAGGTCTCGGGCCGCCCCCGCCACATCGCATGGCGTGCGCACGAAGCGCTCGTCGAGCTCGGCCGCCCGCTGCCCGCGGCGCGCGTGCTGATGGTCGGCGCCTCCTACAAGCCCGGCGTCGCCGACACCCGCGAGGCGCCGGCGCTGCAGATCATCGAGCGCCTGCGCTCCGAGGGAGCGCATGTCGATTACTACGACCCGCTCGTTTCGAGCCTCACGGTCGGTGGGGAGAAGCTGAGTGGCGTCGGCGCGTCGGGCGCCGCGCTCGACCCCGAGAGCTACGACCTCGCGATCCTCGCGACGCTGCACCCCGACCACGACTACGACTGGCTGGCCCGCTGTCCGGCGGTGCTCGACTGCACCTACCGCCGCCCCGACGCGGGGTTGCGGCGCTTCCTGCCGTAGCCGGCGCGCTAACCCCCTCTGAACCTATGCCGCTCCGTCGCGAAACAGCCAACCGCATCCTGAAGGTCCTCGCGGGCTTCTACCTGGTCGCGCTGCTCGCGGCGGTGATGGCCTACAAGGCGGCGTTTGCGGGGCTGCTGTTCTCGAACGTCTTCTTCGGCGTCTACAGCGTGTGCGTCGCGACGTACATCGTCTCGCGCTTCATCTTCAGCCTCTTCTACCGAGCCAAGCCGGACGCCGGGATCGAGCCGCCGATCGCGATCGTGATGCCGGGCTTCAACGAGGAGGAGGCGATCGCGCAATCGCTGAACTCGCTGCTCGCGCTCAACTACCCCGAGGAGAAGCTCGAGATCGTCGCCGTCAACGACGGCTCCACCGACCGCACGCTGCAGGAAATGCAGCGCGTCGCCGCCGAGTCGCGGGGGCGCGTGAGCGTGATCAACTTCCCCGAGAACCGCGGCAAGCGCGCTGCGATGGCCGCCGGCATCCGCGCGACCTCCGCGGAGGTCATCGTGTTCGTCGACTCCGACTCCTCGGTCGAGCCCGACGCGCTCAAACTGCTCGTGCAGCCGCTCGCCGACGAGCGTGTCGGCGCGGTGTGCGGACACGCCGACGTGCTCAACGTCCGCGAGACCTGGATCACGCGCATGCAGGCCGTGCGCTACTTCGTCGCATTCCGCGTCGTCAAGGGCGCCGAATCGGTCTTCGGAGCGGTCACGTGCTGCTCGGGCTGCTTCTCGGCGTACCGCCGCGAGGCTATCCTGCCGCGCCTTGAGTGGTGGGAGAACCAGACATTTCTCGGCATCGAGTCGACGTTCGGCGACGATCGCTCGCTGACCAACTGCGTACTGCGCGACTGGCGCATCCTCTACGAACGGCGCGCGGTCTCGCACACGATCGTCCCCACGAACCTGCGCGCGTTCCTGATCCAGCAGACCCGCTGGAAGCGCTCGTGGACGCGCGAGTCGCTGCTGGTCGCGAAATTCATCTGGCGCAAGCACCCGATCGCCGCTGCGTTCGCGTACATGAGCATCATCCTCCCGCTGCTCGCGCCAATCGCCGCGCTGCACGCGCTCGTGTGGGCGCCCCTGACCCACCACGGCGTCCTGCCGCTCACCTACCTCGCGGGGATCTACGCGCTCGCGCTCGTCTACTCGTTCTACTTCCTGCTCTTCCAGGACCGCTACAACGTGCTCTGGCTGTACGGGATCCTGTTCGTCTTCTTCTACCTCGCGGTCATGCTGTGGCAGACCTACTACGCGATCGCCACCTGCCGCACCGCCGCCTGGGGAACGCGGCCCGCGACCGCTGGCATGGGTGCCGGCGGCGATGGAGGCGGGCCGTGAGCCTGCGCCGCCTCTCGCTCGGCCGCGCGCTCGCCGCGCTGCTGCTGCCGCTCTCGATGGCCCCGGTGCTGCTGCTCGCGCCTTCGCTCCTGCGCGCCCCCGCCGTCCTGGTGCGCCACGCCGCGCACGCGCTTGCGCCTGCGCACCACAAGGTCCACCACATCCCGCCAGAGGGTCCGAGCTACTTCCTCGTCGGACCCGCGCGCTTTGAGATCGAGGCGATGGAAGGCGCGGCCGGCGATTTCACCCCGAAGGTCGGCGTCTCTCCGCTGAACGAACCCGAATGGGCCGCGCGGGTCGCCGCTGCGGGGGTCGAACACCGCGATCCGCTGGTGTTGCTCGCGCGCGGACGTGAATTGACGACGGCCTCCGGGGAGCCGCTGCGTGCGACGCCGCCCATCATGGGCCGGTCCGCGCGGGCTCAGGCGGCCCACCCCAGCACTTCGCGGAGAGCCAAGCGATGAGTCGCTGTAAGCGCCCTCTGGCGTGGCTCTCGATATTCACCTGTCTCGGAGCGATGCCGACGCTCGCCGGTGCCGTTGGCGCTCCCGTCGCGCCGAGATCCACGCCCAGGTCGAGCGTCGCTGCCGGCGCCTGTGCCGGGCGCGCGCCGCGGGCCGTGCGGTTGAGGCGGCTGCACGGCCCACGCGTGCTGTTGAGCTGGCAGGCCCCGAGCGGCGCCCCAGCGCCCACGGCCTATCGCGTGCTGCGTACCGGGCGCGTTGTCGGGCAGACGACACAGACCTCGATGAGGCTGCCGGTCGTGCTTGGGCGCTACACCACGTTCGCCGTACAGGCGCTCTACGCACAATCGCCGCAGGCTTGTGCGACGGGGGTTTCCAGCTCGCTCGCGCTGCGGCGGCCGGGGCGCGTGCGGGGGCTGCGCATCCTCTCCCAGGCCGCCGGCGCCGCGCGCATCGGCTGGCGCCGCGCGAAGGCCGGTGACGCTCCGATCGGGGGCTACCGCGTGCTGCGCGACGGCGCCGTCGTCGGGCAGACCCACGCGCGCAGCTTCAAGCTCGCCTTGAGCAGCGCTCGCGCACACACGATCGCGGTCGCCGCCGTGGATACCCGCGGACATCTTGGGGCGTTGAGTCGCGTGCTGAAGATCGCCGCGCGACCGCGCAGCACACCGCACCGCGCCGCCGTCGGCGACACCCCACCAGGCGCCCCCGGGGGGCTCAGCGTCTCAGAAATCGGTGACTCCGCGGCGACGATCTTCTGGACGCCGGCCGCCGCGGGCTCGGCGCGGATCATCGGCTATCGCGTCTATCGCGACGGCGCGCTGTTGGGGCAGAGCACGCAGGGTTCGATGCGCCTCACCCATCTCTCCTCGACGCGCACGTACAAGATCGAGGTCGCCGCCGTCGACGCCGCGCACCGCGAAGGGCCGCGCACGTCGCCGCTGAGCCTCACTACGACACACACCCCGCCGCAGGGTCCGGCGCTGATCTCGGCGCTGCGCGTAACCGACACCTCCGCGACGCTCTCCTGGCAGGCCGGCGCCGCCAACAGCGGGCGCCTGGTCGGCTACCTGCTCTTCCAGGACGGCCAGCCCAAGCGCGTCATCAGCGGCCAGACCACGACCGTCGCGCTCGCCTCCCAGCGCCACTACACGTTCACGGTGCGCGCGCTCGACTCCTACGGCTACCTCAGCCTGCCCGCTCCAGATGTCAGCGTCTTCACCACGCACACCCCGCCCTCCACACCGGCGAATCTAGCCGCCGGCGAAGTCACCGCGAGCTCCGCCGCGCTGAGCTGGTCGCCGAGCACGCCGGTCAGCGGCGCGATCGTCGGCTACCGCGTGTTCCGCAACGAAATTCCTGTCGGGCAGACGGCGACGCCGGGGATGACGCTCGCCAATCTCGCGCCCGCGACCAACTACAAGATCCAGGTCCAGGCCGTCGACTCGCTCGGCGCGGTCAGCGCGCCCACGGCACCGCTGAGCATCGAAACCTCTGACCCGACCCCGACGCACGGGCACGTCCAGGCCTTCCTGCTGGCCTCGACCGACCAGAGCTTCGAGGACCTCCAGGCGCACTACCAGCAGATCGGGGTCGTCTACCCGACCTACTTCAACTGCGGCGTCGGCGGTGAAGTGACCGGCAAAAACGACCCGCTCGTCACCGGCTGGGCCGAGGCGCGCCAGGTCGCGGTGATGCCGCGCCTGAACTGTCAGAACCCGATCGACGAGAACGCCGTCCTCAACGAACCGGCGGCCGGACAGAAGATGATCGACCAGCTCGCCGCGCTGTGCCAGACATACGGCTACCAGGGCATCCAGGTCGACTTCGAGGGCGCCCAGCCGGCGGAGCGCGGGCCGTTCACCGCGTGGATCACCGCGCTCGCCGCGCGCCTTCACTCACAGGGGCAGAAGCTCTCGACGATCGTCACCGCCAAGTACTACAACATCATGAGCGGGCGCGCCGCGATGTACGACGACGCCGCTCTGTCGGTCCCCTCCGACTACCTCTTCGTGCTCGACTGGGGTCTTCACTGGACCACCTCGGGCCCGGGGGGCATGGACGAACTGCCGTGGTTCAAACGCGTCGCCGAATACACCGCGACGATGCCCAACCGCGAAAAGTTCATCCTCGGGATGCCGATGTACGGGATCGACTGGCCCGGCAGCGGCGGGTCCTCGAACCCCGGCACGCCGCTGGAGTTCAGCAACATCATGGCGCTCGCGAGCCTCTACGGCGCGACCCCCGAATGGGAACCGCTCGCCGCCGACCCGCACTTCTCCTACACCGACCCCAACCACGTCGCGCACAGCGTCTGGTACAGCGACCAGCAGTCGATCGCCACGCGCGTCGCGCTCGCCGAATCCCTTGGACTGGGGGTCGGTCTGTGGCACCTCGGCAGCGAGGACCAGTCGATCTGGGAACTGCCGGGGCTGGGCTGAGTCGTCGCTGCCCGGGCCGCGCTAGCTTCGCCGTCGTGAGAGTCGCACGTCTCATGCGCGCGGTCTCCGCGTGCGCTGTTGCGCTCGTGCTTGCCGCCGCGGCGCGGCCCGCCCCGCTCGTTGCAGCGCTGCAAGCGTTCGTGCTCACGAGCTCGCCCGACTCCTTCGCCGACCTGCAGGCCCACGTCGGCGCCGTCGCTGTCGTGTACCCCACCTATTGGGAATGCGCGGTGCCCGGGGGGTCCGTATTGGGTGCGCCCGCTCCCGCGCTCGACGCATATGCCGTTTCGCACGCGATTGCCGAGCTGCCGCGCTTCACCTGCCAGGACGGCGCCACCGTGCACCGCATCCTCACCGACCGCGTCGTGCGCGCGCGCACGCTTGCGCGGCTGCTCACGCTTGCCGCCGGCAGCGGGTACGCGGGTCTGAACCTCGATCTCGAGAACGATGGCGCGCGCGACCGCCGTTCGTTCAGCTCGTTCGCCGCCGCGCTTGCCGCCGGTCTACACGCGGAGCGCCGCCGGCTTGCAGTTGACGTCGTCGGCGTCCAGCGCGAAGACCCTCGGCATGCCACCTACCTCTACGACGATCGCGCCCTCGTGGCCGTCGCCGACACTGTCTTCGTGATGGCCTGGGGCGTCCATTGGGAACGCTCCGCTCCCGGGCCCGACGCGCCGCTTTCCTACGTCCGCGCTGTCGCCCGTCGGCTCGCCGCGCTGCCGCACGCGCGGCGCTTCGTGATCGGCGTGCCCCTGTACGGCCTCGACTGGCCGGGTCGAGGCGGGCGCGCGCAGCCCGCCACCGCGCTGCAGTACTCCGGCGTCGCCGCGCTCGCGAGCGCTGTCGGTGCCGTGCCCGCCCGCGATCCCGGCTCCGGGGAGATGACGTTCGACTACGCGCGCCGTGGCGTCGTCCATCACGTCTGGTTCACAGACGCTCGTGCCGTCGCCCAGCGGATCGCGATCGCGCACCGGTACGGGCTCGGCGCCGGCGTATGGCGGCTGGGGGAGGAGGATCAGGCATTGTGGGGAGCACCCGGGGTCTAGGCGCACGTAACGTGTCCAAGCGTGCAGTACCATGTCCACGGTGGAGCGTGCCCATCGGCTTAACGTCACCCTCGACCCCGAGCACGCCGCGCGGCTCGCGCGGCTCGCCGAGCGCACCCATGTCCAGGAGGGCACGCTTGCCCGGTCGCTGCTCGCGACGGCAATCGAAGAAATCGATCCCGACGCGCGCAACCTCACCAGCGTTCTCGATGGCATCCCCGGCGCCTACGAGCGTGCACGCCTTGGTCTGGAGCAGGCCCAGGCAGGTGAGACGATCTCGCTCGATGAGCTGTAGGCGTGGCCGCAGTCAGGCTGAGTAAGGCCGCGGTCGAGGATCTCGATCGGATGATCGTCACGCACAGCCTGCCGGTCGACACGCGTGCTCGCGTACAGCGGTCCCTGCGAGCGCTCGAACGTTTCCCTCGCATCGGTGGTGAGCTCGAAGGACGCTGGAGCCCGTTTCGGTTGCTGCTCGGCCCCTGGCGGTGGATGCTCGTCGTTTACATCTATGACGAGCGGGAAGATGTGGTTTCGATCGTGTCGATCCAGGACGCCCGATCCTCAGCTGCCGCCACAAGCGCGAGCTGAGCGCAGTCCCCGGCACTCCGCTCGTCAGTTCTCCAGTCGCCATGATGTGATCGTGTAGGGAGACCTCCGAGCGCCAGCCCATGCCGAAACCCCCGCAGACACCAAAGACCCCGCCGCGCATGTTCGAGACGCGTAGCCAGGCCTGGCGTGAAGTCGGGCTGCTGCGCCAGATCAGTCCGCGTGCCGTCAAGCGCGCACGGTTGGAGGCGCTGCTACTCGTGCCGCTGTTCGTCGCGATCGTCGTCGTCCACGCACACCGCCAGGACCTGCTGGGCGTCGGCACCGCGCACAGTTCCTCAGAAGTCGACGCGCTCGTCAACCTCGCCACCGTCATCGCACTGCTGATCATCGGCTGGACGATCGCGCGCGACGCCGGCCGTGCGCTCGGGCCCGCGCTGTTCCGGCGCATGGACCCCGCGACAGCCGGAACCGTCGGCTTCCTGATCCGGCTCGCCACCGTCGGCCTCGCTTTGCTCGTCGCGCTCGCCGTCTCTGGCGTCGAAACGCGCACGATTGCGCTCGGTGGCGCTTTCACCGCCGTGATCCTCGGCCTCGCCGCCCAGCAGACGCTCGGCAATCTCTTCGCCGGCACCGTCCTGCTCAGCGCCCGGCCGTTTCGCGTCGGCGACCGCGTTCGCCTGCAGGGCGGCCCCCTCGCCGGACAGATCGAGGGCGTTGTCAGCTCGCTCGGCCTGCTCTACACCACGTTCGCCACCGGAGACGACTCGATCATGGTGCCTAACAGCGTCGTCCTCAACGTCGCTGTCCTGCCGCTGCGCGAGCCCGAGGCGGTCAACCTGCGCGCGCGCCTGCGTCACGGCATGACCCCCAGTGACCTCCAGGAGCTGCTCGAGCAGACTCTGCACACACCTCTGCGAAGCCCACCCCGCATCACGCTCGAGGAGCTCGACGGCGAGGAGGTTGTCGTGCGCATCGCCGCTACCCCCAAGCTGACCAGCGAAGGTCGCCAGCTCTCAAGCGAACTGCTCGCCATCGTCTCCCAGCAGACCCGCGGCGCCGCCGACGGGCGCCAGGCTCACGACGAACATGCCGCGACGCCAGCCGCCGTGCCGGAACCCTGACTGGGCTAGAGCGCTTCGCGCACCCCGTAGCGCAGCAGCAACAGCGACTCACTCTCCAGCGCATCCAGTAGCTCCAGCTCGACCGGCGGCGTCAGTGCCGGGCCCGACACGATCCGCAACGACTCGCTGCTCGTATCCCCGCCCGCCAGCTTGGGCGCCAGCGATAGAAACAGCTCGTCGACCAAGCCCGCGGCGAGCAACTGCGCGTTCAAATGCGGTCCGCCCTCGCACAGCACCGTGTTGACGCCCAGGTTTCCCAGCTCCGCGATCGCCGCCCCCAGATCCAGGCGCCCATCGCGCGCACAGCGCACGTAGCTCACATCTGCTTCGCACTCCGGCAAGCCCGCGCTGGAGGGCGTCAGGATCGCCACGCGCGCCCCCGGGTCCGCCAGGAGCGGGATCTCATCCACCGGCAGCGCCAGGCTCTGCGAGACAACGCACGCCAGCGGTTCCTCCGCCAGACCTCGTACGCGCCGCAGTGCCCTTGCGGAGTCATCGCGCACCAGGCGCCCGTAGTGCTCCGCACGCACCGTCCCCGCGCCAACCAGAACCGCGTCCACCGCTGTGCGCAGCGCGTGGAAGAGCTCGCGGTCCGCGCGGTTGCCGAGCGCTCCCGACCGGCCCCCGATCGTCGCGCGGCCGTCAGTCGTGGATGCCATGTTCAGCAGGAGCCGCGGGCGCCCCCGGCCGGCTTGTCGGCGATGTTCCCACGGTCGCAGAGCGTCCACGACGTCCATTGCGTTGGCGACCCCGCCGCGCGCGCGTGCGGGCGCGCGCGTACGCGCGTCCGACTCCTCCGGGCCGGCCTGCGGGTCCTCCAGGCCGTCCGGTTGGCGGCCTAACGCCTCGGGGCCGCCAAACAAGGCCCTCAACTCCGCCGGCTCCTCCGATGTGCTCACGGCCACATTATGCGCTCGCCGCGCTTACGATCGGAGACGCGCCGCCCAACCGTCCCCCTGGGGAGCCCGGGTATTGCAACAACTTGAGAACACGAGTTCCGAGGATCCTGCTACCGTCGTGCTGTGTGGCCGGCCATAAGGTCGGCGAAAAGCAGTGCAAGCTCTCGCAGGTCGAAGCTCTCGCAGCATCCTCCGCGCAGCAGCACGCACGAATCGTGGAGGAATGTCACATGCCGACAGGCACAGTGAAGTGGTTTAGTGACGACAAGGGTTTCGGCTTCATCACCCCGGATGACGGGGACAAGGATCTCTTCGTCCACCACACCGGGATCAACGGTGATGGCTATCGCTCGCTGCAGGAGGGTGCGAAAGTGTCCTACGACGCAGAGCAGGGCGACAAGGGCCCGAAGGCCGTCAACGTCAGCGCTATCTGATCTGAACTGATCAGCGGCAGCTCGCCACACACGGCGAGTCCCGGCGCGGATGCGTCGGGAAGTGGTCCTAGACCACTAACCTTGGGGGACCCGGACAGCCGGGTCCCCTTTGTATGTCAAGCGATGCGACCACACTGCCTCTCCGGGACCCGCTACTGGGCGAGCCCGATGTCGCGACGCGACGCAGGCTGATCTCGCTCGAACGTCGCTCTCCGCGCGACGGCGACGCCGAGGTCGGCAGCGCCGAACGTCGCGAGACCAGGATCGCCGCCGTCGCGCTTGCCACGATCCTGCTGTGCGCCGCGGTAATAGTGTTCGGCGCCGCCGACCGGCCGAGCTTCCTCTCAGCGCCGAGCCACGCCGGCTTCTTCCCCCGGTGGCTCGCTGGTCCGCTCGGCGGGCTGTGGCCGAGCTTCACGCGCAGTCCCCCGGTGCTGAAGTCGCTGTTCACCGGCGCCCTGGTCGTGATGTACGTCGCCTACCTCGTCGGCCTCAGGCACGTTCCCCGGCTGCGCGCGCGCTGGGCGATCGCCGCGGTGCTCGCCGCGCACGCGATCTTCCTGATCGCACCGCCGCTCTCGCTCACCGACATCTTCAACTACATCAACTACGGCCGCATGGGGGTCCTCGACCATCTCAACCCCTACACCACGATCCCTGCGCTCGAGCCCCATACGAACCCGAGCTTCGATCTCAGCAACTGGCACAACCTCCTCAGCCCCTATGGGCCCACCTTTACGCTTATCACCTACGCCGTCGTCCCGCTCGGGATCGCCGGCTCGCTGTGGAGCCTGAAACTCCTGATGGTTCTCGCGAGCCTCGCGACGCTGATGCTCGTGTGGCGATGCGCACGCCTGCTCGGGCGCGATCCAGTTCGCGCGATCGTGCTCGTCGGCCTCAACCCGATCGTGCTCATGTGGGGTCTCGGCGGGGTCCACAACGATTTCCTCACCGTCTTCTGTGTCGTGCTCGGCTTCTACCTGCTGCTGAGAGGCGGCCTCGACGGCGTCCTGCCCGCACGCGACGACGAGGGGCGCGAGCTTGCCGTGCGGGCCCTCTCACCGGCCGCCACAGGGCTCGCCGCCGCCGCCCGCCGCGTGCGCGCGGCGAGCGGCGCGCTTTCGCCGCTGGACGTAGGCGCCGGCGCCGCGTTCGTCACCGCGATGTCGCTGAAGGCCTCCGCCGGCATCCTGATCCCGGTCCTCATAGTCGGCTTGGTGCGCGTGCCGCGCCGTCTCCTCGGAGTCCTCGTGGGGATGGCCGGCGGCGCGCTTGTATGGGGCGCTTGCAGCCTGCTCGCGTTCGGGCCGCACCTGCCGAACATCGGCACGCAGGGTCGGCTCGTGATCGCCGTCAGCCTCCCCAACCTGCTCGGGCTGATCCTCGGCCAGGGCGGCGAGACCGACACGATGCGCATCCTGCTCAGCTGCGCCTTGGTTGCCGCGCTGCTGGCTAGCTGCGTGCTTGCATGGCGCTGGCGGGACTCGATCACCGCTTCCGGATGGGCGACGATCGCGCTGCTCATGACGCTCGCCTGGGTCCTGCCGTGGTACATCCTGTGGGTCCTGCCGCTTGCCGCGCTCTCAGGTTCACGCCGGCTGCGCGTCGCGGCGCTCGTCCTGAGCGCCTACTTGATCCTCACATGGATGCCGCTTGCGACCGCGATGAACAGCGCGCTCGGCTTTCATCCCAGCAAGACGCCGCTGGGCGAACTGCACCAGCGCTACGTCAAAGAGCTCCTGAACTGAGCGCGCCGCCCGGTCCGAGCGCGCCGGCCCTCAGCTTTTGATCGGCCCGATGCGCTGTTCGCCCTCCGGGCTGCGCCCGTCGCGGCCCACATAGCCGTCCTTGCCGCCCGCGCACAGGTACACCGCGTCGCTATCGCCGACGTTGCGGATCTTGCGCAGCGTCGCCGCGTCGACGCGTGCGAACGAGCCCTCTGGTAGGCGCTGGGTGGTGCCGTCGCCGAACTCCATCTCGATCGTCCCGCGATGCACGAAGTACAGCTCCTCCTGGGTCTCGTGCCAGTGAAACCCGCTCTCTACGCCAGCGGGCATCACGATCGCGTTGACACCGAACGCGGTTACGTCAAGGCCCTTACGTACCTTGCGAAAGCCCGGCCCCTCGCCGAGGTCGTCGAGATGGCCGACCGCGTAGCCCTCGCCGGTCTTCACATTCGGGTACTGCGCTTGGGATGCCTCCATCTCTCTCACTCTCCTATTCGCACTGCGATCTTGGTGGTCAGTGGTCGGCGACATGTCCGTCCGCGGGTATCAACGGCCGCTGCTCCTGGGTCCAGCGAAGCAGCCCGCCACGCAGCGAGTGCGCGCGGAAACCCGACGCACGAAACGCCTGCGCGGCCATTCCTGAACGGCTGCCCACGCGGCAGTAGAAGACGATCGGAACCGCTCGGTCGAGCTCTCCCGCGCGGCCCGAGAGCTCTGTCAGCTCGATGTGGCCGCTGTCCTGGATGTGGCCGGCCTCGCGCTCGTAGCGCTCGCGCACGTCCACGATCTGCAGCTCTGGCCGTCGCATGCGCCACGCCACGAGCTCCGCTGGGTCGATCTCCAGCTCGCTCGGCTCCTCCGCGGCGGACTCGCTCGGGGTGCTCATGCTCGCCAGCCTAGCGCTCACCGGAGGCCGTCTCAGAAGCCACGGCCGGCCGACCCACATCGCCACGCGCGGGCCATTAGGATCCAGATACATGACTACAGAGGCCCTTAGCCACGTATACACCATCCCCCAGGAGCACCTCGACTTCTGCGCCACTATCCGCCAGATAGCGCGCGAGCAGATCGCGCCGCGCTCAGCCGAGATCGACGAGCGCGCCGAGTACCCCTGGGATATCCGCAAGCTGCTCGGCGAGCAGGACATCCTCGGCTTGCCCTTCCCCACCGAGTACGGGGGCACTGGCACCGGGACGCTGATGCTCAATATGGCCGTCGAGGAGATCGCCAAGGTCGACGCCGCCTGCGCGCTGATCCTGATGGTGCAGGAGCTAGGCACCCTGCCGATTCAGCTGTTCGGCTCCGATGAGCTCAAGGAGCGCTTCCTGCCCAAGTGCGCCACGGGAGAGTGGACGCCGGCATTCGCGCTCTCAGAGCCCGAGGCCGGCTCGGATCCCGCGGGCATGAAGACGACCGCCGTCAAAGACGGCGATGAGTGGGTCATCAACGGCACCAAGAACTGGATCACCAACCTCGGCGTCGCCGACTTCTACATCTGCTTCGCAGTCACCGACCGCGAGACCCGGCGGATCACGGCGTTCGTCGTCGAGGCCGACCGTCCCGGCTTCAGCGTCGGCAAGCTCGAGCACAAGCTCGGGATCCGCGCATCGCCGACCGGTCAGCCGATCTTCGAGGACGTCCGCGTGCCCCAGGAGAACATCATCGGCGAGGTCGGCCGGGGTCTCTCCGTTGCGCTCGGGACGCTCGAGCGCACCCGCCTCGGCGCCGCCGCGCAGGCCGTAGGCATCGCGCAGGGCGCCACCGACTACGCCGTCGGCTACGCCCAGGAGCGCGTCCAGTTCGGAAAGCCGATCATCGACCACCAGGCGATCCAGTTCAAGTTGGCCGATATGGAAACACGCACGGCCGCCGCGCGCGAGCTCCTCTACAAGGCCTGTGCGATGGCCGATCGCATGGATCCGCTGCGTGCCAAGTACTCCTCGATGGCCAAGGTCTTCTGCTCGGACACCGCCATGGCCGTCACAGTCGAGGCCGTTCAGGTCCTGGGCGGCTACGGTTACGTCAAGGAGTACCCGGTGGAGCGAATGATGCGCGACGCGAAGATAACCCAGATCTACGAGGGCACCAACGAGATCCAGCGGCTCGTGATCGCACGCACGCTCAAACAGCGAAGCGGGTAGCAGAGAGGGCCCGGGCGACATGCGCTCCTCTGGTTCGCAGGGCGCCTTCGGCCAGCTCAGACGGATCGGGTTGGCGGCGCTCGTCGCGCTGGCTCTGGGACTGCTCGTGATCGTCGTCGGGCAGGGCTTCAGCTCCGACGGCGCCGTGCGACTCGTGGAGGATCTCGTGCTCGGGATCGCGGCGATCGCGATCCTCACCGCCGCCGCCGCATCGATCGCGGTGCGCCTCGCGGGATGGCGCAACCCGGAGTCCGAGGAGGAGTTCGAAGAGATCGTCCGCCGCGCCGAGGAGCTCGCCCGCGAGGGCCTCGCCGTCGACCCCGCCGAAGCCGAGTTCATGGAGCTCGATCCGCTCGACGACGAGGACTTCGAAGAGCTCGTCCGCGACGCCCTCGATGACCTCCCCGACCTGCTGCGCAACGCCCTGCGCCACGTCGCGGTCGTGATCTCCGACAAGGGCCGTCGCGCCGGCGCCTACGGGCTCTACCAGGGCGATGGCGCCAGCCGCGACAACTACCACGACCGCATCGTGATCTTCCGCGACACGTTGCGCCGTGACTTCGGGCACGACCCCGAATTACTGCGCGAGCAGGTAGTGCGCACGGTGCGCCACGAGCTCGCCCACCATGTCGGGTTCGACGAGCTCGGGGTCTCGCGGCTCGACCTGTAGGTCTCGAACGCCGGTTCGTGCCCCTTGGCATAAGATGGGCGGCCGAGGGGGAAGGATGAGTGGCCCCGCCACCCGGCCCGCCCACCGCTGCAGCGACGGGCGCAAACGACCAAGGAGAAGAGCTTTCGATGCCTGACGCCGTAATCGTCGACGCCATACGCACGCCCATCGGGCGCGCCGTCAAGGGGTCGCTCAAATCCGTTCGCGCCGACGACCTCGCCGCGGTGCCGCTGAAGGCGCTGCTGGAGCGCAACCCGCAGCTCGACTCGAGCTCGATCGTCGACGTCATGATGGGCTGCGGCTTCGCCGAGGGCGAGTCCGGCTACAACATCGGTCGCAACGCCGCCCTGCTCGCCGGCATCGACCACCACGTGCCCGGCACCACCGTCAACCGTTTCTGCGCCTCCTCGCTGCAGACCACGCGCATGGCCTTCCACGCGATCAAGGCCGGCGAGGGCGACACCTACATCGCCTGCGGCGTCGAGGCCGTCTCGCGCGCCACCAAAGGCGGCGAGTTCGAGTTCCACCCCCAGCTCGACGGCTCCGAGGGCTCGCTCTACAACGTCTACATCCCGATGGGCCTCACCGCAGAGAATGTCGCCGACGAAAAGAAGGTCAGCCGCCAGGCCCAGGACGAATGGGCCGTGATCTCCCAGAGCCGTGCCGTCGCTGCGCAGGAGTCAGGGCACTTCGACGTCGAGATCGTCCCCGTCACCGCGCCCGCCCACAAGGATAGGGACCGCGAAGGCAACGAGATCGACGTCCCCGAGCAGGTCGTCACCAAGGACGACGGCCCCCGCGCCGGTACCACGCTGGAGAAGCTCTCCCAGCTGAAGCCCGCGTTCCGCCCCGACGGCACCGTCACGGCAGGCAACGCCTGTCCGCTCAACGACGGCGCGGCCGCGCTGCTCGTGACCTCCGAGGAGCGCGCGAGCGAGCTCGGCCTGAAGCCCAAAGTCAAGATCCTCGCCTCGACCGTCATCGCGATCCGTCCCGAGGTCATGGGCCTCGGTCCGATCCCGGCGATCCAGCAGCTCCTGAAGAACACCGGCATGTCGATGAGCGACATCGACGTCGTCGAGATCAACGAGGCCTTCGCCGCACAGATCGTGCCGTGCAAGGAGGAGCTCGGGATCGACGACGACAAGCTCAACCCGTTCGGTGGCGCGATCGCGCTGGGGCACCCCTTCGGAATGACCGGGGCGCGCATCATGACCACGCTCATCAACGACCTCCAGACGCTCGACGGCACCTACGGGATCGAGTCCATGTGCGTCGCCGGGGGGATGGGGATGGCGATGCTGGTGGAGCGCGTTAGCTGAGTTTGGTGAGTCGGTCTCGTGCGCCGTCCGGATCCTGGGCGGCGCACGACGCTGCTCGGTGAAAAGTGCGAGCGCGTAGCGGCCGATGACAGAGCTGGGCGTCGCGGCGGGGAGCCGACCGGGCGTTGGGTGGGGTCAGCCGTCGAGGCCGGGAATCGGCTCGACCGGGAGTTCGCCGTGGATCTCTTCCAAGCCGAGTAGGTCGTTGCGGTCTCGCGGACGCCCCGCAAGGCGCTTGAAGCCGACGATGCTGCTGAGGCCGGCGACCAGGAACTCGACTCCTTCGTCGTCGGCGCGCATTGCGCGCTCCTCGACGGTTGCGTAATCCAAGGGGGGCAGCCCGCCACGCACGATGTCGATCACCCCGGCTCGCGTCCTCGCTCGGAGGTGTGTCTTACCGCGCAGATGCTCCTCGCGCAATGGAGCATCGTCGCGCAGGCGCACGCCGTCGAGTTTGAGGAGTGCAGTCAGTATCCGCTGGTCGTTCGCCGCATCGTCGGGAACCAGGAAATCGACGTCCTCGGTTGCCCGGACGAAGCGGTTTGCGATGACCGAGAAACCACCGATCACGACGAAGCGGGCACCGGCCTCGATCATCGCCGCGACGGCGACGTCAAGTTCAGGGTCGAGGGGTGCCACCGGCAGCTCGCTCGACCGCTCGCAGCAGTTTGGCCGCCTGGGCTGAAACGTGCTGTCCGCGCCTGAGCAGCTCGCTGATAGGCGTGTCGGCGGGGGGGGTGAGGGCGTGGCGCTTCTCTGCGTTGAGGGCTGCCCACTCGTCATCGTGGCCGGGCTCCAGCAGGGTACGCACAGATGGCTTCATGGGTCTCAGTCTAGTGGACGACAGATGTAGCCGCATCCTATTGTCTGAGTCTCCCGACGGTGCGCAGACACAACGGCAGCGATTCGGTGTTAGAGCTGGCTTTCGTAGTGCCAGTGCTTGCCGCCGTCATTGGACGCGTACACCCACGTGACAGCCGTCGGGCCGCCTTCGCTGGAGACTGCGACGAATGCGACCAGGCGGCCACCGCTTCCGACGACGGCCTGCACGCCTCCGCCAAAGAGGGTTCTCCACCAGTGTTTGCCGCCGTCGCTGGTCGAGTCGACCACTTCACCGCCGCAACCGTCGGCGAAGTAGACGCGCCGATTCAGGGCGCCGACTTCGCACACCACGAAAGGTGCTTGGGCCGCGTTGAGGTGCAGTGCGGGGCCGCTCACTCGCCACGTTCTGCCACCGTTGGTACTCGCAGCCGGATATTGCGCCTGTCCGATGTTCGCCAGCGCGAAGCCGTGGCGGTCGTCGACGAACACGCGATGACCGAGATCGCGCGAGTGGACGTCGCTGCCTGGTTTCAGCGTGCTGGGGACGCGGCCGATCGGAGTGGCGGTGAGCGTGGGAGTGGGGGAGAGGAGGCTGGCGGCTACGGCCGTAGTCGCTTGTCCTGAGGCTGTCGGGATGCCCATGCCGATCGCGGCGGTGAGCGCGGCGCTCGCCAGGATGAGGGTTGGTCTCGCCATCTGACCGGACTTCACCTGCTTCGGCATTTCACGAGCTCCCTCGGGTTGGGCAACGAGTCAACTCAAGATACTTGTTCGCATCATTCGGCGCCTTACAGCAGCTCGGCAATCCGCTGGGCCGCCTTCGCGGCGCCGTCGGTCTCCACGTCGCGGTAGTCGATCCCGCGGCCGATCTCGCGTGTGATGGCCTCGGCTATCACCTCGGGGGAAGACTCCCCGTAGTCCATCCGGTGGCCGGCTCCGTAGCGTTCGAGGCGGTGGCGGACGTGGAAGTTCTGCTCGAAGTGGCGACGTAGCGGGAAGTACAGAAACGGCCGCTTGCTCGCTGTCAACTCCATCGACGTAGTAAGGCCGCCCTGCACGACCGCGAGATCGCAGGCGGCGAGGTGGCGGTAGAGCTCGTGCACGTATGGAACGGCTTCGAGCCCGGGATGGGAGGGGAGCGACTCGGGGTCGATGCGCGGGCCGGCGACGACGATCATGCGCAGGTCGGGAACGCGCTCCTTGGCTTGCGGGAAAGCGGCAATCACGCGTCGCAGCAGGTCGCCGCCGATGCCGGAGCCGCCGACCGTGACGATGCAGATTCGCTCGTCCTCGCCGTAGCCCAGCTCGGCGCGCAACTCAGTGCGCTCGCCGAGCTCTGAGGGGTCGAAGCCGGTGACGTAGCCGGTGAAATCGAAGTTGCGTTCGGTCCAGTCGCGAATGATCGGCAGCTCCGGTCCGAACCGCTTGGGGACGATGTCCTCGGGGTTGCCGACGAATAGGGACAGGTCACGTATCTCCGGGAATCGCGCGATGTGCTCGATTTTCTGGGCGTTGTAGTCGGCGGTCAGGAAGCTTTCGCGCTTGTCTTGCTCGTCCATCGGCAGGTAACCGACGAAGTCCGTCAGCCAAGCGAACGGCGCGCGCTTCTCACGTGGGTGCTCGTGCAGGTAGTAGTCGACCTCCCACGCCTCGTCGCCGATCCACAGGTCGTAGCGCTGCTCGCGCACCACGTCGTGGAAGACCATGAAGTTCGCGGCGAGGATCTCGTCCATGCGGCGCAATGCTTCGAACACGTGCAGATCGTGCTCGGCGGACTCCGATTCGATGTGGCGCGACTCGTTGGCCAGGTGCGCGCTGGCAGGGTGGATGTGCTCTCCCTCCGCTTCCAGCACGCGCGTTACGGGGTCTTGGGCGAGCCAGTCGACCTGTAGGTCGGGGTGCAGGCGGCGCAGCTCGTGCGCGATCGCGACATCGCGTCGCGCATGGCCGAGCCCGATCGGAGATGAGACGAAGAGGGCACGCCGACGACCGTCGGGGCGGTGGACCGTCGGATCGCGTGGCGTACGGCGCCGTCTGAAGGCTTCCTCGCAGAGGTCGCGCAGCGCCAGGTTGGACTGGACCGGCTTGCGCGCGTGGGGGAGGTGGCCCACCTCGGGGACCGTCGCGAGCTTTCCGCCGGTGAGCCGAGCCAGGATCCGGCCGTCGCGCGGAGGTACGACCTTGTCGTGCTCGCCATGGATAACCAGCGTTGGGCAGCGCAGGTTCCGTGCCCGCTCGCGCAGCGTACGCCGGTCGCGGAGGTAGTCCCACTGCACGGAGGCGATCATCGTCTCGGGGTCGGTTTCCAGCATCCATCCAGTTGCATCCTCGATGCCCTTGGTCGAGTGTGGCGTCGAGCAGCACCGTGAGACCCACCACTTCACGAATCCGGGGTAGTCCGCTCGCCAGTAGACGGGACTCACACGCCCCCACCAGCGAAAGACATGCACGGGGGAGCGAAGCGCAAAGGCGAAGGCCCGTGGGCTCAGCAGGATCGAGTAATGGGATGGTGTGTATGGGAACAGCGGGCCGATGAACGTGGCTCCGACCACGCGCTCGGGCGCTAGGCGAGCGAGCTCGAGCTGGTACTGGGCGCCGGTCGAGAGGCTCGCCATTACCGCCCGCTCGGTGCCAGTGGCGTCCATCACAGCCAGACAGTCGCGTGCGAACTCCGCCGCCGCGTAGCGCTTCCGGTCACGGCAGCGCTCGGAGCGGCCGTTGCCGAGGCCGTCCATCACGAGGACCCGGAAGTGGCGTGCCAAGTACGGGATCTGCATCTTCCAGTGGCGCGAATGGATCAGCGACCAGGTCGGGAGCAGAAAGATCGTCTCCTCGCCCTCGCCGTAGACCTCGTAAAAGATGTGCTGGCCGTCGCGCTCGACGAACCCTTCACTGTCGGGGTAGCGGGCACGGCTCTGCTCTGTGTCGCGCCCGAACACGGGTCCTGGCGGCACGGGTACGACTGCGGTTTTGGTGATCTTCTCAGTTGCCATTGCTCTGGCCTCTTTCCTGACGAGGTTGTCTGTTTGCGCCGTCGTTGTCAAACGGCGGCCTGACGGGATCGACCACCTGCCGCTCTAAGCCTTGAGCTCGTACAGGACCGAGAACGGTTCCTCGATCGGGAGCTTGCGGAAACGGGTGAAGCCGGCCGCGTAGGCGAGCTCGCGAGCCTTCTCTTCTCCCATGCACGCGCCGATGCCGGCGCCGCCATGCGCGAGCGAGGTGGTCATGCAGTAGAGCGTGCTGACGTTGTAGAGCATCCTGCCCAGCGGGTTGCGGTTCTCCTCGACGTCACCCGATGCGTTCATCTCGAGCATCAGATACGTGCCGTCCTCGCGCAGCGCGTGGCGGATCGCGCGCATCAGTCCAACCGGATCGACGGAGTCGTGCACGACGTCGAACGTGCTGATCAGATCGAACCGGCCCTGCGGCAGCTCGGCGCCGTCGCCGACCGTGAACGTCACCCGGTCGGCGACCCCTTCGGCCTGCGCATTGGCTCGTGCGCGCTCGATCGAGCCGGCGTGGACGTCGTAGCCGTGAACCTCGGCGGTCGCGAACGCCTTTGCGATCGTCACCGGAGCGCGACCCGACCCGCAGCCGACGTCGCACGCCGATCCGCCGGCTTGCAGCTTCTTCGCGACACCCGGCATCGCCGGGATCCACGTCTGGACGAGGCTGTGCCTGTACCACGGCGCCGTGAGGCGCTCGATCGACTCGTACATGTCGGGCAGATAGAGGTCCTGCGTCACGCCGCCGCCGGTCTTGAACGCTTCGGCGACTCGCGGCGCAACCGTGACCGTCGGGACGATCATCTGCAGGAGGCCGCCCGTGAAGAACGGGAACTCCTCATCGGCGAGCGGCAGAGCGTGCTCGGGCGCCAGGAAGTAGGTGTCGCCCTCCTTGTCGTGCTCGAGGTACTCGGCTGTCGCCATCGCCCCAAGCCACTCGCGCAGATAGCGCTCGTCGAGATCCGTGCGCCGTGAGAGCTCGGCCGCCGTCACCGGCCCGGACTGTGCGAGCGCCGCGAAGATGCCGAGGCGGTCGCCGATGAACAGCAGTCCTCCGCGCATCGCGGTTCCGACGTCGAGCACGATCCGCTCGACGAACGCTTGAAGCTTCTCCTGGTCCAGTTGCGCCTCGGTGGCCATCTGTTGCTCCCCTCGTTGTTGTGCCTTCCACGAGCAACTGTTCCAGGGGCCCGTGGAGCCACCGCGAAGCGCGCGCGAAACGCTCGTGAATCCGCGTACGCTTCGTCCATGCTGCGCGTCAGATTGCTGGGTGAGCTGACGCTCGAGGTCGACGGGGGGAGTTTGGAGTTGCCCGCGAGCCGCCGGGCGCGTTCGCTGCTCGGCCTACTTGCCTTGGAGCGGCGCACGCACCCGCGCGGCCAGCTCGCCGCGCGCTTCTGGCCTGACGTGCTCGACGAGAGCGCGCGCACGAGCCTTCGCAGCGCCCTCTCGGCGCTGCGACGCACGCTGGGCGCCGAGGCCGATCGCTACCTGATTGCCACCCGCGATGGCGTCGCCCTCGCCGGTGAGGACGACGTGTGGACCGACGTCGGCGAGTTCGATCGGCTGCTCGCTGAGAACCGGTGCGAGGAAGCGCTCGAGCTCGCGCGGGGAGATCTGCTCGAAGACCTCGACGATGAATGGGTCTACGAACGGCGCGAGGAGCACAGCACGCGAGTCGCGGCGCTGCTTGAGCGGATGGCTGCCGCGGCGGAAGTCGCGGGCGACGCGGCGGCGGCAGTCGCGCTCACACGGCGCCAGGTCGCACTCGACCCGCTCTCCGAGGGGGCCCACCGTGAGCTGATCCGCCGACTGGCTGCAAACGGGGACCGCTCGGCGGCGCTCACCACGTACCGTCGTCTCGCCGACCGCTTCGCTTCGGAGCTCGGGATCGTCCCCTCGCCCGCCACGCGCGAGCTGGTCGAGGGGATTCGCGCGGGCGGCTCTGTCGCGCAGGCTGCTGGGTCCCAGTCAGGGGCGCCCGTGCTCTCCGCAACGCCCGTGCTCTCCGCAACGCCCGAGCTTCCCGCGGCGCCCAGGGTTGCCGCGGCGCCCGGGCTCGCCGCGGCGTCGGAGCCCGCCGCGGCGTCGCCGTCGGACCCCGCGTCGCCCATTTCCACCCAGGCCACGCAACGGACGAGCGGGACGGTGACGCTGCTGTTCACCGACCAGGTCGGCTCGACCGAGACGCTGCAGCGTCTCGGCGACGAGGAGGGCGAGCGCTTGCGGCGCGCGCACTTCGGTCTGCTGCGCGAGGCCGCGGCGATGCACGGCGGAGAGGAGGTCAAGAACCTCGGCGATGGGTTGATGGTGGCGTTTGCGAGCGCCGTCGATGCGGTCGCTTGTGCGATCGCGATCCAGCAGGCCGTACACAGCGCTCAGGCCGGCGGCGAGCTCGCGTTCGCGGTCCGCATCGGCTTGAACGTCGGCGAGCCGATTCGCGACGAGGGCGACTACTTCGGCACGCCCGTCGTGATCGCTAAGCGGCTTTGTGACGCCGGTGCGCCAGGTCAGATCCTCGCCTCTGAGCTGGTGCGTGCCCTGATCGGCACACGCGGCGGGTTCACATATCGCGCGCTCGACGCGGTCGCGCTCAAGGGCGTCGCTCACCCGGTTGCGGCTTGCGAGGTGATCTGGGAGCCATCGACCGAGCAGCGGGTCCCGCTTCCTTCGTTGCTGGCGGGCGAGGATCGC
>DASXOX010000009.1:0-10567 GCA_036493975.1 Solirubrobacteraceae bacterium
GGGAACTTCGCCGGCGAGAGCGGTCGCGAGGTCGGCCTGAACGTCCTGCGCGCCGACGGGCCTGAGCCACCCGCCGAGAAGCGCGAACGCATCCGTTCACTGTTGCTGGACGCGCGCGAGCACCGCCCCCGCCCCGAGCTCGACGACAAGCGCCTGACGAGCTGGAACGCACTGGCGATCGCCGCGTTCGCCGACGCCGGGGCGGTGTTGGAGGAGCCGCGCTATCTCGACGCCGCGCGCGCCTCCGCTGAGTTCGTGCTGCGCGAGCTGTGGGTCCCGAGAGCCGACGCCGGCCGGCGCCTGCTTCGCACCTACAGCCACGGCCGTGCGAGCCTCGACGGCTACCTGGAGGACCACGCATTCCTGCTCGAGGCGCTCCTGGCGCTCTACGAAGCGACGTTCGAAGAGCGCTGGTTCACGGCGGCGCTGGCGCTTGAGGAGGAGCTGATCGAGCGCTTCCGCGACCCCGAGCGCGGCGGCTTCTTCTCGACGGCCAACGACCACGAAGCGCTGATCGCACGCCGCAAGGACCTCGAGGACTCGCCGATCCCCGCCGGCGGATCCTCGGCAGCGCTCGGCCTGTTGCGGCTGGCAGCTCTGACGGGCGAGCACGACTATGAGCGTCACGCGCTTGGCGTGTTGCGACTGCTGCACGAGATCGCGCCGCGCCATCCGGCCGCGTTCGGGCACCTGCTGCAGGCGATCGACTTCTACGTATCGCCCTCCCGCGAGGTCGCGATCGTCGGACCGGACGGAGACCAGCGCCAGGAGCTTGAGCGCGTCGTTCGCCAGCGGCCCAGACCCCGGATGGTGCTTGCCGCGGGCCCCGGGGAAGCTGACCCCGGCAACGCGGCCACCGACCTGGCACCGGATCCGCACACGGTGGTTCCACTGCTCGCCGGCCGCGCGAGCGTCGATGGACGCCCCGCAGCCTATGTCTGCGAGCGCTTCGCCTGCCGCCTGCCGGTGACCGAGCCCACCGAGCTGCAAGCGCTGCTCGGACCCCTCTGAGCTACAGCCAGCCGCGGCGGCGGAAGAACACGATGAAGATCGCGCACGAAACGACCAGGCTGCCAAGACCGAGTACGTAGAAGGACAGCGTCGTGTTGATGACGTGGAGTACGAGAAACGAGAAGTTCTGCCCGAAGAAGCCTGTGATGAACGTGAGCGGCAGGAAGATCGTCGCGATGATCGTGAGCTGCTTGGCTACCTCCCCTTGGCGGTTGGCGACGGTCGAGAGATGCATGTCGGTCACGCCGCTGAGCAGGTCGCGGTAGGAGTCGACAAGATCGGAGATCCGGATCAGGTGGTCGTAGACGTCGCGGAAGTAGTCGCGCACGTCGCTCTCCAACCCGGGCAGCTCGGCGAGCCGGTCGATGCCGCGCGCGAAGATGTCGCGTTGTGGCGTGACGACGCGGCGCAGCGCTACGAGGTCGCGCTTGAGCGCGAAGATCCGCTGCAGCTGGGTCTCGCCGGGTTCGACTATGACGGCGTCCTCGATCGCGTCGATCTCCTCGTCCAGCGAGGCGAGCACCGGGAAGAACGTGTCGGTGACGGTGTCGAGCACGGAGTACACGAGGAACTGCTCGCTGCGCGGGTCGCGGCTCTCCAAACGCCCGCGCAGCTCATCGAGCCCGGCGATCGGCTCGTGGCGGAGCGTCACGACGTAGTCGCCGGAGACGAACATGTGCACCTCGCTGAGACCGATCCGCCCACCGGGCAAGGCACGCGCGCCATAGAACACGAGGAACGCGTAGTCGCCGTACTCGTCGAGCTTCGGGCGCTGACCGAGATTCGTCGCGTCCTCGAGCGCGAGCGGATGAAATCCGAAGATCCGCCCGAGCTCTTCTACCTGCTCGGCGCTCGGCGCCTGCAGGTCGAGCCAGAAGAACCGGCCAGTGCGCCGATGCTCGGCGATCGCGTGCTCGTCGATCTGGGTGTAGCAGCGCGTGTCCTCACTCACACAGCGGTGATTCGCCCGGCGCCGGCGGGCTCCTGCCGCGCTAGAGGATCGAGAGGTAGCGGTCGAGCTCCCACTGGGAGACCTGCACGCGGTAGTCCTCCCACTCCTGGCGCTTGATCTCGACGTAGCGGTTGAACATGTGCTCGCCGAGCGTACGCAGCACGAGCTCGGACTCCGCGGTGATCTCGATCGCCTCGCCGAGCGTCTCGGGCAGTTGCTCGATACCCAGACGCCGGTGCTCCTCGCCGGAGAGGTGGTAGAGGTTGCGCTCCATCGGCTCCGGTAGCTCGTAACCCTTCTCGATGCCCTCCAGGCCCGCCTGCAAGAGGGCGGCGAACGTCAAATACGGGTTGCACGCGGGGTCGGGGCAGCGCAGCTCCATACGCGTTGCCTGCTCGCGCCCGGGGTGATAGAGCGGGACACGCACGAGCGCAGACCGGTTGCGGCGCGACCACGCGACGTACACCGGCGCCTCGTAGCCGGGGACGAGGCGCTTGTAGGAGTTGACCCACTGCGCGAAGATCGAACTGATCTCGCGCGCGTGCTTGAGCTGACCGGCGATGAACGCCTTGCCGACGTCGGAGAGGAAGTACTGATCGTCGGGGTCGAAGAACGCGTTGCGGCCTCCCTTGAAGAGCGACTGGTGGGTGTGCATGCCCGAGCCGTTCTCGCCGACCATCGGCTTGGGCATGAACGTCGCGTGCCACCCGTACTTCATCGCGTACTCCTTGACCGTGATGCGATAGGTCATGCAGTCGTCGGCCATCTTCATCGCGTCGGCGTAGCGCATGTCGATCTCGTGCTGGGAGGGACCGACCTCATGGTGGGTGTACTCGACGTGGATCCCGAGCTGCTCCAGCGCGAGCACCGTCTCGCGGCGCACGTCCGAGCCGGCGTCGAGCGTCGTGAGGTCGAAGTAGCCGCCACGGTCGAGGACCTCGGTGGAGCGGCTGTCTTTGAACAGGAAGTACTCGAGCTCGGGCCCGACGTTGAACGTCTCGAAGCCCATGTCGCGCGCGCGCTGCACGGCGCGACGCAGGACGTGGCGGGGATCGCCCTCGTAGGGGATGCGCTCGGGGGTGATGATGTCGCAGAACATCCGCCCCACACCCTGCTCCTCTGGGCGCCACGGCAGCACCGCGAACGTCGAGGGGTCGGGCAGCGCGATCATGTCGGACTCCTCGATCGCATTGAAACCGGTGATCGAGGACCCGTCGAAGCCCATCCCGGCCTCGAAGGCGTCCTGCAGCTCGGCGGCATTGATCGAGAACGACTTGAGCTGGCCCAGGATGTCGGTGAACCAGAAGCGAATGAAGCGGATCTCGCGCTCCTGCACAAACGCCATCACGTCCGCCGCGCTCTGCGGGCGGTCTGCCTGCTCTGCCATCGGGCGGACCTTAGTCGATGGATCTGCCGACCGCTATCGACCAATGGCCAAAACCGTGCGAGACGTGAGACGCGGCGGCACGCCGGCCGGGAGCGGACGGATGAGGCCGCCCCCGGCCGTGCGAGCCGTCCTCCCCGGTTGTCCGCCGGGAAGAGCCTGCGGCTCAGCCGACGAGCACGATCTCCCTAAAGACCGCGCCAGAGGCGTCGAGCTGCAGCTCGGCCCGGCGCACGATCGTGCCCGGGGTGAGATTGGTGGTGCTGCACTGGCAGTGCTGGCCGCCTTCGAGATTGCGATCGCCGCCGTCCCGGTCGTCCCCGGAGCCTTGATCATCGTGGTGCATACCGGGTTCCCCGTCAGACCGCTGACCGTCGCTCCAGCCACCGTTGTCGGCGGCGTTTGCGGTGGTATTCGACGTTGGGGCGGTCGCCGGCGGTGTCGTGGCGGGCGCCGGAATGCAGTGGATCTCGGTGTCTTCGTCGACCTTGCCCGAGATCGTCGTGGCTTTTTCGCCTTCGCCGAGCTTGATCGTCAGCACTCCTTCGGTGAACGAGACGATCGTTCCGGCGCTACCCGCCGGGCTGCCCGGGGTGGGGCCGACGTTCTCGGTGGGAGCCGAGCTGCCCGTACTCCCGCCGCTGCCGGTCTGCTGAGCGCCGACGCCGTTGTGTGCGCCAAAGGCGTGCAATCTCCGCCCGTGGTGGCGCGCATGCCGCGCGTGGTGGTGGCCGCGATGATGGCCGTGAGCGAGCGCCCCACTCGGCAACAGCGCGCAGGCGAGCGCCGCAAACGCGGTGCTCGCGATTAGAGCAATCCTTGGCATGTCAATCTCCTTTGCAATCGTCGCGTGGCTTCCGATTGCAGACTGAGACGTACGTAATCGCGAAAACTCACGCGGTCGGGGCTTCGGCCCGACCAGCGCGGGGAGGCTTAGTTGTCGGAGCCTTCCTGCGGGTTCGCCCCAGGAACGCCGGTGACCTGGGTTTCATCGTGCGTGTCACGACCGGAATCACCGCCGGAATCGTCGCTCCCCTGGCCCCCATCCGGCTCGCCGGCACCCTGTGCACCATTGCTTTGCATACCGGATTCTCCAGCCAACGGATGCGAGTCCCCACCACGATCGGACTCGCCACTCCCACGGGATTTCTCGGCTACGCGCGCGCTGGACTCGCCACCGCTGTCCGGTTGCGCTCCGGCGCCGCCGTGCCCCTCGCCATACCCACCGGCGAACGCTTCGCCGCCGGACTGGTCGTCGGCGGATCCATCTCCGCCCTCGCCCGAACCTTCGCGGCCGTGTGGCTGCCCACCGTGGCTGCGCCGGGTCAGACGTCCGCCTTCAGTGTGCCGGTCAGATCCGACGAGGACGCCCGCGGAGGGCGTGTGAGATTCACCGCGGCCACGCCGAACGCCGCGGCGCAGCACAACCGAGCTTGCGGGCGCGGGCGGCACGGGCGTGCTATCCGCGGCAGGCGCTGGAACCGCTGTTAGGCGAATGCGACGCTCGCGATGGGAACCCGGCCGTGCGGGCTCCCAGGACGCCGTCGTGCGTCGGGCACGCGGCGTGCCAAGAGCAACCGAACCCGCCGCCTTCGGCGCCCCGACAGAGGCTGCCAATGCCCCATCAGGAGCGTTGTCGGGACCAGTGGTGACGTGCACGATACGTGCAGCGGGCGAACGAGCACTGTGGGTGCGATCGTGCCGAGCGGCGACAAGTCCGCTGACGAGCATCCCGCTGGTGGCGAGCACGGCGGTGCCCTTGGCGAGCACGGTGAGCATGCCGCCGCCTCCAACGCTGGAGGATCCCAGCTCCGGGACGCCTACTCCGGTACCGAGCCCGGAGCGGATCAACCACTGGATCGCGCGCTCCGGCACGAGCGCCCCGGCGGCAGTCCGCATCGTGACACGCGCACGATGCACGAGCCCACGTACCGCGGCATGGCTGAGCCCGAGCGCGGAGGCGACCTGCTCGTGGCTGTCGCCATGAACGGCGGTGCGCACGAGCGCCTCGCGCTGCATGTCCGGCAGCGCGGCCAGCTCGGTGAGCGTCGCTTGGACCGTGAGGCGCCGATCGAGCTCGCCGGCTGCGGACGGTGCGATGTCGCTGTGGAGGCGCTCGTCGAGCTGCACGTTGTCGCGCCCGGGCCGGCGCAGAACGTCAAGGGCGGCGTTGTGCACGATCCGGTACAGCCAGCTCTTTACCTCGTGGACGTCATCGCCACGACGCAGCGCGCGCCATGCGTGCAGCAGACCCTGCTGCAGGACGTCCTCGGCCTGGGCGTCGCCCATGCCGAGCCGCCGGCAGTAGCCGAGCAACTGCTTGCGGTAGCGCCGCACAAGCGCTTCGAAAGCAGGCGTCTCGCCACGGCGGGCGAGCTGGAGGAGCCTCGCGTCTGACTGCACGCGCAGCGGACGTTGGGGGAGCGTCGGGCTCATAGAAGTTCGGCCACTTCTCCTACGACGATTCTCGTTATACCCCACGACGCCGAAAGGACGCCAAGAATCTCATCGGGCGCGCCACACGCTTAGGGCAAGACAAAGCACGGCGCGCGGCAAGCGCGGGATCAGTGCGCGCTGAGAATCGCGGCGAGCACGAGCAGGAAGCCGAGCGCGACGGCCCACGACGCGATCCGGTCGGGGCGCGGGCCCACAAGCTGGGCCGGGCGGGGACGCGGACGGCGCCGGCCGCCGGAGGGTCCGGATACGCGCCGCGCTCCACGCGCTGCGGTCGCGGTCATACGAGAGTCCACCGAGACGAGCCGCGCCGCGCCAGCGTGCGAACCGGGCCGCACAACACGCACGCCGCGCCGCGCCTGCCCGCCTTCGCGTGCGCGGCGCCGCTCGATGCGCTCCCTCACGTCATCCACTTCGGCCCACCAGGCTCGGGCCTCGGCTGGTCGTGGCATCGGCGGCGATGCTAACAGCGCCCTCGGACGGAGGGCTCGCCGGAAGGCGCTAGCTGCGCGTTTTCAGTGCCCGGCGGCGGCCGCCACGAAACTGGCGACGTCTTCGGCTTCCTTGCCTTGGTAGAGCAGCGCGGGCATCTGGCCGTTGCCGCGCGCGCGGCCTTCGAGGATCGCGCTGAGCACGAATGCCTTGCCCGCGGCTTGGCTCTTGGACGACACTTCGGGTATGAGCACGTCGAGATTGGGCCCGATGTGCCCTACGGCGTTCGCGGCGGCGAGCGTGTGGCAGAGATTGCAGGAATGCGAGAACAGTTCGCGCCCCTTCTGCTGCTGAGCCGTCAATTTGACGCCGCCGGCGGCGACGCTGGCCTTGTTGGACGAGTTGGCGGCGATCACGAACCCGGGTACGACGAGCCCGACCACGAACGCGGCGAGGACGATCACGAGCAGCACGCGTTGGCCACCCTTGGCTTCGGTATGCAGCGCGGCGCGGGCGCCGCGGGGACCGCCGCGCATCGCGACGAGCAACACGCCGAGGCCAAGCACGACCCACAAGACGAGCAAGACGATGACCATGTCGGCGGGACCATATCGGTTGCATCACCGGGGCGCCCGCCGCGCGTGCGCGGGTGCGAGGGCCCGCCCGCCCGCGCGCACACGGGCGCGCGCACGCGCGGCGGGGCCTCGAAATGAGAATCCCCCCACCCCATCTTCAGGATCCCTTCAGCTTGCGCGCTAGCCTTCATTGTGGACGTCGATCCGCGTTCGCACCCGCCGAGTCACTGGAGCCGACGATGAGCAACTTCCTGCGCCGCCTGCCGCTCTCGCGCCTGCTGTTCCTATGCGGGGCGGTCGTCGCGATCGGCGCGGTCGCGGCAGCGTTGGCCACGGCGCTGGTGACAGGGCCGACACCGCCACCGAAGCCGCTCGCCGACGCGATCCACGACGCGCTCACCGAAGGGCACGCGAACCCGGTCTCCGGCGTGAGCGCACGGATCGTGTTCACGAACCACCTGATCGAAGGAACGAGCCTCGCCTCCCAGGGCGGCGGCGCCTCCGCGGCGGCGAGCCCGCTGCTGACGGGCGCGTCGGGCCGGCTGTGGATCTCCAGCGAAGGCAAGCTGCGCGTGGAGCTGCAGTCCGAACGGGGCGACACGGAGATCTTCTACGACGGGCACACGGTGTCGATGTACGACGGATCGTCGAACAGTCTTTATCGCTACACGCCGCAGGAATCCGGCGACGCGGACAACGGGAGCTCAGATGGCAGTGGCCATGGAATCCCGACGGTGGCGGAGATCCAGGAAGCGATCGTCAAGGTGATGCGTCACGCGAACCTGTCGGGAGCGACCCCGACGGACGTGGCGGGACAGGCGGCGTACGCGGTGCGGATCTCCCCCAGCCACGACGGCGGCCTGGTGGGCGGGGCGGAACTGGCGTGGGACGCGACGCACGGAATACCGCTGCGCTTGGCGGTGTACTCGACGCAGAGCGCGACGCCGGTGCTGGAACTGAGCGCGACCGAAGTCTCTTACGGGGCGATATCGGACTCGGTGTTCACCTTCACCCCACCACCGGGGGCGAAGGTGACAGAAGTCGAACCGCCCCACGCAGGCGCCCACGCGCGCGGCGAGGGGTCCAAGCAATCGGTGACGCACGAGCAGGGCCTGGCTGCGGTTCAGGCGGCGGTTCCGTTCACGGTGGACGCTCCGGGGACGCTGGCGGGCATGACGCGCGATGAAGTGCGGGGCGCGCAGCTCAACGGCCAGGCGGCGGCGCTGGTGACGTACGGCAAAGGCCTGGGCGGAATCGCGGTGTTGCAGAGCAAGGCCAAGGCGGGCGAGGAAGCGGGCTCGCAAGAATCGGGCGCGCTGTCGTTCCTGGGCGACCTGCCGAAGGTGGCGCTCCCGGGAGCGAGTGCGACGGAGCTGCCGACGCCGCTGGGCACGATCATGCGCTTCGAGCGCGGTGGCGTGGACTACCTGCTCGCTGGCTCGGTGACCCCGGCGACTCTGCAGGACGCGGCAAAGGGCCTCTGAGGTGAGCGAAGCGCCGCCGGTGAAGGCGCGGGGGTTGGTCAAGCGCTACAAGGAGGTCCTTGCGGTCGACCACATCGACCTGAACGTGGGCGCGGGCGACGTGTACGGGTTCCTGGGGCCCAACGGGGCCGGCAAGACTACGACGCTGAGGATGTGCCTGGGTCTGATCATGCCGAGCGCGGGCAAGGTGGAGCTGTTTGGACGCGACCCGATGCACGCGGGGGCGGCGGCGCTGGAAGGTGTGGCGGGGTTCGTCGAGGCGCCGCGCTTCTACCCCTATCTGACGGGCCGCAAGAACCTCGAGCTGCTGGCGGCGCTCGACGGGGGCGACGCGCGGGAGCGGATCGGGGAGGTGCTGGACGTGGTGGATCTGGCGCCACGAGGCAAGCACCGCGTGGGCGGCTACTCGCACGGGATGCGCCAACGCCTGGGGATCGCGGCGGCGCTGCTGCGCCGGCCGCGCCTGCTGCTTCTCGACGAGCCGGCGACGGGCCTGGACCCTGCGGGGATGCGCGACATGCGCGCGCTGATCCGCCGCCTGGCAGACGATGGGATCACGGTGCTGCTCTCCAGCCACCAGCTCCCGGAGGTGCAGGAACTGTGCGATCGAGTGGCGATCGTCGACTCGGGGCGAGTGGTCTACGAGGGCGCGCTGGCGGACCTGCGCCGCCAGGGCGGGGCGGGCTACCGGATGCGCACCAGCGACGATGCGCGCGCGCTGAAGGTGGCGGCGGGAGCGGCGGGCGTGGAGCACGCGGTCGCCGACGAGCACGGCGTGCGCTTTCAGGCGCAGGAGTCCGACGTCGGCGGGCTTTCGTTGGCGCTCGGCGGGGCGGGAATCGCGATTCTGGCGCTGACCCCGGAGCTGGCGACGCTCGAGGATCTGTTCTTTCGCCTCACGGAGGGGGACCGGGAAATGGATTTGGGAGATGGGGACGGGTCGCGCGGCCCGATCCCGCGCGAGGTCGCGCTGGCGTCCGCGGGCAGCCGACCGGGGCCGCGGGACACGCAGTGAGCGCGGCAGAGGCATCCGCGGCGCCCACGGCGCCACGCACGATCGGCGGGCGGCGTCCGCGGGTCCCGACGGTGCTGCGCTGGGAGCTGCGCAAGCTGGTCTCGCAGAAGCGGACGTATCTGGGACTGGTGTTGGCGGCGATCTTCCCGCTGATCTTCGTGGTGTTCGAGAACGTCCACGAGCACCACGATCGCGGCGGGAATCTCTCGATCTTCTCGGGCCAGATCACGGCGTCGGGACTGGCGACGCCGGTGCTGACGCTGGAGTTCCTATCCGCCTTCATGCTGCCGCTGATCGCTTCGCTGGTCGCCGGGGACATCGTCGCGGCCGAGGACGGCAACGGCACGCTGAAGACGATCCTGACTCGCTCGGTCAACCGCGGGCAGGTGTTCGCGGCCAAGGCGGTGGCGGCGATGCTCTACGCGGCTCTCGCGGTATACGTGTCGGCGGCCGTGGCGACAATCGGCGGTTTGGCGTCGTGGGGCTTCCACCCGGTGATAACGCTCTCGGGAACCCAGATCTCGGCGCCCAAAGCGCTGCTGCTGGTGTTCGCGTCAAACGCGATCTACCTGATCCCCCTGTTCGCAGTCGTGGCCTTCGGGGTGCTGCTTTCGACGGCGACGCGCAATAGCGCGGCATCGGTCGTGGGAGCGGTGGGTTTCGTGATCTTGCTCTACATCGTCTCGGCGATCCCGGGCCTCGAAGGCATCCAGCCATATCTGTTGACGCAGCAGTTCGCCAACTGGCACGGCCTGCTGCGGACGCCGACGGACTGGGCGCCGATCTGGCACTCGCTTTGGGTGTGCGCGCTGTACGCGTTGCCGGCGTTGATCGCAGGCTATCTCGTGTTCCTGCGGCGCGACGTCGCCGGCGGCTGACAGCCACACGGGCCGGGTGAGGTATGCGACGGGCATCTGCAGCCGGCGCTCATCCTTCCAGGCCTTCTCCTTTGTGCACTCCCAAAGCTTCGGTGTTGAACAACGCCGTCAATTCGGCCGCCGAGGCCCCGACTTTGAGCGACGTGCCTGTAGCGGTGAACGTTTTTTTATCGAAGGCGATCGTATGATTGACGTTGTCGATTACTCCCCCAGCGGAGCCTTTGACTTCGATGGGCAGTTCCGCAAGAGCGCAGGTTTCCCCACCGAAGAGAAGGTGGATCTTGACTTTTTCGATCACTAGATAGTCTTCGACCACTACCGTCGTCAGATGTGCGGGCCACGGCAGTCCCTGCGCTTCGATTTCTTCCACCGTGCAGTTCGT
>DASXOX010000010.1:0-58496 GCA_036493975.1 Solirubrobacteraceae bacterium
CATCGCGCCGAGTAGGAGGAGCAGGCCGGCCCCCGCCAGCGCGCTCGCCCTCAGTCGCCTCGCACGCGTCAGCCGCGAGGAAGATACCTGCATATTCGCGCTCGCCATCGTGTTCGCTTTGGACCCTGCCTTGTCATCCACTGCTTGCACCTGGCTGGTGTGGGTATCGGCCAAAGCGGCTTTTTACTTGAGCATTCCCAGAGCCGCCACCGGCTCGGCCGCGGCGGTGGGCTCGTCGTCGTGGCGCAGGTCGCTGTCGCGGACGAGCAGCAGCGCGAGCACGGCGCCTATGAACACCAGGCCGCTGCCGGCGAGGAGGATGATCGAGAAGCCGTGGGTGAAGCCCTCGCGAGCGGCGTGAACGACCTGCGCGGATGCGCCGGAGGGGAGGGTGCCGGATGAGACGGCCTCCGCGAGACCGCGCGCCCGGTCGCTGCCGATGCCGGGCAGGAGATCTTGGATGCGCTGCTTGGAGAGCGCGAGGAACAGGGCGCCGAGGCCGGCGGTGCCGGACGCAATCGCGACCTGGCGGAAGGTGTCGTTGATGCCTGACGCGACACCGCTCATCCGCTCGGGGACCGTCGAGAGCGCGACGTTCGCGAGCACTGGGTTGACGAGACCGACACCGAGGCCGCCGATGATGAAGCCGGGGAGCAGCACCGTCCACGAGTCATCCGGCTTGGCGCTGCTCATCAGGACGAGGCCGAGCCCCGTGATCGCCAGGCCGGCCGCGAGCAACACGCGCGGGGGGACCTTCCCCTCCAGTGACGCGGTGCCGCCTGCGATGAAGAACGAGCCGACGGTGAACGGCAGGTAGCGCAGGCCGGCCTGCAGGGGTGAGAGGTGCTCGATCTCCTGCATGTAGAGCGTGATGTAGAGAAACAGCGCGAACATCGAGCCCGAGAGCGCGAACGCCGTGATCTGCGCGCCGGTGAACGCGCGGCTGCGGAAGAGATTCAGCGGCAGCATCGGCTGCGCGACGCGCAGCTCGATCGCGACGAACGCCGCGAACAGCACGATCGCCGCGGCGAGCAGGGTGAGGATCGTGCCGGAGGTCCAGCCGTCGTCGTTGCCGCGCAGCAAGGCGAGCACGAGCAGCGCGTTCGCGGCCGAGAACGTCACGGTCCCGCCCCAGTCCACACCACGAGCCGTCTCGTCGCGCGATTCCGCGACCTTGAGCACAGTCACGGCGATCGCGGCGAGGCCGACCGGGATGTTCAGGAAGAAGATCGACTGCCAGCCGATGGCCTGCGTCAGCGCGCCGCCGACGAGCGGGCCCAGCGCGACCGCGACGCCGATCGTCGCCCCGTAGATCGCGGTGGCGGTCGCGCGCTCGGGGCCGCGCCACTCCTGGGCGAGCAGCGCCAGCGACACCGCGAACATCACGGCGCCGCCGACGCCCTGCAGTGCGCGCGCGAGATTCAGCGCCGTCGGCGATCCAGCCAGCCCGCAGAGCAGCGAGGCGACGGTGAAGATCCCGAGGCCGATGACGAACACGCGCTTGCGTCCAAGCCGGTCGGCGAGCGACCCCGATGTGAGGACGAACGCGGCGAGCGTCAGCGCGTAGGCGTCGACGACCCACTGCAGATCGGTGAACGACGAATGGAGGTCTCTGCGGATACTCGGCAGAGCGGTGTTGACGACCGTGATGTCGAGGAGCAGCATGAATGTCGCCACGCAGACGGCGATCAGGGTCCACCACTTGCGTTCCATCTTGAAGTCCTTCCCGAGAGGCCGGTAAAATCGTAAGGAGACCTTGTAGTCAGGCTACCTTACCAAAGCCGAGATACTGGACCACAGCACATGTCCGCCATCGCCACCGACCAGCACCTCGTTGCGCTCCTCGAGTCAGTCAAGCAGGACCTGCTCGAGGAGATGTACCGCCGCGTCGCCGCCGCGGGCTACCCGGGCCTGCGGCCGTCGCACGGGTGCGTATTTCGCTACCTGGACGTCGATGGCTCCAGGCTCTCCGAGCTCGCGGAGAAGTCCGGGATGACCAAGCAGGCCTTCGGCGAACACGTCGCCAACGTCGAAGCGCTCGGCTACGTCGTGCGGATTCCCGACCCCGAAGACGGTCGCGCCAAGCGCGTCGTGCCGACGCCGCGAGGCCGCGAGGCGCTGATCCTCGGACGCCAGGTCTTCGCCGACCTCGAGCGCGAGTGGGCAGAGGCGATCGGCGTCGAGCGAGTCGCCGCTCTGCGCGAGACACTGCGGGAGATCCACCGACTGCAGGCGGCGCGTAGTCCTTTGCCTGCCTACTAGCGGGCGGGTCGGCAGGAAAGCCGCGCGCGGTGCGTCGTAGACCGCGAGCTACGCGCGCCTGACGTCGAGCGTGTGGTGCACAGCCGCGCCACGCTCGGTCAGCCGCCAGGCGTTGGGCTCGCCCTTGACGCGCCCCTCCCCCCGATTCTCGATGAGCTCGCATTTCTCCAGGCGTCTGAGCAATCGCGACATCTGGCCCTCGTCGGCGATCCCGGCGGCTTCGGCGACTTCACGGTTGCTGGCACTGGGGGTCGAGGCGATCGTCGCGAGTACGCGCGTGGTGCGATAGGTGAAGCGAATCGGCAAGCCTTTGAAGGGGTCCGCGACACCTGCTCGCCCGACGGGGTCCACCGCGGATACAGCGCTGCTCAACTCGCGTAGCGCGGCCGCCTGCCCTAGGTAGGGGTGCACGATCATCGCCATCAGCGGATTCAGGAGCTCCAGCAGCGGTCGGCCGGAGTCCTCCAAGAGCCGAGCGTGCAGCACGGCAAGCGCGCCCCCCACGACGCCCTCCGCGGTGAGCGGGGGCAGCAGTAGGCTGCGCTTGGACTCGCCGCGCCCCTCGTCCACCGCCGCGACGAGCACATCGAGCAGCTGCCGGCGCCGCTCGAGCACTACCGGGCCCGCCTTGAGCGTCTCGACGATGCACAGCCTCGCGAGACCCGGCTCGCTCTGCAGTTCCAACAGCAGCGCCGCCAGAGCGGCGCGCATGCGGGCGCTCCACGAGCGCTCCGCCGCCGATGCCGCCCGCAGGCTCTCTTCGAGCCCGGCGACCGCATGGTCGACGGCGGCCAGCAGACACTCTTCGCGGTCCTCGAAGATCTCATAGAACGTGCGACGCGAGACGGCGGCGCGCTGCACGACCCGCGCCACCGTGACCTCGGCGGCGCCGTGTTCCGCGCATGCCTCGGTCATCGCGACGAGCATCCGCGTTCGCTGGATCTGCGTTACACGCTCGCGCTGGAGTCGGTAGTCACCGTTTTGGCTTCGCTGTGTGGGAGCCATCCGCACCGAGGGCACCCTTACTCTCGCGGACATCTCATTTCTTCTTCTTGTACTTGGCCTTTTTGCGCTTCTTGGTCTTCTTCTTGGCCTTGGGCTTCGACTTGACCTTGCTCGTCTTTTCTTCCGCCGGGAACGCGATCGCCGGCTGTGTCACCTGTGGGAGCACCTGCGGCAGTAGGATCGGATACGCCGGTGTCGTGAATGTCTGGTCGCCGCTGGTGGCGGTTCCGTCTTCGTTGGTGGCCACGATCCGGTAGTGATAGGTGGTGCTCGGCAGCAGGTAGAGCAGCGTCATCGACACCGCCTGGCTCGCGCCGAGAACTTCCCCGGACGTGCTGGTGCCGTAGCGCGTGTCTGTCCCGAGATCGATCTCGTATGTCGTCGCCAGGCCGTCCGGAATGACGCTGCCCGATACCGTGGCCGCACCGGGCGCGAGGTCGCCGATCGCGGTGCTTCCCACCTGCGGGGCGAGCACCGACGCTGTGGTGAACGTGTGATCTTCGCCGGTGACGGTCCCAGCCTGGTTTGTGGCCACCAGCGCATAGTGGTAGGTGGTGCCGGGCTGCAGTTGCACGACGCTTACCACAGGCGCAACCACGCTTTCCATACCTGGGCCGATCTCGGTCGGGTGAGTCGTCCGTTCGTAGGCGGTGGTGGTCCCGAACTCGAAATAGCAGGTCGTCGGGCTGTTCTGTGAATTGACCTTGGCACCGCCGAGCAGCGCGTTGCGACGTTCCACGCTCGACGCGCTCGTCCCCCGATCGTCGACAATGGGCGGCGCTGCCGGTGTGGTGAACTGGCCGGTGTCGGCACTCTGCCCGTTCGCGTTCGCCGCCGCGAGCTGGAAGTAGTAGGTTTCGTTTGGGTTGAGGCCTTCTATGCCTGTGCTCACCGATACCGGCGCGCTGCCGGCGCCCGGATTGCTGGAGCACCCGGCGGTGAGGTTCAGTAGGACGGGCAACGTGCCGTAGCTGAATTCGCAAGCAGTGATCGCCACACCATCGGGGTTGACGGTGCCGGCGAGCGTCGCCGATGTCGTTTTGAGGCCCGTGGGGCTCAGAGCGCTCACATCAGGCAGCACCGCCGGGCTGAACACGTCCACCGCGTGTTCTTTGGCCGGATCGGACACATAGATCGTGTTGCTCGCGCCGTCGACCGCCACGCCAACCGACCCACCCAGGCTCGCGAACGCGTCGATGCGTGTTGCGGTCTGGTCATATGCGGCGATCTGGTTGGCCTCGTCCACGTAGAGGGCGTCGCCCACGAGATCGGCGGCGAGGCTGCCGCCGGTGGCGTCGACCGTGCTGCCCTGCGCCTGCGGCTGGCCGAACTGGCCGGGCGCGAATCGAGTGACGGGCCCGTTGGGATAGGTGTTGGTGTCGACGGTGCCGGCGGCGTCGACCGCGACGTTGCAGATTTCGGGTAGGCCGCCCAGCGACGCGACGTAGTCGGTGTTGGAGATAGGTCCTTTGGCGGGGGCTTTGTACTTGTTGACGTGTTCTGGCCATAGCCCGACATACACGTCGCCGCTGCTGTCGACCGCGACGCCGCAGGGCTTCCCCCACGGACCTTCGACTTCGCCGTTCAGTTCGCCGAGCTGCGTGCCGTCGGGAGCGTAGATGCCGACATGGCTCGCGTTCGCCAAGTAGATGTCGCCTTTGTCCGCGCTCGAGGAGTTGTCGACCGCGAGCTGGTTTTCGAGAGTGCCGCCGACGCCGACACCGGTGATCGCGTCGCCTTTCAGGCCGGTGAATTCGGCCGCTTTACCGGCGCCGTCGAGCTTGTCGATCGCGCCACCTTCACCGGCGTCGAGCACGTAGATGCTGCCGCCGCCTTCATCGACGGCGATCCCTTGCACTTCGGTGAACGAGCCGAACGAGCCGGAGAGGATATGGGAGATGCGCGCCTGCGCCGTGTCGCTGAGCGCGCCCGTGGACGCTGTGAGCGCCGCCAGCGTTGGGAGAATCAGTCTACGTAGCCTCATCACTTGCCCCTCCCGTTGCGGTGTGCGGTGCTACTGCCCCTCGCGCGAGCGGGCGCGTTGCGCCGTCTTGTCCCCGCGCGTGCCCGACGAGCCCCGCTCGCCTTGCGCGCCGCCTTCTTGGCGCATCCGGTGACCTTGATCGCGGTGTTCTGGTTGAAGCTCATCCCGTTCTGCGCGACGAACGAGGTCGGCATCGTCAGCTTGCTCTTGCACAGGTTCCCGTTCGCCGCCAGCGCCGAGCCGGGCCCCTGTGGCAGGTAGAGCTCGAAGCTGTCGATCGGCACATCGGGCACGGTGCCGAACGTGCTGCTGGTGATACCGGTTTTGCTGATGAACGTCGTTCCCACGAGATCGACGCGGACGCCGTAGCCCTGCAGCACCATGATCAGGTTGGGGAACGCTTCGCCGCCGTGGGAGACGAAGTACATCGGGCCGCTCAGCGGGACCGGCAGGATCGGGGTGACCGCCCTGGCGATCCCCACCACCGACGCCGCCGGGCAGTGCGAGGGACCGGCTTCGAATGTCGCCGCCGGACAGGCCTTCTGCAGCGTCGTCAAGCGCGAGGGCAGCTGCTTGGGCAGGCTGACCTTGACCTTCGCGATGTTGGCCTGCGGCGCGCCTTTGGGATAGGCGATCTTCGCGTCGAGGCTGGCGCCGCCCAGCCGCGAGGTGTGGCCGTTGGTCGAGACCGTGAACTTCGGCTTGAACCCAAGCGCCTGGCAGTCGGTCACCTGAAACGGCGAGGCGACGGTCTCCGCGGCCCCCTGCCCGCTCGTGAGCGTGCCCGTGATCTGCATCGGATTGCAGTCGGTCGGGTTGAACGTGAAGTTCGGCTTGTCGATCGTCACGCTCACGACCCGCAGGTCCAGCGGGATCCCCTGCAGGCTGGTCGGCAGCGGATCGCTTGAGATCGTCAACGAGGCGGTGTGCGGATCGACGGTGATCTGGCCGCGGACGACGACCCTGCCCAGATCGAACGGGCCGGCCGTCGCCTCCTGCACGATGCTCAACCCGAACTGCGAGCCCTTGTAGGAGCCCGTCAGGTAGATCTTGCCGCCGTGCACGTACACCGGCGTCGCTCCCGCCCCGGCGCCGACGATCATGCCGCCGATCTGCGAGGCGGCGGAGCAATCGCCGGTCGAGGCCTGCGGTTCAGGGCACAGGGGCACGTTCGAGAGCGTTCCGAGCAGCCCCGGCGGCGTCTTGACCTGCAGCTCCCCAAGCTGCTGTTCGCCGTCGTTGCGGAAGAACGCGAGCGTGAACGGGCTGAAGGCGCCCGCCTGGATGTTGGTCGTGCCCGCCCGGAAAGACGGGGCGAACGACGACCCACCCGACGGGCACGGGCCGCCGCCGGGACCCGAGGTGATCTGGAACGAGCTTGTCGTCGTCACGGTGCCCGTCCCGGACCACGGCGTGATCTGTGCACTGGTCGTATACGTGCCGCACGCATGCGGGTTGACCAAGGGCGCTCGCGAGCCGCCGTTGAAGTTGACCCTGACGTGTTCGAACGGCAGCTGCGGGATGTTGTCGAAGGTCGTGATCAACTGGCCGGTCTGCGGGTCCAGCTTGACCTCGCCGGGCAGCTTCAGGCGCACACCGCTGCCTTCCGCGACCAGATACAACGCCAGCAGCGTGTGGAACGGGTTTTCGTTCTGCTTCGCGAGGAACACCGAGCCGGTCAAGCCATGTTCGAGCAGCGGCGTCGTGATTTCGACCGTCGCCAGCTTGGACGCTTCGGGACATGACGGCGCATCGCCGTTGCCGAGGCCGATCTGCGCTTCAGAGCACGCTTGGAGTCCGCCGGCCGCTGAGGGCGACACAGCTACCCCCGCGGGCAGCGTGACGACCATCTTGCGCGCGTCGGAGCTACCGAGGCCGGTAGGGGAGAGCAGGCCTTCCTGCGGCAGGGCAATGTCGATGTTCAACCCCGCCGGGGTGTCCGCCTGCGCGGTCGACGGGCTCACCGCGACCGACGGCGTGAACGGCAGACTTTCACAGCCGGTCGTGCCCTCCTGCGCACCCCATTCACCCGGTGCGGCGGGATAGCCGGGCGGCAGATGACTGATCAGTTCGCCCTCCAGCCAATCGCCGGGGTCGATCCATGAATCGACCTGGGCCGTCGTCTTCAGGCCAACACCCGATGCCGGGCACGACGTCGGCAAGCGCAAAAACGCTATCGGTGGTTCGGGGTCCACTTGAGGTACTTCGCATTCACCCGTAGTCATGATGTGCAGGCCGTTACAGCGCTGTGAATCGTGCTTGGGATCGCCCGGCACACCCCAGAATGTGATCGTCTGACCGTCCAGGGGCAGCACAACCGGAATTTCGTTTGCGCTGATCGTCACGCCGAAGTCTCCCCCGTTGCGCACGTCGCCATCGAGCGTGATCGGCGTTCCCAGAGCGTTGAAGCCAAACTCGGCCGGCACCGTCGGCGGCGGCACCATGTTGTAGACGGGGAACGTAAGGTAGCGACTCGCTTCAAAGGCCGCCATATGAAGCGTAATCACACCGACCTGCGAGCCGACCGGACATTCAGGAAACCAGGGAAGCGTTCCTTCTTTGACATAATTGGCCTCGAGCAACTGTGCCCCAGTACAGCGGGCGGCACTCGCAGGATTTCCCAGCAAGCCGGGAGGCAGGTGAACAACGATGTCGCGAACATCGGCATCCGGCACGATGATGTTGGGTTCCTGCGGGTCCGGATGAGAATCGAGGTTGACCGTCGTCGAGATCGCGTACGGGTGGCCGCCCGCCTGGCTGAACACATCTCCTTGCGGATCGGACGCGATGCTCTGGTCGAACACTTCGATCCCGAATTGCGCGCGCGCCGCTCCAGCCCCCAGCCCCATCCAAGCGCCAGCCAGCACGCTTGCCACCGCGACGACCACAGTCAACCTGCCCATTGCCTTGGCGTACATATGTCTCATCCCCTTCAACGCCCGGTCCGGTGAGGACCTTGATTGCTCGACTTACGACCCCTACCGGCGCGGCGCTTGCGCTTGGGCTTGGGCTTGCCGTGCTTAGACCTCTTGTGCTTTGGCTTCTTGCCCTTGGGTAGCGACGCGGGCTTGACCGCGGGTCCGGGGACGAACGTCACGTTCCCGATTCCCGAGAATGTCGAGGACGCCGGCGCCGACAGATCCGGAGCGCCTTCGGCCGCCAACTGGCAAGCCTCGCCACTACACGACGGCGCGGCCGCTTGATTCTGACCCGGCAAACCACCTTCGACTCGCGCGTCGTAGATGTCGTTGCTGTTGTCGATGTCGCTCCCGACCAACTTCTGGTAGGTCGTGAAGAACACGTTGCGCCCGTCCACACCGGCGTCCATGAACAATGAATCACAATTGCACGTCCCCCCCGAGATCAGGTGCACTTTCCCGGTGGCCGTGTCGTACTCATACACGTCGCGCTTGCCGTTCGTGTCCTGCGCCACCAACGCGTCCCCCGTGTCGAAGAACACATCACGGCCATCCGCGCCGATCGGTCGATTCAAATACTCCGTATAGGCGCTGACCGTACCCAGCAGGTAGTTCACAAACCCGGCTTCGCTGGAGGACGCCGCCCCGGTGGGAGCGCAGGACGCGCAGCTCACTCTGTCCCCGTCGTAGCTATAGACGAAGACCTGCTGTGCACTGCCGATGCTGACACCGGCGCGTTCCGCGGTCGCGGGCGCCCGGCTCACGAAAACCGCGTGTCTACCGTCAGGAGTGATACGGAAAGCCGTCCGGGTGACCGGGTTAAAATCACCCCAGCCCGTATCGCCGTGGGCGTGCTCGACGACGAGCCGCACGGTCCCGTTGTGCCACACATAGAGCCCTTCGTCTTGATTCAGACGCGGCTGACCCGGCGCCAGTTCGCAGCCCGTCAGGAAGTACACGTATTCGCCATTTTCGCTGATCCCGTCCGCCGGAAGGCTGAGCTCGCGACAACCCGTGCCGTCGCGTGGTTCCCTATCGACCGAGATCAAAGTCAGATGTTTGCCTGCGGGCGCATTGACGTCGTACATATAGACATATGCCCCTTTACCTTCCGCGCCGTCAAGCAGCTTGTTTTCACTCGTAAAGAAGACCTTCGAGTCGTCGGGCGTCGCTCCCCAATAGTATGCGGGGCTTGCTTCTTCTGCTTCTGGTTTTGAGCGCTCGCTCACATTCAGCTGTATTGTCCGTTCATGATCGATGCGCATATAGATGTTGCCGCCCCACTCTTGCGTTAGCGAGCTGTGAAACATGTGATACGGCGGCCCTGCGAAAACCACCCGTTTGCCATCGGACGATATGCTGTGCAGCGTCCAGTTGACGGATATCATCTTGTAACTGCTACGCACCGCGGTCGGCCCTCCGCCCGCGCCTCGACCTGCGATCGAGCTTTCCGCGGGTGTCCCGTCAGGGAGGATTCCCACAAGTCGCTCGGTTCCTTCATCCCATTCATAGAGCTTGGGCAGTTCGGTTGAGAGACCTTTAGCTTCCGGTGTGATATCGGACGCGTCCTCAAAGACCACGTGGCTGAAGTCACTTGAGGCACCCGCGAAGGCGACGCCCTTGTCTGTGGTTGGCATGGGCCTGGGCGGCAACGCACCAATCGAGTCGGTCAAGAGCTCGTAGTCACCCGCTGAGGGGCTGAGTACGTCGGTGCGCAGATACAGATTGGACACCTGTTCGACATTGGGATGCCCCGCCACCACGGGCGTCAGCGCGTAGAACACACCTTTCGAGAGGTCATCGGAGAGCGCTTCATAGAATGGTCCCCTGGCCAGACTGTCGTGCACGCCGCCTTGCTCTGGATTGATCGGGTGGAACTTCCAGCCATCGGCCTGACGCCGACTGATGTACTCGCCGCCGGGATAGTCGCTGCCGTAGGTCCCACCAAAACCCGAGGACGCGTAGTACTTGATCGCATCGCCATCCACCGAGCTCTGTTGAAGCGGGCCGTAGTTGCCGATGCTGACCCCATTCTTTTCAACGGGCGAGACCATCTCCCACGCACGGCAGTCGGGCAGCGAGGATGAGAACTGCTGCTGACGGATGGTCGCGTTGGGACAAGCTTCACCAGCCACCACCCTGGGATAAGTTGTCAGGACCCTGTCGGACCCATAGACGGTTCCGAGAGCATCGGTGGCGACGACCCGGAAGTGATAGCTGACGCCCCGCTGAAGCCCACTCAAGGTCCACGATGCAGCCTGATCGCCTTCGGCTACCGCGATCTTGGAATCCGGGACGGGCGCACTGGCTCCATAGGCTGTGTTGGTACCGTATTCGAAGTGATAGCTGACGTGTTGAAGCCGCGGGTTGATCTGCGCCTGCACGGTGGCGCTTTCGCTTCCCACGCTCAGCACCTGCTCACCGTCGATGACGGGAAGCGCGGCCGACGTGAACGTATGATCCGAGCCGTGCTCGATGCCGTTTTCACTGGTGGTCACGAAACGGTAGTGATAGACGGTGGCTGGTTCGAGACCCACCAGGCCGGCACTTACGGCAACGGGAGCGCCGCCGGCCCCAGCGTCAGACGGCGAGCATGGCACGGCGGAGCCATACGATGCGGTCGAGCCATATTCCACTTTGCATGACGCATCCACGCCGTCGGGGTCGACCGTGCCATTCAAAGTTGCGCTTGTTTCAGCGACATTTGTCGGTGACCCTACGGAGATATCGGGAAGAGTCACCAATCGACTGAAAACGTCTACTGCACCGTGATTGCCATTGGCCACATAGACTTGGCCAGTCGTACCGTCAACCGCTACCGCAACAGAGCCGCCTTCTGGGAGATTTTCCCCGTCAAAGCGTTCCGCAACTTGCGCGCCCGTCGAATCGTATTCCACCACATCGGCCCCCGAATCGACAAGCAGGCTGTCATTTGCCTGGTCTACCGCCAACGTTTTTCCCTTGTTGGTGAATAGGATGCCTGTTGGTGCCGGTTCACCGAAGCCTGTCGCTGCGTACTTATCGACAATTTCCGTATAGAAGATGTGTTGTACGTAGACGCTGCCGGTGCTGTCCACGGCTATATTGCCAATGTCCTCTCCCGCGCCGATGCCTGGAAGTCGACTGACAAGGTCGCCTTGAGTCACCGGGTTTTGCCCTGGAGACGGCGTATACTTGTTGATCACCGGATACTTATCTTCACCGGGTTCCACCATGTAGACCGCTCCAGATGTCCCCACGGCTACACTGAGTACGGTGGTCTCGCCGAGCGAGCCGAGGAATGCACCATCGCTTCCGTAAATCAGGAGCGGCCCGGCCTCTCCCTGCGCAACGTAGATGTCGCCTTTGGTCGGACCCGAGGAGTTGTCCACCGCGATCTGAAGTGCGCTCACACCTTCGATCCGACTCGAGTGCAAAGCCGAGAATTCAACGGGTTCGCCCAGGGCGTTGAGCTTGTCGAGCGTTTTACCGACCTGATCGATCACATACACGTCGTGCGTCGATTCATCCACCGCCATGCTTCCCGGCGAGCTGACGGTGTTGAACGAGTACTGATAGGCGTGTGCCACCAAAGCCGACGCCGGGGCGCCCGAGAAGACCAAGCCGCCAACAAACGCGCACGACGCGCTTACGGCCGCAAGACGCAGCCTGCGAAGACCAATCACACCCATCGCCTCCCAGAGCAATCGAGATAACGACCGCCCGCAAGACTCGGGCAGCACAACGAGGCCACCGGCACGGAGCCAACGGCCTCGAAAGAACATGAGATCCCGCGCGCGAGACGCGAGCTGTCAGACCGGGCGCTGAGCCCGGCGAGCCGCGGGACCGACCCGCGGCGAGGAGCCCTAGAAGCTAGGTGACCCCAGATCCAGAGAGAGAGAGAGAGAGAGAGATGTGTCAGCGACGCTGACGCATCTAGTTACGACCGTGCTGTTGGCACGTGGACTCTCGAGCACGCTATTCCGCAAAGCAGACACGCGAAGACAACTCCCTCCAAACACGATCCGGCCCCTCTCCCAAGGTTCCCCGTCAAAACAGTTGCAGTCGACCACGCGGGCATCGACCCAAACCGATCTTTTTATGTCGTCCAGGTCCGGATGGGCTCCCTGGACTAGTGGTAGTTATACACGCCGGGCCGGTTCGTGTCAACTCCCTGCTTGGGAAGATGAGCAGAGAGGGTTTGGTACTGCCAATCTACCAGCCGCTCGCGCGGACACCGCGGATCGCCGCTCCCCGTCGCAGCCGCGCGGTCGTGGTCCCATCGGCCCTGCGACCTCGTCATAGCCAGGATCCTCGATGGGTACCGATCGAGCGCTTCGCCTCTTCTTGCGGCCAGCGATGGTGATCCGCAGGGCCTTACAATTCGTGAATGCCTCGTGACACCTTGCTCGCGTGCGTATCCCGTGAGCGCCGAAACCTTTGGCGCTCGCGACTGACGAGCTCCAGCTTCAATGTCTGACCTTCACACCAACGAGCTAGATGCTCCCGGCCTGACACGCGACCGCCCGGCGGACTACGTGCGCGACCGGCGGATCGAGCGCGTCGTCCCGCTGATCGCGCCGGACGTCCTGCTGGCGGAGCTGCCCCTGACCGACAGGCAGGCCAACGTCGTCGTGCGGGGCCGCTCCGAGGTCCACGCGATCCTCGAAGGCACGGACGACCGCCTGCTCGCCGTGGTCGGCCCGTGCAGCGTCCACGATGTCGAGGCGACCCTCGACTACGCGGGTCGCCTGAGCGAGGCGGCGGGCGCGATCGAAGGAGACGTTCTCGTGGCGATGCGCGTGTACTTCGAGAAGCCGCGCACGACGACGGGCTGGAAGGGGCTGATCAACGATCCGCATCTCGACGGCTCGGGTGACGTCAACACGGGCCTGCGCACGGCACGACGGGTGCTGTTAGGGGTGCTCGAGGCGGGGCTTCCGGTGGGATGCGAGTTCCTGGACCCGATCACCCCGCAGTACATCGCCGACGCGGTCAGCTGGGGCGCGATCGGCGCACGGACGACGGAGAGCCAGATTCATCGCCAACTCGCCTCGGGCCTATCGATGCCGGTTGGATTCAAGAACCGGACGGACGGGAATGTCGGCGTCGCGGTCGACGCGGTGCGCGCCGCCGCGGTGCCGCACAGCTTCGCGGGCATCGACGTGATCGGGACTCCGGCGATCCTGCACACGCGCGGCAACCCCGACTGCCACATCATCCTGCGTGGCGGGCGCGACGCGGCGAACTACACCGCGGAGGCCATAGCCGAGGCCGTATCGAAGTTGCGAGCCGTCGGCCTGCCTGAGCGCGTCGTCGTCGATGCCTCCCACGACAACAGCGGGAAGGATCACGATCGCCAGCCGCTGGTCGTCCAGGACATTGCCGCACAGATCGCGGCCGGCGACAAAGCCATTGCCGGCGTGATGCTCGAGTCGTTCATCGTCGCCGGCCGGCAGGACCTCGACGGCGACCGGGCGCCGACCTACGGACAGTCGATCACCGACGCGTGCATGTCGTGGGAGACGACCGCCGAGGTACTGGGCGGGCTTGCGGCTGCCGTCCGCGAGCGTCGCGGCAGGGGCTGAAAGCGAGCGCTGTCGATCCGAGCGACGGCAGCGGATAGGCATTAGCCTGAGGGCATGTACTCATGGCTCGTCGGCCTGATCGTCCGTCGCGGCTTTCGCCGGCTGAACGCAGGCGACCTGTCGGCCCTGGGAATGTTCGCGCCGGACGCAAGGTTCGTCTTCCCCGGGCGCCACTCCTTCGCGGCGGACTCGCGGGATCCCAATGAGATCCGCGCCTGGTTCGAGCGCTTCATCGCGCTCCGCCCGCATTTCGAGATCGCCGACGTGATCGCCTCGGGCCCACCGTGGAACATGCGTGTCGGCGTGTGCTTCGCCGACCACTTCTCGCTCCCCGACGGCAGCAAGTACGAGAACCAGGGCATGCAATACGTGCGGCTGCGCTGGGGCCGCGTGCAGCTCGACCGGCTCTTTCTGGACACCCAGCGCGTGGCTGACGCCGACAGGGTGCTGTCGGGCGGTTGAGCAGTCCTTCGGCGCCCGCCACCCTAGGTACCCTGTGCTCCCGATGCGCGTCAGCGACGAAGACCTGACCGCGGTCGCGCGCGTCCGCAATGCCGCCTTGGAGGGCTTTGCGCGCGACGGTGTCGCGGCGACCTCGATCCGCGACGTCGCGAAGGCGGCCAAGGTATCGACCGGACTGGTACAGCACCACTTCAAAACGAAGGCCGATCTGGAGCGCGCGGTCAACGAATACGTCGTGCGGATCGCGGCCGAAGCCTACGAGGGCTTCCAGGAGAGCACCGCGGACTCCACGACCGATGAGCTTCTGCGGGCGATGGGCGACCGAATCACTGACGTCGTACGCGAACACCGCTCGGCGCTGCTGTACGTGATCCGATCCGCGGCCCGTGGAGAGGACGCCGGGCTGAACATCTTCGACGCGTTCATGGCAATCATCGACGCACAGGTGCAGCGACTCGCCGACGAGGGAGCGCTGCGAGAGGACGTCGACCGGCTGTGGGTGGGGTTGCACGTCGTGATCTTCAACCTGGGCACCGTCTTGCTGGAGCCGGCAATCAACCGACATCTTCCGGGGTCCTTCCGCGATGCCGGTGAGCTGGAGCGTTGGAATCGGGCGACGACCGACCTCTTCAGTCACGGTGCCATCAAGTCTCAAGAGAGCTCGTAGCAACAGCGACCGATACATATACATCGTTTTCAATACGAATGTATGGTAGGCTCGTTTGGATGGCTACGCTTCGGGTTACACCGAGACCGGCGGAATCTTCAGCTCCGCATGGGACCGAGCAGCTGAGCCCGCCCGAGTCTCTCGCTGGGCCGGCGGACATCGCTGACACGCTGCGCCAACCGCCCGCGATCGCCGCGCCGCGAGCGCTGCAGGTCCTCCGCCTCAACCAGCGCCAGATCGAGTTCGTCTTCCACGCGAGACGCGAATTGGGCGAGGTCTTCTACATGAAGGCCGGCGGCAAGGGCGGCGCGGTCGTCACGTGTCACCCCGACCACGTCCGCTCGCTGTTCACGGCAAAGCCCGAGCACGTTCCCTCGCTCACGGCCGAGTCCCCCCTGCGCCCGATCGTCGGCCGCGACTCGGTCCTGACCGCCAACGGCCCCCGCCACCTGCGGCAGCGCAGGCTTCTGCTACCGCCATTTCATGGGGAGGCGATCGCGCGCTATGTCGAGATGATCCGCGAGTGCACCGAACGCGAGATCGACAGCTGGCCACCGATGCGGCCGTTCGCGCTGGCGCCGCGGATGCAGGCGATCACGCTCGACGTGATCATGTCCGGGATCTTCGGCATCGACGGTCGCCCCGCGCGTGGCAGCGCCGAGCACCGGCTGCGCAACACAATCAGGTACCTCGCGGCGATCTCGGCGTCGCGCCTCGGCGACGCCGGCGAGCTGATGAACTTCGCCCGCGAGGAACCGGTTGGAATATTGCGCGGACTCATCGCGATCCTCGATCGCGCGACGTACCCGATCATCGCCAAGCGCCGCCGCGCGGAGAATCTCGCGGAGCGCTCGGACATCCTCTCGCTGCTGCTTTCGGCGACAACCGAGGACGGAGAGCAACTCACCGACAAAGAGCTCCGCGACGAGCTGCTCACACTCGTGCTCGCCGGGTTCGAGACGACCGCGCACTCACTGGCGTGGACCTGGGAGCGGCTGCTGCGCAACCCCGACGCTCACGACACGCTGCGCGAAGCAGTGCGCACGGGCGAGAAGGCCGACGAGGTCATCGAGGCGACGATCACCGAGGGGATGCGCTCGCGCCCCGTGATCCCGCTCATTGGACGGCGCGTCGCGGTGCCGTGGCGGCTGGGCGACTACGTCCTACCGGCCGGGACCGCGATCGGCGTCAGCATTCTCCTCCTGCACCATCGCGAAGACCTCTACGAGCGCCCCTTCGAGTTTCGTCCCGAGCGCTGGGCCGATCGCAAACCCGGCACGTACGAATGGATCCCTTTCGGCGGCGGCACGCGGCGCTGCCTCGGGGCACAGCTCGCGATGGCCGAGCAGCGCGTCGTGCTCGCCACGATGGCACGCCGGCTCGACCTCATCGCCGACCGCCCCGAGCCCGAGCACGCACAGCACCACAACGTCACGATGATCCCGCGGCGCGGCGCGCGTGCCCTGTTGCGCGCACGCCGCCCATGAGCCCCACTGTATGGGTGCCCTGGCGCGCGGGACCCGTGACCGGCGACGACGGCCCGGCGCTGGTCAGCGTCACCGATTTCCACCCCCACCACGCGCGCGCCGCCCCCGGGGTCTTTCTCTCCGCGCTGCGCCTGCGGGAGGGCTGGTACGCGATGCCCGGTGCGCTCGGCATGTGGCTGTGGACCCGCCCGCTGCAGCGCGGACGGTGCGGCTCGGTATCGGTGTGGGAGAGCGAGGCCGACATGCGGCGCTTCGTTGCGCTGCCGGCGCACCTGGCGATCATGCGCAAGTACCGCAGCCTGGGGACGCTCAACTCCGCGACGTTCTCAATCGACCAGCCCTTGCCCCTTGCTGTGCGAGAGGCCGCAGGCCGGATCCTTGCAGATGGGAGCCATGGAGTGGACTCACTTTCGTAGACGGCTGACCCGAGAGCCCGACGAGAGAGAGAGAGAGAGAGAGAGAGAAAGAGAGAGATGTGCGAGCACAATCGTCAGCGCCTCGACGGCGCAAGCGAGGAAGACCGACAGTACGAGCCAGAGCTCCGCGCCGCCCATGTCCGCTCCTTGCGTCCCCACAGCCGATTCCACATGTTGCATGTACCAGGTGGCCCTCGCTCTTCCGCCGCTCTCATTGAGAGGATCGAGCACCACATCGAGCGAGGAAAACGAGGCCATCGTGTTCGTTACCCAAGATTCAGCAGCCAGGGGCCCGTTGGGCCCAACCCAACTCCGACCGGCGACGCGCGTCATTGCGCTGGCGGTCGGCCTGATACTGGCGCTTGGGTTCCTGCTGCCCGCGGCGGCCCGCGCGGCGACGACGCTCACGGTGACGACGACTGCGGACAGCAACGACGGCAAATGCACACCCGCCCTCTGCTCGTTCCGTGACGCGCTCTCGTACGCGGAAACGGGCGACACGATCGTGCTGGGGGCCGCGACCTACAAAGGCGCGATGCTCGGGGGCAACGGCGTGTGGTCGCCGAGCGGCGAATACACCGTGCAGGGAGCGGGGGCGGGCAAGACGACCATCGACGGCAGCGGCCTCAGCCGGACCTTCGCGCTCTATGGCCACGTCACGATGATCGGGGTGACGGTGACCGGTGGCAAAGGCCCGAACGCGGGGTGCACGTGCGGCGGCGCGTTCGAGGTGCGCCAGGGCGGCTTCCTGACGCTGATCGACAGCGTCGTTGAGGGCAACTCGGCGCCCGACGGTGGCGGGGGCATCGACGTCGACTCGCAGTCCAATGCCGTCCTCCAGAACGTGCTCGTCAGCCAGAACACCACCACCGGAGGGGGCGGCGGGGGCATCAGGGTGGAGCCGAACAAAGGCGAAGGCGGCGGCACGCTGAAAATGACGGGCGTCACGATCAGCGGCAACTCGACCACAGGGAGCTCGGGCGCGGGGCTCGACAACCAGGGCGAAACGAGCGCGACCGACGTCACGATCACCGGGAACGCCTCCTCGGGCGAAGGCGGCGGCGTGCTCAACGAGAACGCCGGCTCGCTCGCGTTGAACGCGACGACGATCGCGAACGACATCGTCGCCGAAAAGGCGGCCGGGATCGACAACCTGGGCACCGCGTCGCGCGTGACGGTGCGCAACACGATCGTCGCCGACGGCTGCTCCGGTACGGCGACGCCGGCGGTCGCCTCACAGGGTCACAACCTCGACGTGGGGAACACCTGCGGGTTCACCGCGCTGGGCGATCTCACCAACAAGGACCCGCTGCTCGGCCCACTGGCGAACAACGGCGGTCCCACCGAACTGCCCACGCTGGCGCTCGGCGCCGGCAGCCCCGCGATCGATGCCGGCGACAACGCGACCTGCCCCACGACCGACGCGCGCGGCGTCCCCCGGCCGCACGGTCTGGTCTGTGACATGGGCGCATTCGAGCTCTCCCCCCCGCTCGTGACGACGACGGCGGCGAGCGGCGTCACAACGAGCGGCGCGAGCGTCGGCGGGAACGCCGACCCCAGCGGGCTCGACACGAGCGCGCGCATCGAATACGGCACAACCACCGCGTACGGCAGCTCCACCGCGGCGCAGGACGTCGGCTCCGGCACCAGCGCCGTCACCGTCGCGGCGACGCTCAGCGGGCTGGCCCCGAACACGACCTACCACTACCGCGTGCTCGCCACCAATCGCGACGGGATGAGTGTCGGCGCCGACGCGACCTTCGTCACCGGCGCCGCGCCTGGGCTGGCGGCGCCGACGATCACTGGTGCGACGCAGTCCGCAAACGTATGGCGCCTGGGCAGCGCACTGCCCAGGGCTGCCGCCAGACACGGGCACAGGCCCTCGGTGGGCACGACCTTCAGCTACCAGCTCAACGAGGCCGCGACTGTGCAGTTCGCTTTCACCCAGACCACGCACGGGCGCAAGGTCGGAAGCAAATGCATCGCGCAGACGAGAGCCAACAAGCGCAAGCGCGGGTGCACACGCACGCGCACGGTCGCGACACTGACGGTCGCTGGCCACACGGGCACCAACACGCTGCGCTTCCAAGGGCGCGTGTCGAGCTCCAGGAAGCTGGGACCGGGCAGTTACACGGTGCTCATCACCGCGACCAACCCGGCGGCTCAGAAATCAGCGCCGGCGAGGCTCAGCTTCAGGCTCGTCAAGGGTTAGGCGCTTCCCAACGCGACACCCTCAACAGGCGCATACGACCAGGATCAGATGCGGTGAGTCGTCAGGTGCCTGGCGTCGAGCGAGCGGGGCCGATACGCGCCTCGTCCCGTAGCGGCTGGAATAGCTCGACTGGGTTCCCCGCGGGATCATCGATCAGCACCTGCCTGCCGCCGACCCCAGTGACGATGTCGTTGCGGAAGCGCACACCCTGCGCACGCAGCCGCTCAGCGATCGCATCGAGGTCGTCTACCTCGAGCTGAAAGCGGTTCCAGCCGCCGGGCTCTGGCAGCCGCCCGTCGGGCATCGCCTGCCCGCCGCCGGGACCGCCGCCGGGGGCGCTCAGCACCAGTCGCAGATCGCCGCGCGAGAGCATCGCGAATGTGGGCGCTGGGTGCATGTCCTCGTGGAAATCGAGCTGCCGACAGTAGAAGTCGATCGCGGCATCGACGTCATCGACGATGTAGCGAACGCTAACCGTTGCCATGGCGCTCCTTTCTGGCAGGCGGGTCTCCCTTGTATCCGGCCGGTGGGCCCTCTTGGGTACCGAGCGCCGGCTCGAACAACGCGACGTAGACCGCAAACCGCGGTGGCCAAGCCTCCGCGGAAGGTTCGAGGCCGGCGAGGCGATCCAGGCAGGTATCCCAGCCGGCCGCATTGCGGGCGGCACCGCTCGCGGGGAGCTCATCGATCAGGACGAGCCGCGTGCCGCCCTCGTGCGGCGTGAGCTCGAATCGCAGCGCGTCATCCCCCCAGGTAAATACGAGCACGTTGGGCTCGTCGACCTCGAGCACCCGCCCGATGAGCGTCATGTCGATTATCTCGGGCGGAAACGGGAACGTGATCGCCGCGCCCGCCACCCACCTGCCACCCTCAACTATCACGTCCGATGGAAACCAAGAGCGAAGCCGCTCGCGGTCAGTGAGAGCTCGCCACACTGTCGCCGGCGGGTCGGGCAACAGACGCTCGAGCCGGACCGCGGGGCGAGCGCGGTCGGTGAGCAGCGTCGCATCGGTCATACGTCCTCCTTTGGTCCACGCATCGAATACGACCTTGTACTCCCCGCTGGCGAGGTCCATGATCGTATAACCGCCCATGCTGGCCGTGTGTTGCAGCTCATGCTCGGCGGGGCAATCAGCCGATGCGCTCCGCCAACTCGATGATGATCCCCTCGGGGCCGCGTACGTAGCAGAGCCGATAGCGGTCTTTGTAGCGTTCCACCTCGCCAACGAGCTCCGCGCCGCGGGCTCGCAAGCGAGCGAGGACGGCGTCGATGTCGTCGACTGCGAATGCGACATGGCGGATACCCGGGGCGTTCGCCGCAGCGTGCCGGTCGTCGCCCCGACCCGACGGGGCGTGAAATTTCGCGAGCTCGAGCCGTCCGTGGCCGTCCGGGGTCTCTAGCATCGCGATCTCGGCCCGGACGCCCTCGAGCCCTACCACGCGGTCCACCCAACCGCCCTCGACCGTCCCCTCGCCCTGCAGCTCGAGTCCGAGCTCGACGAAGAACGCCGTCGCGGCCGCGAGATCTTCTACCACAATGCCCACATGGTCCATGCGTTGGATCGCCATGCTCTCGACTGTAGCGACACGCTCACCACCGCCAGCAACGAGGAACTCGTGCTGTGGCCGCCGTCACCCTCGACGCGTCGCTGCGAGAGCGAGGGCGCCCTGAGGAAGCCGAAGCGGCGTATCGTCCGGCGATCGGCTCCGGAACCGTTGCGTGGACTACGATCCCGGAAGGTAGACGCCGTGTCGGCAGCTGCTCTCGATACGTCGATGTCCCCGCGGTCCAAGCGACCGCCTACTGAGGAGGCGCGATGAGCAAGCTCATGTGTCACATCTCGATCTCGGCAGACGGATTCGTCGCCGGCCCGAACCAGAGCGAGGAGAACCCACTGGGCGAGGGCGGGGAGCGACTACATGACTGGGCCTTTTCGCTGGCCGCTTGGCGCGAGTCGCATGGCAGGCAGGGCGGCGAGGTGAACGAGAGCACGTCGATCATTGAGGAGACGCTCGAGAACGTCGGCGCCGGCGTGATGGGCCGCAACATGTTCGGGCCCGTGGGCGGCGGGAACTGGGGGGATGAGCAGTGGAAGGGTTGGTGGGGAGACGACCCGCCGTACCACAACGACGTGTTCATCCTCACCCATCATCCGCGCGAGCTGGTCGAGATGGAGGGGAGCACGACGTTCCACTTCGTCACCGACGGGATCGAGCGGGCGCTGGAGCAGGCGAAGAGCGACCCGCCGGACACCGCCCTGATGACATCTCGCCATGCTCGACGCGCTGCTCGACCTATACCCCGCGCTCACGAACGCGACCGAGGGCGAACTCGCAGACATCTTCGAGGCATTCGACGCGAAACGGAGACCCGCGACCATGATTCGGGCGTGCGCGGTTGGGGATTTGGCCGGCCGGAGCTGGATATCGGAACGGGTTTGGTAGAGACGTACCCGCACGAGCCTCGCGCCGCGGGCAAGGGGGGCTGACTTCCCAGGCTCTCGACTGATCGGGAAGCCCGAGCGGCCCCACCCCACCAGGAAAGGTGCGGGTGGTTGGCTCGCTGCTCGGAAGGCATCCGTCGTGGCTGGCAGTCCGCACAGTGAACTTCCTCAAGTGACACGTGAACGCCCGCGGCACCGCGTGCGTCTGAGGCGCGGTCGTTACCGCGCTGACGCGCACATCAGGACGCCGAGTGTCAGCGACTTGGACCGGCGCGCACCACTGAGGAGCCGCAGATGCGCCATCGCCTTCACCTTGAGCATCGTCCCGGGTTTGGCCGACTTCGGCGCCGTGAGCGCCGCGGTGTACGGGGCGCGGTGGTCGCGTCCGGCAGGCCGCTTCCCGAGCGTGAACGCGACGTTCATGATCCGGGCGATCTGAGGCCGCCGACCTTTCACCTTCGCGACAGTCAGGCGGACCGTGAAACGCGCGCCGGGTCGGACGCAAGCACCCTCGCCGACCAGCCCGAAGCGCGCGCCGAAGGCGGTCGAGCTCACGCTCGGAGCCGCACCGCCGGTGCCCGTGGATCCGGCGGCGGTGATCGTGATCTGCGTGCTCGCCTGCGCCTGCGCGGCGTCATCGGAGACCGTCGCCGTCACCTGATACGTACCGGCGCTCGCGTAGACATGGGACGCCGACGCACCGCTACCGCTGGTACCGTCGCCGAAGTTCCATGTCGTGGTCAGCTTGTCGCGGTTGGCGTCGGACGCGCTGACGCTGAATATCACCGCCTGCCCGGTGCGGGCCGAGGTTGGGGTCGCGCTGACCGATCCGGCGACGGGCACGACGTTAGCCGCGGTCAGCACGAGGTCGTTGCCGTCGCCGCCAGCGACGTTCGCAGTCAGCGGCACGCCGTCTGGTGTATTGAACGGGGCACCCGCGAACGTACCGCTGATGGCGGCTGTGCCGGTATTCGTGATGACCGGGAAGATGGCACCGCCCGGAACGGTGAGCCCCGAGGCGGCGGTGAGCGTAAGCACGGCCGCGGGATCGATCGCGACGGGTCCGCTGCTGGTGACCGTCGGCGTGGTAGACGGGTCCGTCGAGGGAACGGCGAAGTTGAGACTGCCCCCCGCGCTGAAGGAGAGTGGCCCGGTTCGTAGTCCGACCTGCGGGATCAGCGTGCCCGCAACCGTCACGGTACCGAGGACGCCCTTGCCGGTCAGCGTCGACGTCGGCGCGACGGCGACCGGTCCCGGCACCTGGCCGTCGGCGACGAAGGTGCCCGCGGTGATCGCGGTGGTCCCGCTGTAGGTGTCGGCACCGGTTGACTGCAGCGTCCCGGCGCCGGCCTTAATCAGCCCGTGCACGCCGTTGGCCTCGGAGACCGCGCCGCTCAGGACCAACTCCGGTGCGGTGCCCGGGGTCACGGTGAACGTCGGGTTGAAGTCGCCGGTTGCGGTTCCGCCCAGGACAGTCGGGGCCGAGATCGTGGCCGCCCCATGCGCGTCGGAGCTGGCGGTGAGCCCGCCGTTCTGCAGAAGGAGATTTCCCCCCGGCCCGGCGATCGTACCGCCGGTCATCGTGACGCTCCCGGTCGGCGGGATCGAGAGCTGGCTTCCCACCGCCCCCAGCAGTACCGAGCCGCCGTTGACGGTCAGCCCCGTGATCGCGTCGACATGACCGTTGAGGTCGAATACACCGTCGGAATTGACGGTCACGTTCGCGGTGGTGGGGAGGTCAGAGGACTGCAGCTCGCGCAGCGCCGCGCTGCCGGGCGCACCGGCACCGGTGCCGATCGTGACGGCGCCCGGGATGGACACACCGGTCGCCTGGTTAAGCGTGACGATGCCCACCTGCACGGTCGTGCCGCCGGTGTAGGTGTTGCTGGTCAGTCCGCTGAGCGCCAGCGTCCCGGTCCCGGCCTTGCTCAGCGATGCCGAGGCGGGTGTCCCGTCGCTGATGACGTTCGAGATGGCGAGATCGGGCGTCTGCACACCCTGAGTCACAGTGAACGTACGCGGGCCGTCGAGCGCGACCCGTGCGCCGATCGTCGCGGGCCCGGCAGCGGACGATGTCGCCGTCACATCACCCCCGAGGTTGAGCAACCCGGTGGTGGCGGAGATGGTGCCCCCGGTCATCGCCAGCGGACCGTTCAGCGTCAGCGTGACTGCGCCGAGCGTCACCGAGCCGCCATTGACGGTCAGCCCTCCTACGTGCTCGGCGACGGACCCGGTGGAGACATCCAAGACGCCGTCAGCGTTGACCGTCACGTTCGACGTTTCGGAAATGTTGTTCCCGAAGGTGACATCACGCACGGTTGCGCTCCCGGCGGCCCCGGCTCCGGTGCCGATGATGAGCGCCCCGGGGATCGCGAATGTGCCGGTCGCCTTGATCCCGAGCACGCCTTCCTGCACGTCCGTGACACCTGCGTAGGTATTGGTCGACGTGTTCAAAGACAGCGTGCCGGTACCGGTCTTGGTCAGCCCTGGCGATCCGCTGATCACACCCGTGATCGTGAGCTGGCCCGCACCCACGCTTGCCTGCACGGACGTGGCTCCGGACAGCGCGAGCGGCTCCGTGATCGCATTGCCGCCGTTCGCATCGTTGATGTCCGTGGTGAACTGGGCGCCGTCGATGCCGAGCGGCGTGCTGCCACTGATCGTGCTGCCGCTGCCGGTGAAGTCGATCTGATCGACGACGAGCCCGCTGATGTCCATCGTCGACGTGCTCCCGGCCGGGAAACTCACAACCGTGCCGCCCGACTCGCCGGTCACCGGCACGCCGCCGGTCCAGTTGCCGGCGACCGACCAGTTCTGATTGACCGCGCCTGTCCAGGTGTGCGTCGACGCCAGCGCGGGCGAGGCGCTCAGAACGAACAGCAGCACGAGGGTCCCGATGATCTTGCGAGTCACGCGCGGCAAGCATATCCGCACAAAGCGTCAAGACAGCAGGCTCTACCCGCTCCGTGGACGGGTCCGCTGCGGAATGTGCGGGCACCACACGGAAGGCTCGCATCAGAACGGCTCGAACTGGTATCGGTGCCAATACGCCCGCCGCCGAAGCGCCTCAGCGGTGTTGGCAGCCGACCACCCGGAGGTTCACGGGATGAAGGAGGAACGAGTCCTCGACCCTATCCTCGACCGGCGCGTGTTCGGCCAGGATCCCCTTCGCTTGCTCCGCGACGAGCTTGCCGAAGCGACTGATTCAAGTTGGCAGGAGTACAGCGCCGAGCTGGAGCGACTAGAGGCTGAGCAGCAAAAGATCGATCGCTCCCTTCGGGCGCAGACTCTCCGTCTTGAGGAGCACAACGACCCAACGCATCCCGTCGTCGCACTCGCCGAGCAGCGCATTGTTGAGCTGAGCACGCGCAAGTCAGCCGTTACAGATGCGATGGAAGCACTCAAGGACAAGCGTCCGGCCGGACACGATCCCGACGAAATCCTTGCGATGCTCGATTCGATGCCGGACCTTCGGCAGACGATCAAAGCCGCGACAGAAGCAGAACTCGCAGAGACTTCCAAGCATTCGACGTAAGGATCGTCTACGACAAGCCGCACCAAACGCTTGCGCTCTCCGCGACGATCACGCCTAAGTTGCTGCCCGACCTCAGCGACAACGAAAGCGACCGCTCCGGGGAGCGGTCGCGGGTCTATGGCATAGCGGGGGCGGGATTCGAACCCGCGACCTTCGGGTTATGAGCCCGACGAGCTACCAGACTGCTCCACCCCGCGGCGGACAAACGAGTCTAGCAAACGACAAACGCCGCCCAGCCGCCGCCCGGGGCGCGTCCCATTTAGCATGCCCGCCGATGCGCGTCGCGGTTGTCGACATCGGGACTAACTCCACACGTCTGCTGATCGCCGACGTCGACCGCTCCTCGGGAGCCGTCACGGACCTACTTCGCCAGTCGCGTGTGACCCGTCTCGGCGCCGGCGTGGACTCCGGCGGGGAGCTTTCCCATGAGGCCATTCAGCGCACCTGTGCGGTCCTCGCCGACTACCGCGATCTAATCGACCGCCACGAGTGCGAGGCCAACCTCGCCGTCCTCACCTCCGCGGTGCGCGACGCGTCCAACGGCGCCGACTTCACGGAGAGCGTGCGGCGCGACTACGCGCTCGACGCGCGCACGCTCTCCGGCGACGAAGAGGCCCAGCTCACGTTTCTCGGCGCGATGAGCGACCGTGAGCCCGATATCGAGCCAACCGTCGTCATCGACATCGGCGGCGGTTCGACGGAGTTCGTCGTCGGCCACGACCACACCACGGGCTTTCACGTCTCGCTGCAGGCGGGGGTCGTCCGCATGAGCGAACGCCACATCCACAGCGATCCGCCGGCCCCCGCCGAGCTGCAGAGCCTCGCGCGCGACGCCCGCGCGATCTTCCTCGACGGCCTTCCACCAAAGGAGCGCACGCCTGTGACGAGCGCCGTCGCCGTCGCTGGCACCGCGACCTCGGCGGCCGCGATCGACCAGGAGCTAGACCCCTACGACCCCGCGCGCGTCCATCGCTACCCCCTGATGCTCGCCACCGTCGAGCTGCTGCTCGCGCGCCTCGCCGACATGAGCGAAGCGCAGCGCCGCCGGGTCGTCGGACTGCACCCCGACCGCGCGCCCACGATCGTCGCCGGCATGATCCTGCTGTCCGAGGCGATGCGCGCGTTCGAACTCGACGGCGTCGAGGTCTCCGAGCACGACATCCTCCGCGGCGGCGTCCTGCGACTCGCCAGACTCGGCTAAAACGAGTCCCCAGACCTGCGCTCTGTCTGAAATTTTCCGCTCGTCGGGGTTGCGGTGTATTCCGATATGCGATACAGTGGTTGAGAGGCAGTGTAAGGCCTAGTGTCTACGCGCCTCAGCCGGTCCATAGATCTGGGCGAACATGTCGAGCAATCGACACTCCCGCCGCCCAGGTCACCCTACCCCCAAGGCCTTTGAGGTACGTACCCCTGCCTGTCCCTCGAGGCCGACCTGAGGAGGCCGCCCCTGCCGGGCGGCCTCCTCTTTTTTTGCGGCGCGACTGTGCACCTGCTCGCGCGCGATTCGCCTGCGGGCACCGCGCCTCCGAGTGCCTCGCCTGAGGCTTGAAGTCGCGTCTGCTCTGTCTACGCGAGGTTGGACTTGCGCGGATACGCCACGGTGGGATCCGTGAGCACATTCACAAGCGCCGGCCCCTCACCTTCAAGCGCGCGCTCCAGCGCGCCCCGCAGCTGCTCGGGGCGCTCCACCAGCTCACCCCTGCCCCCGAGCGCCTCGACGACCGTGTCATAGCGCGTACCCTGCCGCAGATCCGCCGCCACGGAGTAGCCGTAGAGAAACTCCATCGGGTGCTTCTCCAGCCCCCAAATACCATTGTTACCCATCACTCCCACCACGCTCACGCCGTGGCGCGCGAGCGTGTCGAACTCCATCCCCGCAAACCCAAACGCGCCGTCGCCGAGCAGCAACACGACCTGGCGCTCGGGGCGCGCCAACTTCGCCGCTAGCGCGTAGCCAGGTCCGGTGCCCAGGCACCCGAACGGCCCTGGGTCAAGCCAGCACCCGGGCTCGAAACTGTCGATCATCCGGCCCGCGTAGGAAACAAAGTCGCCGCCGTCCCCGATCACGATCGCGTCGCGATCGAGCACTCGCCCGAGCTCGGCGTACAACCGCATTGGATGCAGCGGAGCACGCTCGTCCTCTAGCTCCGCGCGCTCCACTTCGCGGCGCTCGATCTCTGCCGCCCGTAGCCGCTGCACCCACTCCACGCGTTGCTCGGTCACGTCCCCCGCACGCGGCGCACCCGCGAGCGCTTCAAGCCCGCCCAGCGTCCCACCGAGAGCACCGTAGAGCTCCGCCGCGACCTCCCGCGGATGTGCCCGCACGGGCGGCGCGACATCGATCGCTACGATCCGCGTCTCCTCACCGAAGGCCCCTCCGAAACCCAGGCGGAAGTCCATCGGCACGCCCACAACCAGCGCCACATCAGCTTCGCGCAGCGCTTGTCCGCGCGTGCGCGAGAAGAACAGTTCGTGATCCGCCGCGACGCAGCCACGCGCGAGTCCGTTCAGAAAGACTGGAATGCGCAGGCTTTGCGCCAGCTCCCGCAGCGCGTCCTCACCGTGGCCCCAGTAGAGATCGGTGCCCGCCATGATCACCGGGCGCCGCGCATCGGCAAGCAGTTGCGCCGCCAACTCAATCGCCTCGCCATTCGCCCCCCTGGCCGAAGCCCGATTTGCGGCCGACCCCACCGAGTCGCCCTCCGATCCGCCGTCCTCGGCATCCGCGGCGGCCGCGGCAACCTCGGCGGCCTCCATGAAGACGTAGTCGAGCGGGAGGTCCACGAACGTCGGGCCCCCGTGCGGAGCTTGCGCCGCGGCGAGCGCCGCATCCACGAGGCCAGGGATCTCCGCCGCGCTCTGCGCGGTTCGCGCGAGCTTCGTCAGTGGAGCGACAAACGGCACGTGATCGATCTCCTGCAGCGACCCCTGACCCCAGCGCCCCGCCGGGGCGCGCCCGCCGAGTACGACAATCGGCGAATGGTTGGCCTGCGCGCTCGCGATCGCGCTCATCCCATTCGTGACCCCGGGGCCCGCCGTCAGCGCGCACACCCCGACCTCGCGCGTCACCTTCGCCCAGCCCTCCGCGGCAAACGTCGCGGTCTGCTCGTGGCGCACGTCGACGATCTCGATGCCCTCGGCGCGACAGCCGTCATAGACCGAGAACAGGTGGCCCCCGGAGAGCGTGAACAGCCGGCTCACGCCGTGCGCGCGCAGGCGTCGCGCAAGCAAACGCCCCCCGTGAAACGTCTGCGGTTGCAGTTCGGTCGATGAAGACGCGCCGTCGGTCATCCTCCGCGACTCTACCTCCCCGCGGTGCGCCACGGGCATGCCCGGGGTGGGACTCGAACCCACAAGACCCTTCAGGGCTACCGATTTTAAGTCGGCCGCGTATACCAGTTCCGCCACCCGGGCTCGAAGCGCTCAGTCTATACAGGGCCGTTTACCCCGCGTTATGGCGCCCGTCCTATCCTGGATGCAACCCTGTTGCCGCTCACCGAGCCGCCCGCAACTAATCGAATGGCGCGGTGTCATTAGGGGTAGAGAAGCCCCAGGCAAGCCGCGATTGGACCACCGTGGAGGTCTCCGCTCTAAAAACCACCGCTCCCGCCAGCGCTCTGCGCGGCCCCTCTCCGCTGCTCAAGCTGCAGTCCGACGAGCGCCTCATCACGCTCACGCGCCGCGGCCAGCACGCCGCCTTCGAGGTCCTCTTCTCCCGCTACCAATCGCGCCTGCTGTCGTTTTGCCGGCACATGCTGGGTTCGCGCGAGGACGCCGAGGACGTCCTACAAGAGGTCTTCGCCGCGGCCTTCAACGCGGTCCTCGCAGATGAGCGGGCAATCAATGTGCGCCCGTGGCTCTATCGCATCGCGCGCAACCGCTCTCTGAACCACCTGCGACGCGCCTCCGCAATCGGGGTCGACTCGATGGACACCCACTTCGCCGACCACGGCTTATCGACCGGCGACCAGGTCATGCGCCGCGAGAGCTTCCGCCAGCTCATGGGTGACGTGCGCCAGCTCCCCGAGACCCAGCGCACCGCGCTGTTGCTGCGTGAGATCGACGCCCTCTCCTACGACCAGATCGCGCACGCGATGGAGACCACAATCCCATCGGTCAAGTCGCTGCTCGTGCGTGCCCGCATCTCGCTCGCCGAGGCCGCGGAGGCGCGCAAGCTCACCTGCGAGGAAGTCCGCTGCGAGCTCGGCGAAGTCGCGGAGGGACTCGTCAAGATCTCCCCACCCGCGCGCCGGCATCTGCGCGACTGCGAACGCTGTCGCGCCTTCCGCAGCCACCTCAAGGACAACAACAAGACGCTCGCGGCCGTCTTCTTGCCCGTCGCGCCGCTGTTGCTGCTCAAACGCTTCATCCTCACCAAGCTCGGCGCCTCCGCCGGCGCGGGACACGTAGCGGGCGCAGGCGCGGGTACCGCCGGCGCCGGTGCGACAGCGGGGGCGGGCGTCGCCGTGGGCGCCGCAGGCGCCGGCGGGGCGGGCGCCGCCGGCGGACTGATTTCCGCGGGCGCCGGCGCGATCGCCACGAAGGCCGCCGCGACGCTCGCTGCCGCCGCCCTCGTCACCGCGGGCGCCGTCGAGGCCGACCACACCAGCCGACCCGTCCACCACCGCAAGCACCCGGCAAGCACAGCGGTCTACTCGACCAGCTCGGCCTCGGTGCCCCTGGTCGTTCACTCCTCGCCTCAGCCCGTCACGACCGGCACACCCGCACTTGCGAGCACCGCTGCCATTCACCGCGCGCACCATCCCGGCCCGCCGCACAAGCCGCGCCCCGTGACAGCGACGGAGCTCGCCGCGACGCGGGCCCACGCGGCGCCGATCGCAGACGGGACGCCGATCAAGCCCGTCGAGAGCGCCAAACCCGACACCGGCACGTCGGCTCCGGTGATCGAGGTCACGACCGAGACCACCCAGCTCTCCACACCGGGCGCCCAGTCGACAACAACCCCCACTGAGCCGGCGACGCCTCCGGTGACGACAACGACGACCGCCAGCGTCCCGCTTCCCCCCGAAACGACTCCCGAAGTCGCCGCTCCGGCCCCGGAGACCGAAGAACCCGAACCGGCGAGTACCGAAGACGAAGCCGGTGGCGCCCCCGAACCAGCTGAACCGCCGGCGCCCGAACCAGTCGCCGGCGGCACAGCCGCGCCGTAGACCGCTCAACCAAGCTGGAAGGAGCCAAGCGGCGCCGCCAGCGCGCCCTTCGCGCCGACCAGCAGCGGTGAGTCGACCTGCTTGTTCGCGCCCACAGCGGTGAGCATTGAGATCGCCAGCCCCCTCCGCGCACCCGCGCGTTCAGGCAGCAGCAGGACGTCGCGACCGTACATCTCCCGCCCTTCGATGCGGGCGCGGAAAAAGACGTTGTAGACCGCGTACGGCGAGATCGAGTTCAACTGCGTCCAGCCCTCGCCGCGCAGCTTGAAACCGGGGTACACCGCGGCAAGCCGGCGGATGTCGCCGGCGGCATAGAGCGCAAGCGCCCCACTGGGCTCCCCGCGATAGGAAGCAAGTGTGAGCGGCGCGACCGCAAACGAGTCCTCCACGCGACCATCCTTTGTGCGGCGCACCAGCGCGTCGGCGCCGGTGGGCGGCGACGCTCGATACAGGCCGGGATAGGCAAAGCTGAACGACACCGGCCCCCCGTGGGCGAAGCGCGGATGCCGGAGCGTGGCCACCGCCCCGGCCAGCGCCACCGCGAGCACGACGCCCGCGATGATCGCGAGCGCGCGTCCAGTTCGCGGGACGCGCCGCCAACGCGGCGCCAGCAGCTCGCCCAGCGTCGGGCCGTACTGCCTCTGCAGGGGAATCGCTGGCACTCAGGCGAGCCCGATGACCTTCAAGCGCCGCTCCAACGCGCGCGCGGCAAACTCGCGGGCGTCGCTGACCCGCGCGCCGAACATCTCTACGTCCTCTTCGGACTCGTCCATCCACTTCGGCCGCAGCACGCCCTGCGCGACGGGTCCCACCTCGCCAAGCGTGCGCGCGATCGCCTGCCGGTAGCGCTCGTCCTCGCTCGCCATGTCGCGCAGAAAGCGCGCCCCGAATGCGACGTGGCGGTGCTCGTCGCGCGCGACGTTCGTGAAACCTTCAACGAACGCCGGCAGCGTTCCGACGTCTTCGTTGTAGGAGATGATGAAGTGCTGGCCCGTCAAAGCCAGCATGCCCTCGATCACCATGTGGTAGATCGTGATCGCCTCGACAAGCGCCTCGGTGTCCTGGGGCTCCTGCGCGAGACGGTCCACGCGGCGGCGCAGCAGCTCGTCGAAGAGCACGCCGAAATCGCTGTTGAGATGCTCACTGGTCTCCGCCAAGCGACCCTGAAGGTCGTCAGCCTGCAGCACGCCGACCTCTGAATAGAAGCGGTCGAAGAACGCCACGTGGCGCGCCTCGTCGGCAATCTGTGTACACAGGAAGATGCGCATGTCCTCGTCGGGGCACGCGCGCATCATCGGGCCGAGCTCCGCCGCCACGCGCTGCTCACCGACGAAGAACGAACTCAGCCCGTACATCCGCGCGTAGCGCTCATCCGCATCGATGCGCTCGTGCCAGTCGATGCGATCCTGCGTGAAGTCGAGGTCCTGGACCGCCCACTGCTGGCGCTCCCACAGCGAGTAGAGCTGGCGGTAGTCCAGCAGCTCCATCTGCCCACGATCGGCGGACTCCGAGAGCGCGGGGTCGCTGGTCTCGCGAAAGTCCTCGCGCTCGGTCAGGCGCGCGGTGCCCTCCAACTGTGTGCCGCCGTCGGCCACGCGCTCAGCCTACACCATCGCTGGCTGCCCAGCCAGCGGCCGAGCTCACTCCCCAACCGAGAACAACGCCTCCAGATCATGGCGCGAATAGGCCTGAAAAGCCACCAGCGTCTGTGTACGCGCGACCCCGGGCAGCGCGGTGATCTGCCCGGTCACGACATCCGCGAGCTGCTCGTGGTCGGGGACGCGCACGATCGCCACGAAATCCCACTCCCCGGTAACCGAGTACGCCTCGGCGACCCCTTCGATATCCGCGAGCGCGCCCCCCAGCGAGGAAAGCGCGTCGCGTTCGGCCTCGATCAGGACGACGGCGTGGGTCATAGTCATCGTGTCACCGGCGCAGTCATGGCGTGTGGCGCTCTCCGGGCTCCAACACGACAACCTGCCCGGCACCCGCGGCTTCGACATCCGCCTTGAACGCCTGCGCGTCGGTCTGGATTGGGGGGAACGTGTTGTAGTGGCACGGGATCACCTGGGTCGCGCCGACCAGCCGCGCGGCCTCGACGGCGTCGTGGCGATCCATCGTGTAGTGGCCGCCGATGCACATCAAAGCGACGTCGATCTGATCGCGCTTTCCGGGGAGCCGCAGGTCGGAGAAAAGCGAGGTGTCGCCGAGGTGGTAGATGACCTTGCCGCCGAAGCCGATGACGAGGCCGGCGGGGGTGTTGACGGTGCCTTTCGGGGTCGTCGAGGTGTGCCACGCCGGGACGAGCCGCACCCAGCCCCAGTCGAGCTGCACCGTCCCGCCGAGGTTGGGGTCATGAACATTCTGCACTCCATCCGCGGTGAGCTCGCCGGCGAGCTCGACGATCGCGACGACCTCAGCGCCGGTGCGCTTGGCGATCGCGACGGTGTCGCCGATGTGGTCGGCGTGCCCGTGGGTCAACAGGATCGTGTTCGGGTTCAGCTCATCCGCCGCTACGGCGGCCTTCGGATTCCCTGTGAGGAACGGATCGACGAGCACCGACGTCGCGCCGTCTTTGAGTTCGAACGCGGCGTGGCCGAGGAAACGGATCTCGATGCTCATTCACTGTCCTCCTGGTCTCTCTGACTTGTCAGCTCGTGCGCAAGCTCGAAGCCTACGGCTACGCCGACGAACATGCCGAGCCTCGTCTGCTCAGCGACGAGCGTCGCGACAGCTCGTGCGCGCTCCTGCGCGTCGGGCTCCGCGGCCGCGCGAGCGATCTCGCCGTCGTGGGCGGGCCCGAACCAGCCGCCCTCGTGCAGCGCCTGCGCGAGCACATGCTGCAAGGCGGGCGCGGCGTGCGTGACCACCTCTTGGGCGTGGCGCAGCCGCTCAGGATCCCCGAGGACCTCGATCGCGGCGTCGACCTCCGCGGCGGTGTAGGGGCGTCGCTCGGGCAACGCTCAGTCGACTCGCATGCGGCTGAGACCCAACCCGAGGATTAGCCCGACGAGCGCCCCAGTCACTCCGGCCACCCAGCTCACTTCAGGGCGCGCGAAGGGCATCGCCAGCAGAACCGCCGCGATCGCGGCGGCGCCGAGCAGGTCGCCGTCGTAGTAGGTCTGTGTGCGCAGCGCCGTCAGGTCGGGCACGGACCACGCGGCCAGCAGAGCGAGGGCGCCGGCGTTGGCGCCGCTGACTACAGGCAGCGGGTAGGCCGCAAGCGCCGCCAGCGCACCAGTCGCCCCGGCGCCGAAGAACACCACGAGCACCGCCGCCGGGCCGTGGCGACGCTCCAGCAGCCACCCGAAGATCCCAACCGCGAGGAGCACGGAGAACGCGTACACGCCGGCGTAACCGCCACTGGGATACGCGAACTGGGTACTGAAGAGCTTCCACCATTCCCCCCGCAGCGGCCCAAACAGCAGCAGTTTCTCCAATCCCAAGAAGCCGCCGTTGGTCAGCACCCACGCTACGCACGAAGCCGCGATGAGCGCGATCGTGGCGTACGGCGGAGCCTCGCCGCGCACACCCGCGATCTCTCCCCGGCGCAGCCGGCCGAGCACGGGCACGGGGATCCGCGACCGGTGGTGGGGAACCAGGCGCGACTCGCGATCACGCGGCAACTTCGGCGCGCGCCGCCGCAGACGGCTGCCGCAGTACGGGCACTCGGTGATGTAGGGGCTGACCTCGGATCCACACTGCTTACAGACCACAAACAAATCGGCACCCGAAGACATCGCCGATCCATTCTAGGCCCGCCACGGCTCCGCGCCGCGGCTTTGTGCAATGCGCCGCTGCAGCCGCGCGCGATAGAGTCCAGGCCATGGGACTCGGCTATGACAAGAAGCTCTACATTCTCGCGTTCGACCATCGCGGCTCCTTCCAAAAGAAGTTCTTCGGCATCGAGGGCGACCCCGATCCTGAGCAGACCGCGATGATCGCCGACGCCAAGCACCTGATCTTCGAGGGCATGCTGCACGCCGTCGCCGACGGCGCCGATCCGTCGGTGACGGGGGTGCTCGTCGATGAGCAGTTCGGCTCGACCGTTCCCGAGGAGGCACGCGCGAAGGGCTTGCGGTTGGCGATGCCCGCCGAGCGCTCGGGACAGAACATGTTCGACTTCCAATACGGCGATGACTTCGGAGCGCACATCGAGCGCTTTGACCCCGATTTCACGAAGGTCCTCGTCCGCTACAACCCCGACGGCGACGCCGAGGGCAACCGCGATCAGCTCGCCAAGCTGAAGCGCCTCTCGGACTGGCTACACGAGCGCGATCGCAAGTTCCTATTCGAGCTGCTCGTGCCCGCCGAGCCCGCCCAGCTACAAGCGGTGGGCGACGACGGCGACCGCTATGACGCCGAGCTGCGCCCCGAGCTGATGCGCCGCACGATCGCCGAGATCCAAGACGCCGGCATCGAGGTCGACCTGTGGAAGATCGAGGGCGTCGACGAGCGCGCGGATTGCGAGATGCTCGTCGCCCAAGCCCGCAGCGGCGGCCGCCACGGCGTAGTCTGTGTCGTCCTCGGCCGCGGCGCCAACGACGCCAAGGTCGACCACTGGCTCAGCCAGGCCGCCCCGGTCGATGGTTTCGTAGGTTTCGCGATCGGGCGCTCGATCTGGTGGGACCCGCTCAAAGAGTACGTCGATGGCAAGATCGAACGGATCGTCGGAGCGCGTCGAATCGCTGAGAACTACAAGCGCTTCGTCGAGGTCTACGAGCGCGCCGAGGGGAAGGCGCCAGTCGCACCGCGCTAGGCTCTGAGGCATGTCCGCGATGCGCATGCGCCAGAGCGTGGCGGAGATCGAGGAGGCCTTCGCCGAGGAGGTCTCCCTGGATCGTCGCCGCCGTGACTCACTGCGGCGCACAGCGGAGCTGCGCGCCCGCAAGCGTCACGTGGAGCGCCGCAACAAGCGCGGTTCGATGCGCTTCGCGATGCTCGTGTTCGCGCTCGTCATGACCGCAGTGGTCGTAACGATCGTGATGTTCCGCACGATCTACCTGCTGCTGGGCTGACCGCGTCGCGCCTAGCTCTCGCCGAGGTCCTTGATGGCCTCGTCTACCTCCGAGCGGACCTCCTCGGTGGGCCGGCCCTCGCCCTGCTGGCGCTGGATCTCGATGTAGATCTCGGTACGGAAGACCGGCACGTCAGCGGGCGCCTGGATCCCGATGCGCACCTTCTCGCCGACTACCGAGAGCACGGAGACCTCGACGTCATCTCCGATCATGATGCTCTGATTCGACTTGCGCGTCAGGACCAGCATGCGATGCACCTTACCTTTCGGCGGCAGACCAACGTCTGCAAGCCCCCCTTGTCGGTCCACGCAGCATAGTCCTGCGAGCGGCGCACAGCTCCCGCCTGCCAAGACGAACGGCCCACCCCGCCCCCCACACGCGACACGGCCGGCCGCGCCGAGCGACTCGCCCGGCGGCCGCCCCTTGCGCAGCCCGACGAGCTGGAAGGCTCTCCCATATATAGACAACGCCGCCCGACCGGGGATTCTGCCGCGCAGCCATGTGAGTCGTGACGATCGCGCGACCCCGACGGCGATGCGCTAGTCTCCCGGACCGTCGATGGCTCGGAAATCCCTGCGTCCTCAACTGAACCAGATCCGCGCGTGGGTGCGCCAGGGTCGCACTGACGCCTGGGTGGCGCATCAGCTTGAGGTCACGGTGCAGGAAATCGAGCAATTCAAGCGCCAGAACGACCTCGCCGGCGGCGAGGAGCCGGGAGAGAACAGCGCCGCTCCCGATTACGCCGAGGAGATCGACCTGCGCGCCGAGGACGACGCCTTGATCGCCGCCGAGCTAGAGGCAGCCGCCCTGGAGGCCGAGCGCGCGCGAGCCGAAGAGGAGCGCGCGAAGGCCGAACGCGCCGCCAGCGGCGAGGATGACGAGGACGAGGAGGAGCGCCCCGCACGGCGCCGCGGTCGTCGCGGTGGCCGCGGCCGGCGCTCGACGGCGCGCAGCACGGGACCGCTGGAAGGCACGTTCGATCACGGCGAGGAGGGCTACGGCCTGTGGCTCGACCCCGCGATCCAGGACAACCCGATCTACGCCGAGCACTGGGCCGGCCATCGTCCGGTCGAGGTCGTAGTCGAGGAGGATCAGATCGTGATCCGCCGCGCCGGCACCGACGACTAGCCCGTCGCTCGCGCGGCGGCGCGCTCCGGCAACTACCGCGGCGGTCAGCCCTCAGGTCTCAGCCGCGACGCGCTTGCCGCCGGCGTAGTCCGCGGCCTCCCGCAGGTAGCGCCCAAAGGCTGCGTCGACGACCACAGCCGAGTCCCATGCCCAGGGATCGTCAGGGGCAACAGCCATCGCCTCCTGCAGGCACCACGAGGTGCCACGGCCGTAGAGCTCGACGAGCTCCTCGGAGTTGAAGCGCCCGCCGAGACGCCTGCGCAACTCGGCTACCAGCGCGCCGGTTACGCGCTCCAGCAGCACGATGCGCTCCGGCGCGGCCCGCCCAAGACGGCGCTCGCCCTGCTGCCACTGATAGATCGCGTTCTCGAAGCCTGCCACCGAGGCGAGGCTAGCAGCGACGCGACCGCGTCAGTTGGAGGGCAGGCCGCTGATCACGTAGGACTGCTCACCAGGGCGCACCATGCCGAGCTTGTGAGCCTCCGGGACGAGCATCCCGGGGCTCCTCAGCGCCGCGTGCTGGGCCTCGAGCGCCGCGTGCTCGCGTTCGAGCGCCGCGACCTGCGCGCTGTCACCCCGCGCCTGTTTCCACGTTGAAAGCAGCGAGATCCCGGCGCTCGCATACAGGTACAGGAGCGCCCCCAGCACGCACAGCAGCGCAACTCGCGCGAGCCGGTCCCAGCGCACGCGCGCGGGCGAGCTCGTCGAGCGCGTCGAACGGACCGAGGCAGCGGACGCCATGCTCTGGCATTCGCGCTGCGGCTCGCAGCTCCTGCGTTGAATTTCCTACTGCACCGCGACTCAGCGGCGAAATGCGGCGCGACCCGGGAACTCCGCGTCGGCGCCGAGCTGCTCCTCGATGCGCAGCAGCTGGTTGTACTTCGCGACGCGGTCCGAACGCGAGGGGGCGCCGGTCTTGATCTGCCCGCAGCCTGTCGCGACGGCCAGATCGGCGATCGTGACGTCCTCGGTCTCACCGGAGCGATGGCTCATGACCGCTGTGTAGCCCGCCTCGCGCGCCATCGCGATCGCGGCGAGCGTCTCGGAGAGAGTGCCGATCTGGTTGACCTTGATCAGGATCGAGTTCGCGACGCCCAGCTCGATGCCACGGCTCAGGCGCTCCGTGTTCGTCACGAACAGATCGTCGCCGACGAGCTGCACGCGCTCACCGACACGCTCGGTGAGCGTCTTCCAGCCCTCCCAGTCCTGCTCGTCCATGCCGTCCTCGATCGACACGATCGGATAGCTCGCGGCGAGCTGTGACCAGTAGTCGGCGAGCTCCGCCGCGCTCAGCGTGCGGCCCTCGTGCTCGAGTACATACGCGCCGTCTCTATAAAGCTCGCTGGTGGCCGGGTCGAGCGCGATCGCGACATCGGCGCCCGGCTCGTAGCCCGCGGCCTCGATGCCCGCGATCAGCATCTTAAGGGCCTCCTCGTTGGAGTCGAGGTCGGGCGCGAAGCCGCCCTCGTCGCCGACAGCCGTCGCCAGGCCGCGCTCGTGCAGCGTGCGCTTAAGCGCGTGGAACACCTCAACGCCCATCCTCAGGCACTCCGAGAAGCTCTGCGCCCCGCACGGCACGATCATGAACTCCTGGAAATCCACCTTATTGTCCGCGTGGGCGCCCCCGTTGAGCACGTTGAGCATCGGCACCGGCAGCACCCGCGCGGCCTCGCCGCCGAGGTAGCGCCACAGCGGCAGGCCCTCCTCCGCGGCCTGCGCGTGCGCCGCCGCCAGCGAGACCCCTAGGATCGCGTTGGCGCCAAGCCGCGACTTGTTGGGCGTCCCGTCGAGCTCGATCAACGCCCCGTCGAGACCCCCTTGATCGGACGCGTCCAGGCCGCGAACCGCGGCGGCGATCTCGCCGGTGACGCCCGCGACGGCGCGCTCGACCCCCTTGCCGTTCCAGCGCTCGCCGCCGTCGCGCAGCTCAGTCGCCTCGAACTCGCCCGTGGAAGCGCCGGAGGGCACCGCCGCATGACCGTGCGCGCCCGATCGCAGTGCGACCTCGACCTCGACCGTCGGATTTCCCCGACTGTCAAGTATCTGACGGGCGTGAACTCTGTCGATCTGGCTCACGCCGAGAGCTGGGCTATTTGGTGCTGGTCGTGCCAGCCGTACCGGCCGTGCCAGCCGTGCCGGTCGTCGTGGCCTTGGGCGTCTTGGACTCCTTGCAGTCCTGCACCACATAGCCCGCACGGCATTCCGTGCGTTCCTTCCACTTTTTCTGGAATTCTTTGACGAACTTGCTGAGCGCTCCCTGCTGGCCCTGCGCGACGAGCTGCTGTTTGATCGTCGACTTCACCTGCGCCAGCGCCTGTTGTGTCGCCGCGTGGATCGCCTTGACTTCAAAGACGTAGTAGCCGAACGGCGTCTTGACGGGGCCGCTGAGCACACCCTGCTTGGCCGCGAAGACCGCTTCGCTGAGGGCCTTTTGCTCCTCGCCCTTGACCACGCCCGGTAGTTCGCCGCCGGTGTTCTTGCTGGTCGGATCGATCGATTTGCTCTTCGCGACGATCGCGAAGCTCTTACCGGATTCGATTTCGCTCTTGGCCTTGCTCGCGTCGGCTTCGGCCTTCGTGAGCACGACTCGCAGATCGCGCCGTTCGGGCTGCCCGTACTGGGACTTGTGTTCGTTGTAGTACTTCGACACTTCCGCTTCGCTGACCGTCTTCTTGCTCTTCGTGATCTTTTCCTGGATCTTCGTCGAGAGCATGCTGAGCTTCACGCGCAGCAGCAGGTCCGAGATGCTCTGGCCTGTAGACGTAAGGAATTTCTGGAATTCAGCTTCCTTGGGGAACTGCTGCTTCTTGAGCTGGTTGAAGTGCTTGATGACTTCCTTGTCGGAGACCTTCACGCCCAATTCTTCGCCCTCGCCGATCACCCAGTCCGAGGAGATCAAGAAACCGAGAACCTGCTGCTGCAGAGCTTTGTACTGCTGTTCGCACTGCGTCTTGAGCGCCGCTTCGGTCTTGGGCTTCTGACCTTTGGTCGGCTTTGGTTCGGTTTCTTTGAGATGCGCGATGCACGCCGTGAACGCCGGCGGTTCGGGGGTCGCCGGCTTCGGCGCTTTCTGGCCCGGCAGCGTCGCCGCACCGGCGGCCGAGGCTACGCCGATCCAATGCTTGTACGTAGCCGTGGAGATCGGTTTGCCGTTGACCTGCACGACGGCATCCCCGGGGATCCCTCCGCCACCACAGGCGGCAAGGCATCCTGCCGAAAATAAAACGGCGCCAAGCGCCGCAATTGATCTCACCGGCTTCAACACAACGCGGGCACTCTAGCGAAACCGCATACGTCGTGCTTAACGACTTCATTAAGGCTTTCCAAAGAAGCCTTCTTACGCGGCCTCGCGCACGACCGCGAGCAGCGCATCGGCGGCGTGCACAACCGCCGGGAAGCGATCGGGCCCCTCTGGGGGCACGCGCACCGAGACCTGCGAGCGCCCGGACTCGTACAGCGCTTGGGGCAGCTGCTCGCGCAGGCGCCGCGCACGCGCGGAGTCCAGCTCGATCGGCGTCACCGCGAGGCGCTCACCGCGCAAGCTCACCGCCCGCGCACCGGCCTGGCCGAGCTTGATCCGCGCGCGCTGCAACGCCAGCAGATTCGCGAGCGGTTCGGGCACAGCGCCAAAGCGGTCCTCGAGCTCCTCGCGCAGGCGTTCGACGTCGGCGACCTCGAGCGCTGAGGCGACGCGGCGATGAATCTCGATCTTGGCCTGCTCGTAGGGGACGTAGTCCGCGGGCACGTACGCGTCGACCTTCACGTCCAGCCGCACCGGCTCGGGAAGCTCCTCGCCGCCCTCCTCCTCGGGCCCGGCCGCGCGGACGGCCTCGTCGAGCATCTGCATGTAGAGCTCGAAGCCGAGCGCCGCGACGTGTCCCGATTGCTCGTCTCCGAGTAGGTTGCCGGCGCCGCGGATCTCGAGGTCGCGCATCGCGATCTTGAAGCCCGAGCCCAGCTCGGTGTAGTCCGAGAGCGCCGCCAGCCGCTGCGCGGCGTCGGCGGTCAGCGCGGCGGCGGAGTCGTAGAGCAGGTACGCGTAGGCGCGCTCGCGGCTGCGCCCGACGCGCCCGCGGATCTGGTAGAGCTGGGAGAGGCCGAACGCGTCGGCGTGCTCGACGATCAGCGTGTTGGCTTGCGGGATGTCGATGCCGGACTCGATGATCGACGTGCACACCAACACCTCGGCGCCGCCGCGCAAGTAGTCCATCATCACCGCCTCCAGCTCGCCCTCGCCCATCTGCCCGTGGGCGACCGCGAAGCGCACCCCGGGGCACAGCGCACGCAGGCGCTCAGCGGTCTCTTCGATCGACTCGACGCGGTTGTGCAGGAAGAACGCCTGCCCGCCGCGCTCGTGCTCGCGCAGGATCGCGCGCTTGACGAGCTCCTCGTCGTACTCCCCGACGTAGGTCCTCACCGGCCGCCGCCCCTCCGGAGGGGTCTCGATCACCGAGATGTCGCGCAGGCCAGCCAGCGACATCTGCAGCGTCCGCGGGATCGGGGTCGCCGACATCGAGATCACATCGACCTTGAGCTTCAACTGGCGCAGCAGCTCCTTCTGCTTGACCCCGAAGCGCTGCTCCTCGTCGACGATCAACAGGCCGAGGTCCTTCGCGCGCACGTCGCGCGAGAGCACGCGGTGGGTGCCGATCAGAATGTCCACGCCGCCCGCCGCAAAGCCCGCGATCGCCGCCTTCTGCTCGGCCGGGGTGCGAAAGCGCGAGACGTGGTCGATCGTCACGGGGTAGTCGGCGAGACGCTCCGAGAACGTCCCGTAGTGCTGCTGGGCGAGGATCGTTGTGGGCGCAAGCATCAGCACCTGCTTGCCCTGCGTCGCCGCCTTGAACGCCGCGCGCAGCGCGACCTCGGTCTTGCCGTATCCGACGTCCCCGCAGATCAGGCGATCCATCGGCCGCGGCGACTCCATGTCGGCCTTCACGAACTCGATCGCTTCGCGCTGGTCGGGCGTCTCGGTATAAGGGAAGCGACCTTCGAATTCGCGCTCCCAGTCGGAGTCGGGCTCAAACGCGTGCCCCGCGCGGCGGCGGCGCTCGGCGTAGAGGCTCAGCAGCTCACCCGCGAGCTCCTGCGCCGCGCGGCGCGCCCGGGCCTTCATCGTCTCCCAGCGCGTCCCGCCGAGCTTTGACAGTGGCGGATGCTCGCCGCCGGCACCGACGTAGCGCGAGATCTTCGCGAGCTGCTCCGTCGGGACGTACACGCGATCGTCGCCCTGGTATTCCAGGTACAGGTAGTCGCGCGTCACGTCCGCCACGGTGCGTGTCTCAAAGCCCGCGAAGCGCGCCACGCCGTGGTCCTCATGGATCACGATGTCGCCGGTGCGCAGCTCCGTGAACGAGCGCAGCGCCCCCCGCCGGCGTGGACCCTCACCGATGCCGGCGCCGCGCTCGGCCCGCCGGCGGCGCAGCAGGCGGTGCTCGGGGAACACCGCGAGCTTCAGCTGTGGCGCGATGAAGCCTTCACGCAGCGACGTCGCCGCGAAGCGCAACGAGGCCTCGAGCGGCGCCGCGCCCGCGTCGGCCTCACCCTCCAACCACGTCGCTTTCAGCCGCGCGAGGTTGTAGGCCGCGCGCTCCCCCTCGCCGCGGCGCGGGAACGTCACGACCGTGCGGTAGCCCGAGCGCACGAGCTTTTCCAGCTGCGGCTCGGCCTCCGCCAGCGAGCGCGCGGCGACGTCGGCGGACTGAGCGCGCAGCTGCAGCTCCTGGTCGCCCGCGAGCGAGGACAGCCAGATCCGCACACGCTCCTGGAGAACCGCGCCGAGCTCCTGCGGGCTCACATAGAGGTGGTGCGCGTCGTCGTCGTGGAACGCCGCGCACACGTCGCTCCAGTGCTCCGCGAGCACCGGCTCGAGCTCCTCCTCGGCGGCGACCAGCAGCTCGGTCTCCGCATCGAGCAGGTCCAGCAGCGCCCCGAAGCGCTCGACCGGCAGCAGCTCCGCGATGTCCGGCCGCTGCTCGGCGTCCTCCAAAGAGGCAATCTCCGCAAGTTCGCGATGCTCGGCCGCGAGCTCCGCAGCCGGCGCGATCTCGACCTCCTCGACGTCACCCAGCGAGCGCTGCGTGAACGTCGAGAACCACCGCAGCGACTCGATCTCGACGTCAAACAACTCGACGCGCACCGCGCGCTCCTCAGTCGCGGGAAACACGTCGAGAATCCCGCCGCGCACCGCGAACTGACCACGCTCCTCGACTTGGTCGACGCGCTCGTAGCCCGCCGCGACGAGCTCCGCCGCGCACTCGTCGAGATCGAGCAGCTCGCCGCGGCGCAGCGTGAAGGAGCGCGGCCGCAGCGCCGGATCGGGAACCTTCTCCGACAGCGCCACCGCCGAGACCACGACGACGGGCGGCTCGGCATCGCCATCGGCGGCCAGCAGCGCGTCGAGCGCCGCCACGCGCAGGCCCACCAGATGTGGCGGAGGAGCGAGGTGGGACTCGTAGGCGACGCCGCGCGATGGGTAGTAGCGCACCCGCCGCGGCGCCAGCCACGCGCGCAAGTCGTTCGCGAGGTCGCGCGCCGCACGATCGTCGCCGACGATCACCAGCGTCGGGTGTGTTCGACCGCCGCTCCCCAGGTCTGTGAGACCCGCGATCGTGTACGGGCGCAATGCCCCCGAGACGAACGCCCGCCCACCCTCGCGCGCCAGCCGACTCGCGTCTGCGTCGTCCTCGACGAACCCCAGGAGCGCGCGCAAGCTCATCCCTGCACCAGTCGCTCGACCTCAGCGCACCCGTGCTCCACGAGATCCCGCACTTCCTGCGGACCCTGCCGGAAGCGTCCCAGCACGTGCGCCGCGACGATCTCGGGATCGGTCGAGTCCGGCCGGCCCACACCGAGGCGTACACGCCAGAAGTCCGTCCCGCCCAGCTCGCGCTTGAGCGACTTCAAGCCGTTGTGGCCCGCCAGGCCGCCGCCGAGCCGCGCACGCACCTCGCCAAATGGCAGATCGATCTCGTCATGGACGACCACCACGCGCTCCAGCGCCAGCTTGTAGGAACCGCGCGCCGGGCCCACCGAGCGGCCCGCCTCGTTCATGTAGGTCTGCGGCAGCAGCAGCGCTACCCGCGGACCGGCCGCACCCGCACGACCCTCGCTGAGCAGTCCCCGAAAACGCGTCTTCGCGCGCCCCAGCTCCCACCGCTCGGAGAGCTCCTGCGCGACCATGAAGCCGACGTTGTGCGGCGTCTGCGCGTACTCCCGCCCGGGGTTGCCCAGGCCGACGATCAGCCAGTCGATCGGCGCGCCACCGCCGAAGCGCAGCAGGGCTAGCCCTCGCCGGATGCGTCCTCGGCGCCGGCTGCGGCCTTGTCCGCGTCGCCCACCAGCTCCGTCTCCGCTTCGATCTCCGTGCTCTCCTCGCTCTGCAACCGCGGCGGGGACAGCGTTGCGAGCACCGTCTCCTCGATGTCGTCCAGCAGTTTCACGCCGTCCGGCACGCTCACCGCGGCCAGCGTCAACGTCTCTCCGATCTGCATCTGAGAGACGTCGTGCACGATCGACTCCGGGATCGCCGTCGGCAGCGCCTCGACGTTCAGCTCGCGCGTCTGCTGCTCCAGGACCCCGCCTTCCTTGACGCCCGGCGCGTCATCCACGCCGGTCAGTTCGATCGCGACCACCGCGTGGATCGTCCGGTCCAAGCGCACACGCAACAGATCGACGTGGACCGTATCCCCGCGCACCGGATGGCGCTGGGCCTCCTTGAGAACGACCGGCGTCGCCTGCCCGCCGTCGACGCTCAGATCCAGAACCGCCCCCGCTCGCGCAAGCGCCAGGCGCAGCTCGCGTGCGTCGACGTCGAAGCTCAGCGGCTCGCCGTCCCCGCCGTACAGGATCCCGGGCACGCGGTCTGAGCGCCGCAGACGGCGCGAAGCGCGCGAGCCTAAGGCCGCGCGGGTCGAGACGGAGAGTTGGGTGGTCGTCGAATCAGCCATCGAGGGGTCGAGACTTTAGCAACCGCCGGGGTAGCGCGGGTGCGGCTGTAGATGATCGACCCCGCCGCGCGTGCGCGCGCACGCGCGGCGGGGTCCCAAATCGACACCCAACGATCCCCCCCGAGATCGACGCTCGACGGTCCGCGGCTCTTTAACAGTCGGCCTCAACAGTCGGCCGTCCCGGCGATCTGCGGCCCGATCGCGAGCAGCGACACCGAGATGCCAGTCAGGAAGTTCCCGCTGCGCCGCACGCGTACGCACTGCACGACCGGAAAGCGTCCGCTCACCTTCCACGCCACACGAGTCCGCCCAGTCGAGCTCGTCAGCGAGTGGTTGGTGCTCGACTGCGTCGAGAGGATCTGCACCGTCCCCGGCCGCCGCAGGCGCTGTGCGTTGTTGCGTACCGTCACCAGGCACGCGGGCTGCGAGGAGCAGCCGGGCAGCTGCGCGAGCATTCCGGGCACGTCGCCCTTCGCCTCGGCCTGCACGAGGATCAGCTCGTGGTCGCGTTCGACGTTTTCCGCGGCGAAGAACCGTGCGAGGACCGCGCTGATCACGAGGAACAGCACTGCCCCCACGGCAATCACGACGATCCGTTTCAGAACAGCTGGTTCTCGCCGCCGAACACTTCGCTGACGGAGTCGTCGGTGAAGATCCGCCGGATCGAGTCCGTCAGCAGCTCCGCGCACGGCAGCACGCGGATGTTCTCCGGGCGCTCGGTGGGCACCGGAATCGTGTCTGTCACGACGATCTCCTTGAGGCCCGACGCGGCGAGGTTCTCAAACGCGGCGCCTGAGAAGACCCCGTGCGTCGCCGCCGCGTACACGCTCTTCGCGCCGGCTTCTAAAACCGTCTGCGCCGCCGCGGCCAGCGTGCCGGCGGTGTCGATCATGTCGTCCACGATCACGGCGGTCTTGCCGCTGACGTCGCCGATCACGTAACCGATCTCCGCGACCTGATGCGCGGGGCGCTCCTTGTCGAGGATCGCCAGCTCCGCACCGATCTTCGACGCGAATTTCTTGTTCAGCTTCACGCGACCCGCGTCCGGCGCGACGACCACGAGGTCGGAGAGCCCGAGGTCGCCGAAGTACTGCGTCAGCATGAACAGCGCCGTCATGTGGTCCACCGGTTTCTGGAAGAACCCCTGGATCTGGCCGGCGTGGAGGTCCATCGTCAGCACCCGGTCGGCCCCGGCGGCCTCTAGCATCCGCGCGACCAGACGCGCCGAGATTGGCTCGCGCGGCGAGGACTTCTTGTCCTGGCGGGAGTACCCGAACCACGGCGTCACAGCGATCACGCGGTGCGCCGAGGCGCCCACGGCGGCGTCGATCATGAACAGCAGCTCCATCAACGAGTCGTTCGCCGTCACGCCCGTGTTGCGGTTGCCACAGGTCGACTGCACGATGAACACGTCCGCTCCCCGGATCGACTCCTCGTAGCGGCAGTAGACCTCGCCGTTGGAAAACGTCTTCAGCGTTACCGGGCCGAGATCCATCTCGAGCTTGCCCGCGATATCGACCGCCAGCTGCGGGTTCGCGCGCCCCGCAAACAGCATCAGCCGCTTGTTGTAATCGATCGGCAGGCTGGTCGCCGCAGGCTGCGTGCGCGTATCGATCGCGCTGCTCATCTCAACCGGGAGTGTAGACACAGCGGCACGCCCCCGCGCTCATGCCTTGCGCTCGCGCCGCTCGGAGTAGCCCTCGCGGTTTCGCTGGCGCGCGCGTGCGACACCCAACGCCCCCGGCGGCACGTCCTCGGTAATCACTGACCCCGCCGCCGTATACGCGTCGTCGCCGACGGTCACGGGCGCGACAAACGCGGTGTCCACCCCGCCGCGCACCCGTCGTCCAATTGTTGTGCGGTGCTTGGCGCGGCCGTCGTAGTTGGCCGTCAGCGTTCCCGCTCCGAGGTTCGACCCCTCACCAACGTCGGCGTCACCTATGTAGGAGAGGTGGGGGATCTTCGCGCCGGGCCCGATGTCGGAGTTCTTGACCTCCACGAACGTGCCCACCTTCGACCCCTCGCGCAGCACCGCGCCGGGGCGCAGGTACGCGAACGGCCCCACGCTCGCCCCCTCGTGCACGGTCGCCTCCTGCAACCACGACACCCGCACGCTGGCGCGCTCGCCGATCCGCGAGTCGATCGCCGTCGTGTGGGGGCCCACCGTCGCGCCGGCTCCCACAACAGTCGCGCCGCGCAGCGAGGTCCCGGGCTCGATGCGCGCGTCGCGGCCGATCTCGACGTCGACATCGATCCACGTGCTCGCGGGGTCGACGACGCCGACCCCTGCCCGCATGTGCCGCTCGAGGATCGCGCGCTGCGCCAGCGCCCGCACTTCCGCCAGCGCGACCCGATCGTTGACACCCAGTACCAGCGCGGCGTCGTCCACGACGTGCGCTGCGATCATCGCCCCGTCGGCGCGCAGCACGTCAAGCGCCTGCGGCAGATACAGCTCACCCTGCGCGTTGTCGGCGCTCAGCCGGGGCAGCGCGCCAAGCAGCGCGGCACCGTCGAACACGTACACGCCGGTGTTGACCTCGTGGATCTCGAGCTCCGCCGCCGTCGCGTCGCCGGCGGCCTTGGTCTCCACGACCTTCGTCACCGCGCCCCGCTCATCGCGCACCACGCGCCCGTACCCGCTCGGGTTCTGTAACACGGTGCTCGCCATCGTCGCGGCCGCCCCGCCACGCTCGTGCGCCTCCACGAGCCCCGCGATCGCCTCCGCGCTGACCAGCGGCACGTCGCCGCTCAGCACCACCACCGGGGCCGCCTCGTCCAGCGCGCCGGCCGCCGCGATCACGGCCCCGCCGGTCCCGTTGGCCTCGGGCTGCACAACGAGCTCGACGCCGTCCGGCAGCACCTCCGCAAGCGGCCGCGCCGGGGAGTCCACCACGATCACCCTGCCGGCGCCGGCCGCCAGCGCGGCGCGCACCGGCCACACGCCCATCGGCAGCCCGCAAAGATCGTGCAGGACCTTCGGCAGGTCAGAGCGCATCCGCGTCCCCTGCCCGGCGGCGAGGATCACGACGGTCGGCGCGCTCATCCCCCCAACTCGACTTCCGCGGCTCTCATTGCGGCCTCTATCGGCGATGTCATCGCGCAAACTGTAGATCGGACGTGCCGCACTCGACGCGTCCACCGTGAAGGGCGTGCGTGGGGATCAACGATTTGGACCCCGCCGCGCGCGGGCGCGCGTACGCGTGCGCGCGCGGCGGGCTCTCGGAAGAAACAACTGGGGGGCAGGGATTCGAACCCCGATTCTCAGGACCAAAACCTGATGTCCTGCCATTGGACGACCCCCCAAGGAGACTCCGATCGAACTCCGATCGTCTCACAAGCGCCGCCGAAGCGCAAAGAGTCTCAAAGAGCGAATTCCCACCCCGCTGCCACAACGCTCTCATCGCGAGCTTTTGCAAGGATGCGTGCACCGTCGCGCCGCAGTCAACGGAGAGGAGACGCTCACGTGCACGGCTTCAGCAACTCCGCAAGGACGCGCCGGTCCACCGGCGCTAGTCGCGGCAGTATCGCTCTGGCGCTCCTGCTCGCGACCGCCGCGCTCGCGCTCGGCGGCCCAATCCCAAGCGCCCGGGCTCAGCTCGCAACAGCCTGCCCCAACGCCAGCCTGTTCCCCACCAACTCCAATCTCCGCGCGGTCGACGCCGCGACGGTCTGCCTGATCGACAACGTCCGCCGCGACGCGCATCTGCGTCCGCTGCGGCCCAACCCCAGCCTGCACGGCGTTGCCGCCGGGCAATCCAGCGAAATGGTGTTAGGGAACTACTTCGGAGACAACACCCGCTCTGGCCAGACCCCCTTGCAGCGGATCGTCGCGACCCGCTACCGCAAGCGCACGACCCGTGTGGCAACGGCGCAGAACATCGGCTGGGGCACCAACTCGCTGGCGACTCCAGCCGCGATCGTCGCCGCGTGGATGGCCTCCCCGCCCCACCGCCACATCATGCTCACGGCCGGCTTCCGCGACGTCGGCGTCGGTGCGGCCCCCGCGGCACCCTCGGCGCTCAGCGCGGGACAACCGGGCGCGACATACACGGTCGAGTTCGGCGCGCGCCTGCACCGCTAGGACGCCGCCCGGATCCGCGCGGACCGCTGGGAGCGCCGCCCGAACCGCTAGGAGCGCCGTCCGGATCCGCGCGGGACGCGCCCGCCGCCGGCGCCGGCCTCCGAGGCGGGGCCGCGCGCGGAGGCGATCCCGAGGACGCGCATCGCCTTCAGGCCGAGGCTGAGCTTCTCGCGGCCGTCGCTGGAGCTGACGTCCAGGCCGGAGAGCTCGCGGACGCGCTCCAGGCGGTAGTAGATCGTGTGGCGGTGGGTGAACAGGCGCTGGGCGGTGCCTGCGACGTTGCCGTCGGCGTCGAGAAATGTCTCCAGGGTCCGCACGAGGTCTGTCTCGTACTGCTCGTCGTAGGCGACCAGCGGCTCGACGGTCTCGGCGTAGAAGCGCTGCAACTCACGCGGGTTCTCACTCATCGTCGAGAGCAGCAGCCGGTAGGCGCCGGTCTGCTCGAACGCCAGCGCGCCGTCCTGCTCGCCGCCTTCGGCGACGTTCGCGGCGAGCAGCGCCTCGCTGGCGGCGCGCGCGAGATCGGCGGGGTCCTCGGCGATGCGACTGCGACCGACCGCGTAGGCGTATCCGGAGAGCCCGACCTGCAGCTCGCGCAGCACGGCCTCGGCGGCGCGGGCGGCCAACGCCTCATCGCCGCCGGGCACGAGCACCAGCACTTCGGCCCCAGCCGCGCCCTCCCGTTCTGAGAGCGCGGTGATCGAGCGGGAAGCGGCGGCGCGCGCACCGCGCTCGGCGACGGCGCGCACCCGCGCGCGCCAGCCCTCCTCGGTGGGTGTCTGGGGGCGCGCACGCGCGACGATCATGCTGGCGCCATCGCTGACGTCCAGCGAGATCTCCCGGGCCCGGGAGAGCAGCTGCTCGCGGTCGGTGAGCTCGCGCGCGACGAGCGCACGCAGAAACTCCGCGGCGGCGGTCTCGGCGGCGCGGTCGGGGGCGCGCACGCGCTCGACCTCGGAGGCGATCATCGTGACGAGCAGCCGCCGCATCGACACGCTGGGCTCGGCGCGGGCGCGCATGTGCAGCGATCCGACGACGGCGTCGGCGACCCGCAGCGGCAGGATGCTGACCCCGTCGGCCCGCGCGAGCAGCGAGCGCTCCTCGGCGGGGGAGCGCGCCGCGACCGCCAGCGTCGCGCCCCAGGCATCGGTCACGGCGAGGCTCGCGTCGAGCGCCTTCGCGGCGGCGCGCACGACCTCGGGGAGCCCGGCGCCGGACTCGACCGCCTCGGTGACCGCGTCGAGAGCGGCGAGCTCGGGCACGGCTAGGCCCAGTAGTAGACGACGGCGAGCCCGGCCGCGACACCGACGCCGACGAACACTGCCAGCACGTACAGCGAGAGCACGCTCGCGGCCACCCGCTCCCAGGCGCGGGAGTACGACGACAACGCGGGCACGAGGATCAGGCCGACGAACAGCGCGAGGCTGAACACACCGGCGCACGCGGCGATGAGATAGGTGATCGCGGTATCGCTCATCGCGGCAAATTGTGACGTATGGAGGGGTCGCCCGCGGGCGGCGCGACGACAGTGGCGGGACACGGTGCGATCCCGGCGAAGCCGGCCCCGACGAACTCGGCGGCGAGCGCCTCGGGCACACGGGCCGCGCGGCGCTCGGCGGCCAACGCCCTCGCGCCCGCGCGCGCGCGGGGCGGGCCGTCATTTCCGTCGAACAGCCCGAGCACGGTCGGCCCGGAGCCGCTCACCAGCGCGATGTCGGCTCCTGCCACGCGCGCCTGGGCGAGCGCTGGATCGACTTCGCGGCAGATCACGCGCGCGGCGTCCTGGAGGTCGTTGTGCAGCAGCTCGGCCGATGGCAGCGTGGCGCCTCGCGCGAGCTCCTCGGCGAGCACCGCCGCAAGCTCATCGAGCTCGGAGGCGGAGCGCGGAGCGCTCATGCGATCGGCCTGCGCGTAGACGGCGGCGGTCGAGAGTCCGGCGGCGCAGGGGAGCACGAGCACACCGCACGATCCGCGGGGGTCGGGCGGCGCGTGCAGCCGCTCGCCGGCGCCCCGTGCCAGCCAGCGTCCGGGAGCGACCTGCGCGGACACGTCGGCGCCCAGCGCGGCGGCGAGCTCGAGCAGCAGCTCCCCGTCACCTAGACCCGACGCGGCGGCGGCGAGCCGCAGCGTGGCGGCGGCGTCCCCCGAGCCGCCGCCAAGCCCCGCCGCCACCGGGACTCGCTTGGCGATGCAGAGCTCCAGCGCGGGCGCGTCCCAGCCGGTCGCGGTACGGAACGCTTGCAGGGCGAGCGCAGCGAGGTTCTCATCCGGCGGGCCCGGCACGCCGGGGCAAACCACGCGGTCGTCCCCTCCCGGCGCCCAGCTCAGCGTGAGCTCATCGGCGAGCGAGATCGACTGCATCACGGTCACCAGCTCGTGGCGCCCGTCCGCGCGAGACGGTCCCAGGAACAGGCCGAGGTTGATCTTCGCGGGGGCGCGGACCGTCAGTGGCAGGTTGAGCACGGTGGATGACATATGTCTGACATGCTATTTGCGGTGGACATCGACGCCCTCCGCCAACGCGCGGAAGTCCGCCGGCGGGAGCCGCTCGGCGCGCACATCCGCCGAATGCCCGAGCTGAACCAGCGCCGCCCGCACCGCGTCGGCGTCCGGCCGCGCTGGCGCTGCCAGCGCCAGCGAGCGCACCAGCGTCTTGCGGCGGTGCGCGAACGCATCCCGCACCAGCGCGCGCAGCTCCGCGGGCGGCGCCGGGCCGGTGCGTCGCATCACGACCAGCGCGGAGTCGACATTCGGTACCGGGTAGAAGACGGTACGCGGCACCGATCGCGCGACCCGCACGTCACACGCGAGCTGCGCGAGCACCGAGGGCACGCCGTACGCGCGCGTGCCCGGCGCGGCGGCCAACCGCTCACCGACCTCGCGCTGGACCATGGCGACCCAGCGCTCGACCTCGGGCAGCTCCTCGATTGTGCGTAGCAGCGCGCTTGCGGCGACTCCGTAGGGAAGATTCGCGACGACCTTCGTCGGCGGCGGTCGCATCGCGGCGAAGTCCACCGTCAGCGCATCGCCCCAGTGCAGCGTGGCGTTGGGCGCACCGCCGACGGCATCGCGCAGGGCATCGGCGAGCCGCTCGTCGAGCTCGACGACATGCACGTGCCCGGCGTGCCGCGCGAGGTACTCCGAGAGGACCCCCAAGCCTCCACCGATCTCGAGCGCGACGTCGCGCTCTGAAAGCTCGGCGAGACCGCCGATGACGCCGAGGATGTTGGAGTCGATCAGGAAGTTCTGCCCCAGCTCGCGGTCGGGACGAATCGCGAACTGCTGCATGCGGCGCAGGGAGGGTTGGGTTGGCGCTGCGCGCCGGGGGGGTCGCGTGTCGTCGTCCGAAGGTCGAGTGTCGACAGGAGCGTTGCGATCGCGAGGGCCTTGCCGATCGTCGGCCACGACGCGACTCACCATCCGAACACGCGCGCGGCGGTGCGCTCGACAACGTCGCCGAGCGCCGCGGGCGACACGCCGCGTAGTTCCGCGAGGAACACTGCGGTGTGCGCGACGAACGCGGGCTGGTTGGGGTGCTTGCGGACCGCTTGCGGTGTGAGGTAGGGGGCGTCGGTCTCGACCAGCAGCCGCTCGTCGGGCACGCGCTGCGCGGCCTGCGCAAGGTCTGCCGCGTTCTTATATGTGACGTTGCCGGCGAACGAGATCGCGTAGCCGCGCTCTAGACACTCATCCAGGTGCTCGGGAATCGAGAAGCAGTGCATCACGACGCTCACGCCGTCGGCCTGCTCGGCTAGCTGCGCAAGTGTCTCCTCAGCCGCGGCGCGGGTGTGGATCACCAGCGGCTTGCCGACCTCGCGCGCGAGCTGGATCTGCGCGGCGAACGCGCGCTCCTGATCGGCCCGCGGCGCGTAGTCGCGGTAGAAGTCGAGGCCGGTCTCCCCGATCGCCGCGCAGCGCTCGTGCGCGGCCAGCGCGCGCAGCTCCGCGAGGTCGGCGTCGTCGAAGCCCGTGGCGTTGTTCGGGTGGCGACCGACCGCGGCGTACACCTGCGGAAACGCCTCCGCCGCGGCGAGCGCGGTGCGGCACGACGCGCCGTCCATGCCGACGGTGAGGATCCGCTTGACGCCCGCCCGCACCGCCGCGGCGACCAGCTCGGCGTTGGGTGGCTCGCAGGAGTCCAGGTGCGTGTGGCTGTCGATCACAACTGCGTGGGCCGCTACTAGAGGGCCTTCGGGAACAGTGGCTCCAGCGTCCCCACCCGCCGCGACTCGCCGGCTCCGGCGCCGAAGCGCGCGGCCTCCAGGTCGAGATCCTCGGCGCCCAGCGCCCCCAGCAACTTCACGGTGCTGACCGGCAGGTATGGATGCAGCAGCACACTCACCACACGCAACCCCTCCGCGAGCGAAGCGAGCACTCCACTCAACTCCTGCTCCCGACTCGGATCTTTCGCCAATGTCCACGGAGTGCGCTCCTCGACGTAGCGGTTCAGGCGGCGCACTCGCCGCCAGATCGCCTCCAGCGCCTGCGAGAGCTCGGCGCGGTCCAGCAACGCGCACACTTCGTCGGCGAGCCCGTCGAAGTCGCCCGCCAGCTCACCGTCGAGAGCGACCGCGGGGGGCTGCACGGCGACACCGGCCGCGGGCAGCGTCGCGTCGCGGTAGCGCTCGACCATCGCGAGCGTGCGGCTCGCGAGATTCCCGTACTCATTCGCCAGCTCGCCCTCGTAGCGCGCCTCGAAGCCGGCGTTCGACACCGACCCGTCGCGGCCGAAGGAGACCTCGCGAAAGCAGTAGTAGCGCAGCGCGTCGGTCCCGTAGCGCTCGATGATCGCGAACGGGTCCAGGACGTTGCCCAGCGACTTGCTCATCTTCTTGTCGTCCATCAACAGAAAGCCGTGCACGAACACGTGCCGCGGCAGCTCCAAGCCCGCCGCCATCAGCAGCGCGGGCCAGAACACGGTGTGGAACTTCAGGATGTCCTTGCCGATCATGTGAAACGACGCGGGCCAGAACTTATCCGTCAAGTCCTCTCCCTCGCGCGCATAGGACAGCGCAGTCACATAATTCAAAAGCGCGTCGAACCACACATAGAACACGTGCCCCGAATCCCACGGCACGGGCACGCCCCACGTCAGGTTCCCGCGCGTCAGCGACACGTCCTGAAGCCCTTGCGCCACGAACGCGCGCGCCTCGTTGAAGTGATGGGTCGGCATCACGAAGGCCGGCCGCCGCGGCCCGCTCGGCTCGTCACCCTCCGGCGGGGTCTGCGCGTAGAGCCGCCGCAACGGCTCCTGGAACTTCGAGAGCGCGAAGAAATAGTTCTCTTCACTCTCCCGCACGAGCTCGATCTCGTGGATCGGGCACGTGTTGCCCGGCCCGATCTCGTTCTCGCTCTTGAAGTCCGCACAGCGCGGGCAGTACCAGCCCTCGTACAACCCCTTGTAGACGTACCCGTTGTCGTATACGCGCGTCAGGATCTCTTGGACCTTCGCCATGTGCTGCGCGTCCGACGTGCGCACGAAGAAGTCGTTGGACACCCCGAGCTCGCGCACCATTGCTTTGAAGCGCTCCGCGTTGCGGTCGGCGAGCTCCTGCGGCGCGATCCCCTCGCGCTCCGCCGCCAGCGCCACTGGCTCACCGTGCTCGTCGGTCCCCGTCAGGAAGAACACCTCCGCACCCCGCTGGCGCATGTGGCGCACGAGCACGTCGGCCCCCAGCGTCGTGTACGCGTGGCCCAGGTGCGGGGCCGCGTTGACGTAGTAGATCGGCGTGGTCACGTAGAAGGTCATCGGCGGATCCCAGGCTACTTACTCGCGCCCGGCGATTCGCCCCGGGCCTCGCCCGTGTCGCGGCCGCCGTCATCGATCAGCTCCCTGTAGAGCTCGTTTGCGCCGACACCCGTCAATCGCGCCACAATCGACGCCGCCGCGCGCGTGCGTGCGCCCGCGCGTGTCAGCTCGCGCACCGCCTCCAGCGCGCGCCCCCGGTCGCCCGCGCCCGCCGGCGCCGCGCCGACGACGAGCACCACCTCGCCCCGCGGCGCGTGTGCGGCGTAGTAGTCGGAGAGCTCCGCCGCGCTCCCCCGTCGCACCTCCTCGTGCAGCTTGCTCAGCTCGCGGCACACCGTCACCGGACGTTCCGGATCCTCGCGCGCCAGCAACGCCAGCGTCCCCGCGAGCCGTCGCGGCGACTCGAACGCCACCAGCGTCGAGGAGCTCTCCACCAGCAGCCGCCGCAACTCCGCCTCGCGCCGCGGGAGGAAGCCCACGAAGCACCACCGCTCCGTCGGCAGGCCCGAGACCACGAGCGCGCTCACCACCGCGCTCGGACCCGGCAGCGCTTCAATCGGAACCCCCGCGGCGACGCTCGCCCGCACCAGCTCGTAGCCCGGGTCCGACACCAGCGGCGTCCCCGCGTCGCTCACCAGCGCCACCGTCGCGCCATCGCGCATCCGCTGCACCAGCTCCGCCGCGCGCGCGCGTTCGTTGTGCTCATGAAAGCTCACCAGCTCCCCCCGCGCGATCCCGTGGCGGTCCAGCAGCCGCCGCGTATGGCGCGTGTCCTCGCACGCCACCACATCGGCCTCGCGCAGCGCCTCGAGGACCCGCAATGTCACGTCCTGGAGATTCCCGATCGGAGTCGCGCACACCAGCAGGCGCCCGCTGCGCGCACTCGCGTCCGGGGGCTCGCCCGAGGACTCCGCCGCGCCAGCGGTACCACCCGACCGTCCGCCAACCTGCAGGTCCTCGTCGGGCATTCGGCCAATATAGAGAGCGCACATGGCTTCCGATCGAGGCTCACAGGGCGCTGGCCCGCGCCGTCCCCGCCGCCCGCCTGCGCCCACGGAGGACGCGACGCCGCAGTACACGCGCTATCGCGCCGGGCGTCAGATCACGCCGCGTTCCGGCAGCCCGGCCGCGCGCGCGCCGCGAGACTCGCTGCTGGGCGGCGGTAGGGGCGACCCCGCGGGCCCAGCCGACACAACGGGCCGCGGCTGGGCCTCGCGCTGGCCACGCTTCACACCCAGACGACTCACCCCCAAGCGCCTCGTGCTCGGCCTGCTCGCCCTAATCGCGGGCTGGCTCGTCCTCTCGCTCGTCCTGTTCCTCGTCAGCTCCCACTTCGAGCGCACCTCCCCACCCGCCGACGTCGCGCGCGTCCTGCACCCCGCCGGCTTCCCGCTGACGTCCGCCAACAACATCCTCGTCCTCGGCTCCGACAAACGCCAGAAGAACAGCAAGGAACCCGGAGCCGATATCAACGGGCCCAGCCGCTCCGACACGATCATGCTGATCCGCACCGGCGGCGGACACGCCGCGCGCCTCTCGATCCCGCGCGACACCGTTGTCGAAATCCCTGGCCACGGCCTGCAGAAGATCAATGCCGCCTACGCCTTCGGCGGACCCGCCCTCTCGATCTCCGTCATCGAGCGCTACCTCGGCATCCCGATCAACCACCTCGTCGAGGTCAACTTCGAAAACTTCCCCCAGCTGATCGACGCGATGGGCGGCGTCAACTACACCGGCGGCTGCGTGATCTCGAAGCTCGACGGCGGCTCCGCCAACGGCGGCTTCACGCTACGCCTGCGCGCCGGCGCCCACCATCTCGACGGCCGCGAAGCCCTCGCCCTCGCCCGTACCCGCGAGAATCTCTGCGCGCCCAACGAGACCGATCTGGCCCGCGAGGCCCACCAGCAGGCGCTGCTCGCCTCGATGCAGGCCCGCCTGCTCTCCCTCTCGAGCTTCCCGCGCCTGCCCTTGATCTCCTGGAACGCGCCCCCCGCGATCATCTCCGACATGAGCGGCACCGAACTGCTGGCCCTATTCGGCGCGCTGGCCGTCGGCGGCACCCCGCCCACTCGTGTGCTGCGCCCCGACGGGTCGATCACGCTAGCCGACGGTGAGAGCGGGCTCGCCGTCGCCCCGACCGAGATCCACAGCGCCGCCGCGCGGTTTATGGCCGGCTGATCCGCAGCGCAATCGCGCGGCTCAAGACCGGCTGCGCTTCAGCTCTTCGCCGCGACGGGCTTGGCCTTCGAGCCCTTCGCCGCGCCGGTCTCGCTCTTCGGCTTGCTCTCGCCGGCCGCGCTCTTGCCCTCCGAGGAGCCGCCGTCCTTGCCCGCGCCGCCATCCTTGGCCGAACCACCGTCCGAGCTCGAATCTCCGCCACTGGACTCCGATGAGGAGCCCTCTCCCGACGCCGCGCTCTCGCGCTGGCGCTTGCGCGTCCCGTAGTCGGTGTTGTAGAAGCCCTTGCCCTTGAAGTGCACCGCGGGAGCGTGCAGCACGCGCTGCACCTCCACGCCCGTCTCAGGGTCGTGCGTCAGTGCGTCGTCCGCGAAGGCCTGCATCAGTTCGAACGTGCTCCCGTCCGGGCGGCGGTACTCGTAGATCGGCATTGGCACTCGGATTATAAGAGTGCCATCGCTCGATCCGGCATCCCGCGGCCCAGCGCCGGCGTTTCTAGTCGGCCAGCAGCGCGCGCGCGCTGACGATGCCCGCGCGGATCGTCTCGCCGAAGTCACGGTCGGGCTCGGCGAGCATCCGCAGCGCGAACCCGTCTCCCAGCGAGAACAGGATCTCGGCAACTGCTTCGGGATCGGCGTGCAGGCGCAGCACTCCGTCGTCCTGCGCGACCGTCAGCATGCCCGCCACCTGCTCGCGCATGCCGCGCATCAGCTTCGCGTACTCCGCCGCGATGTCCTCGTTGCGACGCGACAGCGTGAACAACTCGAACACGAGCGTCACGAAGTCGGGATCTTCCTCGATCATGCCCTGCAACTGCTTGGCCATCAGTGCGATGAAGTCGTCCGCCGTCTGCGCCCCCGCGAGCTGGCGCTCCAAACGCTCCAAGCGGAGCTGGCAGTCGTGCCGCACCGCCTCCACGAGCAGCTGCTCCTTGGTGCCGAAGTAGTAGTGCAGCAAGCCCCGCGAGACCCCGGCCTCGCGTGAGACGCGCTCAAACGTCGAGCCCGCCGTGCCGTGCTGCGCGACGCTGCGCCGCATCGCCTCCACGATGCGCTGCGCCTTCTCTCCGGATGGAGCCCGTCTCGTCTGCCCCGCTGAGCGGGTCTCTACAGCAGCCATCTTCTGCGCCCGGCGCGAGCCGCGCCGATCAGGAGGCCGAAGCGCCCACCGAGCTCGGCGCCTCCTGCGCCGGCACCGTTGTCGAGCTGTAGTCGAACTCCTCCTCGGCCCCGAACAGCATGTCGAGCACCTTCGAGCGCAGGCCCTCGCTGAGCGCCAGCGCCAGCACACCCGCGACAAGCGCCAGCAGCAGTGTCCGACCCATCCCGCCGCGCCGCTTACGGCGCTGACGCTGCGGGGGCTCCGTCAGCGCCTCGCCGGCCTCGCGCAGCGCAATCGCGGCCTCGATCAGCTCGCGCTGCAGCTTGCGGTCCTCGAACAGCGCCTTCGCGGTCGGCTTGCCATTGCTCACGCGCCCGTACGCGTTGCGGGCCGCTGCGTACGCGGCGAGCAGGTTTCCGCGCAGATCCTCGTCCTCGATGAGGCGCGTCACGTATTGGTTGCTCCGCGCCGCGCGAGCCGCGGCCGAAGCCTTGCCGATGTTGTCCTTTGCCGCCATGCCGACCACCGCCTCTGCTGGGGAGCTTGCCTTGAGGGTCCCAATATACCCCTCCCGCGCCGCAGCCACTCCTACGCTACGCCACTCCTTACGCTACGCGTGCAACGCCGCCTGCTCCTGCGCCGTCGGGAAGGCCCACGCCGCACGCGTACGGCGCTCCTGGCGAAACACAAGGCGCAGCTGTGGGGGCGGTTTGAGCGACGCGGCATAGGGCCGAAACGTCGAGCACGGCTCCTGTAAGTCCAGCGCACACAACATGTTGCGCCTGAAATAGCATTCATCGCACGTCACCTTGCGGGCACGCGTCGCGCGCCCACCGCTTTGCTTCTTCGCCAAGATCACTCCCGTCCCAGTCTCTATCCGAAGGGTTCCCCGCGCACACCAACCGTTAAGCGAGGGAACAACAACAACGGGGAGGATCAAATCACCCGCGCGCCTCTCCCACAAGGAGCCTTCCCGCAAATCGCAGAGAAAACGTTTTCTACCCGCAAATAGCCCGCGTCACGTAAGCGTTCAGTTGGTCTGGGGGCATTGGCTGGGGGGTGTCGAATGTCTCTTTGTGGAGCGTGTTGAGGCGGAGGCGGTCTATGACGCTGGCCGGGAGGCTGTCGTCGCGGTGCTTCTGCGTATGGATGCGCAGATCGG
>DASXOX010000011.1:0-22575 GCA_036493975.1 Solirubrobacteraceae bacterium
TCGCAGGACCAGCCGCAGTGATCGCATCAACCACTAGCAATAACCCGCCGACCATCGCGAGCACAGAAAACACCACCGTCCTCACGGGCCCCACCCAAACAAACACAACCGAACCCAACACCGGCCCCACAAGCACACAAAGCGGACCATCGGCGTCCGGCGCCGCGGCTGCCTCCACCGCGACGGATCTCGCGTCCACCCCGACTCGGGGGAATGACTTCACGATCCAGCGCCCGGGCGGGCACTGGATCATCGACCACCACGAGCTTAGAAAGACGGGCTACATCGAGACGCGATGGCATCTCGCGGGCGATCCTAGCGTGATCTTCCTCGTTGATCACACCCCCGGCTTCAAGGGCACCGCACGTCAAGGCGCCGAAAGCGTCAGCGGACTCTTCACGCATATCGCCAGCTACCACGAGCTCGGCTTTGCCGCCGATAAGCTCCCTGCCGGGAAAGCATGGCGCTGGGAGTATGAGGTTCATGGCACGCACTCCATCGACACGTTCCTGATGAGTTGCGACACCGGCTACGCTGCTCGTGGCGCAGCGCCGTCGGCGCAGTGGGCGCGCTACGCGAAGTCCTTTGAAAACGCTATCGCGACGCTCACACCGGTATGCGTATAGGTCGGGCGTCCACCAGCTTTGCGGTGGCGCTAGGGATCTCATCGTCCGCTTGGCCCGCGATCACGCACTGCAATGCCATCATCGATATCAACCGGTAGGATTAGTAGGAGATATGCACTACATAGCTGGCTATCGTGCTTGGCCTGGAGGGCCGCCGATCCCGTGGATAGTCGAACAAGAGCAACGCCACGCCGAAGCGGCGATTGCCGAGCAAGCTCGGTTGGCCGCCATCGAGCGGAAACGCCATCGCCGCCGAGCAGTTCTCTTGCTCACGGGAGAAAGCGCCGGAGGGTCCTCACGGAGTGCGTGCGTGACAATCTGGCGGGCGACTTCCTCTGGTTTGAGTTCGGCACAGCGAGCTTCGATCGCAGCACTTGAAGATCGAGGCTCGACGATGCTCTTTGAGCCGTCCACGAAGATGACCTCGTCGCCGGCGGGGACCGGTCGCACACGGCACCTTTGGTGAAAGTCAGCAACTCGTGCGGGCTCGTCTCTCAACAGCTCCACCGGATCGATAGTCAGTCCTACGGCCGAAGACACGGCACGAAGAAGCTCCCACGTGCTTTCTGGTGGATTTGGCCCACCAAACGGCCCCGGTGGGCCAAAAGGATTCGGTATCGAGACAATGGCGTCCAGATGGGCCACACATTGAACAAAGCCCAGGTCGCGGTTCTCAGATGGGTGGCCGATGGCTGCCCTGATGGTGTGATGGATGGCTCAGCGCACCGCATCTCGGCCGCGGCCCTTCGCGGCCGGGGTCTGATCCGAGTCTCTGGCCGCGGACGGGCCTGGAGCGCCACAATCACGGACGCGGGTAGTGTCTACTTGGCGTCTCCACCTCCACCTCGTAAGCAGACACCCTGACCAACTCAGCGCGCTCCAACGAACCGCGCCGCTCCGCCGCAGTCTGCTGCCGTGCCGGCCGCTAGCCGCGACGACGCTATCGCGGAGGATCTCCATCAAGCGCACCCATTTATCCGCGCCACGCGCGCAGTAGCGCGGGGGCTGCGTCCCACACTGGACGGGCTACGGTCGCCGCGCTAGCTGGATCGACAGCCCGCGCTCGCTGGGCGGCTCACTGAGCGATGTATCCCGCTCGCTTGAAGCACGCGCCGTCGCAGACGATCTTGCTGCGGAGAACGCACGACGACGTCAAGAAGAGTTTCAACGAGCGCAAGCGCTGCACGCCGAACGTGCTCGCTTGGCGCGCATCGAGGAGGCTCGGGCCACCCGCGCGACGGCAGAGATCAATGCCTGGCGGCAAGCCCACGTTCTCGCGGAGTACGCCGCGGCACTTCGCCAACGGCTTCCAGAGTTGACGGACGCTGAGCGCGATCGCATCGAGGTATGGTGTCAATGGTTAGAGCACCGGGCACGACGCTCAGACCCCACCAGTGACACTTCACTCATCATTGGATTCAACGACGAACAGGATGCACGAGGCTGGTAGCCGAAGGGTCAACGCCAGGGATCTGTCGCTGAGATCGAGCAGTGTCAGGGCGCTCTCGTGAGAGGGGGGCGTCGGTAATGCAGTCATAGGTTGGATATCCCAGCCCGGACTCCGCAAGACTGTGTGATTCCTGCGGATTGAACCAGTCAAACGGGCTCGGTGCGCAAGTCCGAGGCGCGCTTGGTTGTCGCTGGAGAACACGCCACTCGATCTCTGGTTCGGGCGCCCTGTCAGGCTTCGTCGACGAGTCGCAGATGTCTCGGGTCGGGTGGAAGGCCTCGCCAGATGTCGCGCTTGGTGACTCTGGGCCAGCGCTCGGCGGGGAGGTTTGCGGGGAACAGCGCGAGGGTCTCTCCGCGTTCGCTCGCTGCTGGCGCGATGAGTCCTGCGAGTCCGAGCTGATGTGCGGCGGCCCCGATAGCTTGGCAGGCTGTGTAGTCGCCTACCTCCGAGAAGAGCCGCGCATCGGTTAAGGAGAGCGCCGCCCGGGTGGCGCTCTCGCGAAGGTCGAGGACTTTGGGGACATCGATCCTGCAGGTCACTATTCGCCGCTCCAAGACACTCGCGGCGAGAGCGCCGGTGTCGTCGAGCTCGTCATCGACGAGGTGGCGGTAGGCCTCGATCACGACGCTGCCGCGCGGGCGTCCGAGGTAGAGAACCTCGTAGGCGCGTCGCGCACCCCACCGCCCGCCGGCGGCACTGGGCTTTAGCTCCTCCCAGCGCAGAGACGTATGCCGCTCGAATGTGCCCTGTACTCGGGATCGGGTCGATGCGGGCGACCGCGGCGAGCAGGTCGCGCTGCCTCACATGGCCCCCGCGCTTTTGCGCTCTATGGCGTCGAGCACCTCCTCGTAGGAGCCGCTGGCGAGCATGTCCACCGGGCGCCGGCCTGCGAGGCTGCGTTTGCGGCCGTGCAGCCAGATCTCGGCACCCTCGCGTGTGTAGAGGTCGCGCAGGGCCTGCGTCACGTAGTGCAGCTCAAGTAGACGATCGCGGTTGCGTCCGCTCGGCGTGCTGCCGCCGGAGGTCCAGTTGCGCACCTGGCGTTCGGCGACTCCGACGAGGCGCGCGATGTCCGCAGTGCTCAACCCGCTGTCGCGGATCTCGCTGACGATACGAGCGTATAGGGCTTCTGTATCGCTTGGAGAGGGGAAATCATCGGGGCTGGTGGAATGCGCGACGCTTGTGTTGGCCACTTGTGTCCTCCTCGAAAATACGGCCGATAACCGCCTAGGCTTCCTAGTAGATTGCCTCCAATATAGCACCCATACCAGCGAACATCCGAGGTGTCGCTGCTCTGACGACACCTCGCCCATTCGAAGCCACGTGCTCTTAGCGACGCATTTCGCCGACGCGACGCGCCCAAAGCCCAGCGCTGAAGCCAAATACAGGTGCGTCAGCGGTGCTCGTATCAGTCTGCCTCAATGACGACGTGTCCAGGCGACAGGCTTCGATAGGGGAAAGCTCTGTTCTAAATATCGCAATCTACGGCGACAAGCGCCGACTTTTGCCCACCAAGGGGTCTTGCGACGCCTGCGTGAGTGCCTCCGTTCCCAGCCAAATTTGGCTTGCATAAAAGGGAAACCGGGGGATGGGCACGGGTGGTTTCGAACCACCGACCTCTCGCGTGTGAAGCGAGCGCTCTCCCACTGAGCTACGTGCCCTGGAAGCCTGATTCTATTGCCCGTGGCCCCACGAGCCGGCCCCGCCCCGCCGCTACACGTGTACGCGCGGCAGCGGATGCGCCATCAAGCGCGTCGCAGCGATCGAGTACCCCCGCGCGAGCGCTTGGACTTCGCCGTCTGTGAGCCTGCCCCCGAAGGCCTCCGGCCCGCCGAGCTTGCGGTAGGCGCTCTCGAGCTGCTTGCCGACGAGCGAGAGGTCGTAGTGGCCGTCGTAGACGCAGTAGATGTAGAGGCCCGAGTTCGCGCGCAGGAAGCTCGCCGCGGCCGGGCTCTGGCGTTCGTGGGCCTCGGCTTTGGAGGCCGCCGTGGTTACTCGCCAGCCGCGCTGCGTAAGGCGTGTGTACGCCTTGAGCAGGGCGCCCAGTCCAGCCGCGGGCCCGGTGAGGCTGCCTTCTACGTCGAAGAAGCGCGGGAGCGCGACTTCGTGAGCGCGGGCGTCGGCGGTTGCGATCGCCAGCCGCGCCGCGCGCGAGGGGTTGCTTGGGAGTCCGCCCACGATCGCCGGCCACGCCCCTCGCGCTGCCGCGACCTCGGCGTGGACGGGGGCTTCTAGCTGGCCCAGGGTATGTGCGACGAGCACGAGGTCGGCGCGCTCGATCCGCAGCACCGCAGCGCGCGGCGTGTGTTTGCCGCAGCCCCCCAGTGCGATCGCGAGCGCCGAGAGCCCCAGCGCCGTGAGACCCAGGGCGGCGGCGCGCGGTTTGGCCGGCGCCGCCGCGGGGTGCCTCCGTGAAGCGCCCGCTCCTATGCGGAGAGCAGGTCGACGACGAAGATCAGCGGCGAGTTCGGCGGGATCTTCGGCGGCGAGCCCGCCTTGCCGTAGGCCAGTTCGGCCGGGATGATCAACTCGCGGCGACCCCCGACCTTCATGCCCACGATGCCCTGGTCCCAGCCCTTGATGACCTGGCCCTTGCCGAGCGTGAACGAGAACGGTTCATTGCGTTTCCACGACGCGTCGAACACGCTGCCGTTGCTGTAGAGCGCGCCGACGTAGTTGACCGTGATCGACGCCCCCGTCTTCGCTTCGGCGCCGGTACCCGTCACCAGTTCTTTGGTCTGCAGCGTGCTCGGCGCCGGTTCCTTGGGCGGCGTGATCGTCGGTTCCTTGGCCAACGCACCGGTCGTCGGCGTCGTCACCACGACGGTGTGTTCGACGACCTTGTTCACGTTCGCCGACTCGTCTCCGACCGTGATCGTGCTGGAGCTACTGCTCGATCCGCAGCCGGCGAGCAGCGCCGCCACGCCAAGCGTCGCTACGCCGAACGTGAGCTTCGAAGGGACCGTCGCGAGGCCACGATCGAGCCGCGCGCGAAGATTGTTGAGGAACTGCTCGTTGATCATCACGACGCGGCAGCCTAACGGAACCGCGTGCGTTTGTGGTGCGGTAGCCGCTACGATCGACCACGGACCGTGCTAGGCGGGGAGATAGCGGTGCCCTGCACCCGCAATCCGCTCTAGCGGGGCTGAATTCCCCTTCGAGGGGTTCTGCTCCGGTCGCTCCGTCGCTTGGGGCGTCGATGGTTCGGGTCCCGCGCGGTGTCGGCTTGTGAATCAGGTCAGGTCCGGAAGGAAGCAGCCTTAAGCGATCCCCGGCAGGCGCAGCGGGAGCTCCCGATCCGGAGTCGCAGGCGGCGATTGGCGCCTGGTGGTGGGTATCTCGACGAGGGGTGCACGGTCCATATAGCGCGCACCTGGCCCGCCCCTTGCGGAGCGGGCCAGGCGGTGACGCGTTCGCGGCGGTGACGCGGCAACGCAATGAACGCGCGTCGCGGTCCGGTCGGTGGACCCGCTACTTGACGATGTGGATCACGCGCTCCATGCCCAGGAGCGTGTGGCCGCGTCCGTCCTGGGTGTCCATGAAGCACGCCTCGACGTAGATGCCGGGCTTGGCGGTGATCGTCTCCTGCTGGTAGGCCCCGGTGGACAGCGGCCCGTCGAACGTCGCGGCGCCGACGATGAGCTTGCCGGCCTGCTTTTCCTTGCCCGCGAGCATCAGAGCGATGAGGCGCTTGGCCGCCTTCGCCGACCTGACCTGCAGTGCGATGTCCATGTGAACGAGGAACCCTTCGTTTTCGAAGCGCACGAGCTCGCCGTCGTGCAGGGTGCTCGGCCCGCGAAAGCCGAACTCGATCGACTTGATCGTCGCCTGCGGGGTGGGCAGCGCAACCGGGGCCGCGCTGGCCGCGACCGTGAAGCTCGTACGGACCGTCGGCTGGCCTTCGCCGACGCCGACCATCAGTGCGTACTGCCCGGGCTGGAGCGTCGTCTGCGTTTCGCGGCTCTGGCCCTGGTTGGCTTCGGTGTCGAACGCGATCGTGCCGAACTTGTCGGCGTAGTTGGGGTCGCGGACCTGCTTGCTCTTCGTGAACGCTTCGAATTCCGCGACGCTCACCCCGGGCTTGAGGAGGAACAGGATGACCGACGCTTCCTTGACGCCGGTGTCGGTCGAGATGATGTTGACGCCCCCCGCTGCGATGGGGCCGCTGATCGTCGCCGACGACTGCGTCAGTGCGATCGTGAGCGTCGGCAGCGTCGAAGCCTGCGCGGCGCCGGTCGCGAGCGCGGCGCCCGCGAAGCTCGACAGGCCGCAGGCCGCAAGCGCGGCCAGCATGATGGGTCTCTTCACTGTGGATCCCTCTCTAGTGGTTGGCGCGCCCAGCTTAGGGCAGGCCGCGGGCGCCGGCCTATGGACGGCAGCGACGGAAGACGAGCCACGAGCCGTTGGCGCGCGTCGCGGCGAAGTCCGCTGGAACGCTCACGGGATGGCCGCGTTCGCTGCGGTCGAGGATGTAGTCGCGTCGCACCTCCGCGGTGGCCGGCGCGACATAGGTACCGCGTGTGAGCGTGCGCTGCTGGGCACTGACCACCGTCGCCGGATCGCTGTCCAGCCACAGCGCGAGCAGCGGGATCGGCGCGTGGTTGGGCACGCCCACCGGCTCGCACCGCGAGCTGATCGAGCCGTCGTCGACGAGCGCCACGAGGTCGTTCTGGATGCGCTGCTGGCGCGCGAGCGCCTGCAGTTCGTGGTCGTTGGTGCGGTACTGCGACGGCGCCGTCGCGAGCAGCGCGAGCACCACGAGCGAGGCGAGCGCCATCCACCAGCGCCGTCGCGGGTCGGCGCGGTCGAGCAGCAGCCAACCGCACAGCGCCGCGCCGCAGAAGATGCAGAGGATCGCCGCCGGCACGAACGCGTAGCGCGTGTTGATCGGCAGACCCGCCGTCGCGAACGCCGCGAAGACCAGGACCGCGAGCACGCCCGCGGCGGCGCCGAGCAGCGCGCGGCCACGCATCCACCACAGCGCCAAGGTGCCGCCGATCGTGGCGCCCGCCAGCGTTGCCGCTCCGAGGATCTCGCCGATGCGCCGCGGGATGTACTGCGGGATCTTCGCGATCCCCGTCTCGCGCCCGAGCGCCAGCGCGGTGTGGCGCGTGTTCGTCAGCGACCACAGCGCGTCGCCCGTGATTAGCCAGTCGCTCGCCACCCACACCACCGGCGCCGAGACCACGATCAGCGCCAGTGAGACCAGACGGCGCGGCGGCAGCGGCTCCGCGACCCCCTCCCCCCCAAAAACGTGCATCGGGACGCGCCCCGTGAGCGCGAGATAGAGCCAGTAGAGGCCCGAGAACACCCAAGCCTCCGGCCGCAGCAGCCCAGCGAGCGCAAGCAGCGCGAGCACCGGCGCCCCCGCGCGACGGCGGCGGGTCTCGACGATCAAGGCGCCGAGGATCAGCAGCAGGTAGGGGATGTCCACATACGCGCGCACCCCGTAGGAGAGGATCGGCACGCGCGTGATCAGCAGCAGCGCCGCGGCGATGCCGGCGGGGTGGTTGAACCAGAGTGCGCCGAGCCGGTAGACGGCCCATGCGCACGCCGAGAGCGCGAGGAACGCGAGCGCGACCGTGACGTCCTCGATCGCGCGCGGCGAGAGCGGGGAGAGGACGAAGCCGAGCGCCTCCACGAGCGGGTGCGGGGTCGGGGCGAACGGGATCCCGTACTGCGGGGTGTGCCCGTGTGCGAGCTGCTTGCCCCACACGAGCGCGTAGAGGGTGTCGTAGTTGGCGAACCCCACGCCGCCGATCACGCGCAGCAGGACCGCGCCGAGTGCGATCGCGAGGGCCGTGGGGAGAGGTGTCCCGAAACGACCCCGCCGCACGCGTGCGTACGCGCGTACGTGCGCGTGCGCGGCGGGGTCCGCCGTGGACGCAACGCCATCCCCCCGGGGCGCGGACATCGCGCCCTCCCCCGGGCTGGACGCGGGAGGGGGCGCGGAGATGTGCTCGGGAGGCACGGCCACGGCGCGGACGCTACCCCCTCGGGCGCGGTCATGGCCGCGGGTAGACTCAGGCGAGGTGGTGAATTCTCCGACAGAGCCCCGGTCTCCCGAGCCCGCGCAGCGATCCTCCGAGCCCGCACAGCGGTCGCTGTATCGCCGCCACCGCCCGCGGACGTTCGCGGACGTCGTCGGCCAGGACGCGGTCGTGCGCACGCTGCGCAATGCCGTGGAGCGCGGCCGTGTGCATCACGCGTACCTGTTCGTTGGATCGCGCGGGACCGGCAAGACGTCGATGGCCAAGATCCTCGCGGCGTGCCTGAACTGCGAGCGCGGCGCCGGCGCGGGCACGATCGAGCCGTGCGGCGTGTGCGAGTCGTGCCGCGCGATCGCGCAGGCGCGCTCGCTGGACGTGATCGAGATGGACGCCGCGTCGAACAACTCCGTCGACGACATCCGCGAGCTGCGCGACGGCGTCGCGTTCGCGCCGGTCTCCGGGCGCAGCAAGGTGTACATCCTCGACGAGGCCCACATGCTCTCCACCGCGGCGTGGAACGCGTTCCTGAAGACGCTGGAGGAGCCGCCGCCGAACACGGTGTTCGTGCTCGCCACCACCGAGGCCCAGAAAGTCCCGGCGACCGTCGTCGACCGCTGCCACCGCTTCGACTTCCAGCGCCCCACCGTCGAGCAGATCGCCGACGTCGTGCGCCGTGCCGCGGCCGTGGAGTCGATCGCGGTCCCCCCGGAGGCGCTCGCGGCGCTCGCGCGCGCGGCGACTGGGAGTTTCCGCGACGCGCTCGGTCTGCTCGAGCAGCTCGTGACCTACAGCGGCCCCGAGATCGCGCTCGCCGACGTTCTTGCCGTCCTTGGTGTCACTGACGGAGAGCTGCTCGACGAGGCGATCGACGCTGTGCATCGCGGCGACGCGCGCGCGGCGCTGCTCGCGGTTGCGCGGTGCGCGCAGAGCGGACGCGATGCCGGAGCGTTCGCCGCCGACCTCGAGGTCCGCGCGCGCGAGCTGCTCGTCGTCGCGACGCTCGGTGACGTCCCCGCGGAGCTCGCGCTGAGCGCCGAGGCCGACGCGCGCCTGCTCGCGCAGGCCGGGAGCGTTGGGGAGGGCGTCGCGGTGCGCCTGCTCGAGCAGCTCGGTGCTGCCTTGGAGGCCACGAAGGCCGGCGCTGATTCGCGCACGCAGGTCGAGCTCGCGCTCGTCAAGGCCGCGCGGCCCGAGGTCGACAGCTCCTTGCGCGCGCTGCTCGCCCGGATCGAGCGCCTCGAACGGGGGGCGCCGCGTGAGGAGGCGCACGAGGGGCACGAGAAGATGCACGAGAATCCGGACCCCGCCTCGCGCGCGCCCGTGCCCGCGCGCGAGGACGCACCGGCCCCTGCTCCCGCAGACACGCTCGCTCCCGCGGACACGCCCGCGCCCCCAGATATGCCCGCGCCCCCAGACATGCCTGCTCCCGCGGACACGCCCGTGCGCGGCGGACAGCCGATCGACACGACCGACCTCGACACCCTGGTTGCGTTGTGGCCGGCGGTGCTGGAGCTGGTGGGCACGAAGAACGCGCTGCTGAGCGCGGTCCTGGCACACGCGCGGCCGGTCGCGGTGAACGACGGGGAGCTGCGCGTGGGGTTCGCGGCGAGCGCGTCGTTCCCAAAGAAGAAAGCCGAAGACCACGCGCACCGCGCGACCGTGATCGAGGCGCTGCGCGAGCTGACGGGCGACTCGCGGATGCGCGTCGAGTACGAGCTGCGCGACGAGCTGCCTGTGAGCGAGGACGAGGAGCCGGCGCCGCGCACGGAGGAGGAATGGGTGGCACGCTTCAAGGAGGAGCTCGACGCCGAAGAGCTGCCCGCCGAGCGGGTGCTTGCGGGCGGCGTGAGCCCGCCGCCGGACGAGACCGCGAACGGAGGGTAGAGAGCGATGGCACAGCAGCGAAAGCCCAACATGCAGCAGATGCTCCAGCAGGTCCAGAAGATGCAGCACGACATGCAGGAGGCCCAGGAGGCGCTCAAGCACGAGACCGTCGAGGGCTCCGCCGGCGGGGGTGTCGTGACGGTCCAGGTCACCGGCGACCTGCAGGTCAAGGCCGTGCGGATCGCCCCCGAGGCCGTCGATCCCGAGGACGTTGAGATGCTCGGCGACCTCGTGCTCGCCGCGGTCAACGAGGCGCTGCGCGCCGCCCAGGAGCTCGCCGAGCAGCGCCTTGGAGGCGCGACCGGCGGCCTCGACCTCGGTGCGCTCGGGGGTCTCGGGCTGCCGGGCCTGTGAACACCTTCGCTCCCCCGGTCCAGCGGCTCGTCACCGAGCTCTCAAAGCTCCCCGGGATCGGCAACCGCACGGCGCAGCGCCTGGCGTTCCACATCCTGCGGACCTCCGAGGAGGACGCGCGTGGGCTCGCGCAGGCGATCGTCGAGGTCAAGGAACGCATCGGCCTGTGCGAGGTCTGCTTCAACCTCGCCGACGAACCGCGCTGCCGGATCTGTCGCGACGAGCGCCGCGACCGCGCCGTGATCTGTGTCGTGGAGGAGCCCAGCGACGTCATCCCGATGGAGCGCACCCACGAATTTCATGGTGTCTACCACGTCCTCGGGGGAGCGCTCTCGCCGATCGACGGGATCGACCCCGAGGACCTCAAGATCGACGAGCTCTACGCGCGCGTCGCCCGCGAGGAGCCCACGGCGGTGCGCGAGGTCGTGCTCGCCACGAACCCCACGACGACCGGTGAGGCGACCGCGCTGCACATCGCCGAAGGCCTGCGCGAGCGCGCCCCGCGGGTCACCGTGACGCGACTCGCGAGCGGGCTGCCGGTGGGAGCCGATCTCGAGTACGCCGACGAGGTCACGCTCGGCAAGGCGCTCTCGGGGCGCCGCGAGGTGTGACTCGGCGGTGCCCTCTCCGGGCGCCGTGCGTGTGACCTGAGCACGCTCTAAGCTGCGCGGCGTGCGCGGCCGGGAAAGGGCGGTGGCGATGGCGGGAGCGGCTGGCGACTCGCAGGGGCGACAGGGAGGGCGCTTGCGCTCGCTCGACGGCCTGCGCGGGCTCGCGGCGCTGATGGTGCTGATGCACCACGCCCTGCTCGTGTCGGCTCCGCAGCTGGCCAATCCATACGCCGGCCTGCCGCAGTCCTCGGGAACCGTGACGTGGCTGCTGACGTACACACCGCTGCACCTCCTATGGGGAGGCCCGGAGGCGGTGGTCGTGTTCTTCGTCCTCAGCGGCTTCGTGCTCACGTTGCCCGTCGCGCGCGGGGGGCGGTTGCGGATCGGCTCCTACTACCCCTCGCGCTTCCTGCGCCTCTACCTGCCGGTGTGGGGCGCGCTCGCGCTCGCCGCCGCGCTGCACGTCGCGGTGAGCCACGAGTTCGTGCCCGACGCGAGCTGGTGGTTGAACGGGCACTCGCCGGCGTTGCACGCGCATGCCGGTCTGCTCGACGCGACACTGTTCCCCGGCGCGGGCGACTGGGGCTTTACGACCGTCGTGTGGTCGCTGCGCTGGGAGGTGCTGTTCTCGTTGCTGCTGCCGTTGCTGCTGCTCGCGCCGCTGCGACGGCACGCGTGGAGTCTCGGCGCGGCACTGCTGTGCTTCGTGGCGCTGCTGCGCGCCGGCGGGGCGCTCGGTGGGACACCGGCCGCCCCAGGATCTGGTGGCAGCGGCGCGCTGCTGGGGTCGAGCTCCGGGGAATACCTGCTGGAGCTCCCGCCGTTCGTGCTCGGGTCGCTGCTGGCCTTCCGCTACGAGCTGATCGAGCGTCTCGCCGCGAGCCTGCGGGAGCGGACCGCGAGAAACATCGTCGTGCAGCTCGCGGTGGGGGCGGTGTGCGTCGGCTGCCTGAGCGCCAACTGGTGGTTGCCGGGAGCCGAAAATCAGGCGCTGCTGGTCGCGCTCGGGGCCTGTTTGGCGGTGCTCGCGGCGCTCACGCTGCGCACGTTCCGGGGATTCCTCGAGTCCGCGCCGATGCAGTGGACGGGCAAGCGCTCCTACAGCCTCTATCTCGTGCACGAGCCGCTGGTTGTAGCGCTGGCGTTTGCGCTCGGCGGCCGTCCCTCGCCGGTTCTGTTCGTGGTGCTTGCCGCGCCGCTCGCGCTCAGCGCGGCCGCGGCGTTCTTCGCGTGCGTCGAGTCGCCCTCGCATCGGCTCGCACGCGCCTGGGTGGGGTATCGCGAACGCAGCCGCAGGGACGCGCTCGTGACCGCCGAAGCCGGCGTCGCGGAGGGCTCGGCCTGAGAAGTCCGAGGGCCGCCGCCAAGCGCCGAGGGCCGCTGCCGAGCGCCGGTCCCGGGGTATCCTGGCGGGCGTGTCCGAGCTGGTCGTAATGAAGTTCGGCGGCACCTCCGTCGCCGACGCACAGCGCATCAAGCGCGCCGCCGCGCGCATCGTCGCGCGGCGCGAGGCCGGCGCGCGCGTCGTAGCGGTGCTCTCCGCGCGCGGCAAGACCACCGACGAGCTGATCGGAATGGCCGAGGAGGTCTCCGCGGCGCCGGACCCGCGCGAGCTCGACATGCTGCTCTCCACCGGCGAGCGCATCTCGTGCGCGCTGTGCGCGATGGCGATCCACGATCTCGGTCACCGCGCGCTCTCCTTCACGGGCTCCCAGGCGGGGATCGTGACGGACACATCGCACACCAAGGCGCGCATCATCGATGTCCGCGCCGAGCGCATCCGGGCGGCGCTCGAGGAGGACCACATCGTGCTCGTCGCGGGCTTCCAGGGCATCTCGACGGTGACCAACGACGTCACGACGCTGGGCCGCGGCGGGTCGGACACGACGGCCGTCGCGGTCGCCGCCGCGCTGGGCGCGGAGGTCTGCGAAATCTACACCGACGTCGCGGGCGTCTTCAGCGCGGACCCGCGGATGGTGCCCGACGCGCGCAAGCTCTCGGTCGTGTCCTTCGAGGAGATGCTCGAGATGGCCGCGTCCGGCGCCGGCGTGCTGCAGCTGCGCTCGGTCGAGTACGCGCGCAACCACGGCGTGCGGATCCATTGCCGCTCGTCCTTCGAGGACGCGCCCGGTACCGTTGTCGTCTCCGAAGGAGAGAGCATGGACCACCTCGAGCGACCCCTCATAACCGCCGTGACCCACTCGACGTCCGAGGCGATGGTGACGTTGATGGGGGTCCGCCACCGGCCGGGCGTGGCCGCGAGCATCTTCGAGGCGCTCGCCGAGGCCGGCGTCGACGTCGACATGATCGACCAGAACCTCCCCAGCGGAGCTGAGGGTCTGGCGGAGATCTCCTTCACGGTCCCCCGCGAAGAGCTCCGCACCGCCCGCGCCGCGCTGGCGCCCTTAGCCGACGACGCCTTCTCGGAGCTGATCGCGCGCGAGGACATCGGCAAGGTCTCGGTCGTCGGAGCCGGGATGCGTTCCCACCCCGGCGTCGCCGCGCGCGTCTTCAGGGTCCTCGCCGAGGAGGACCTCAACATCGAGATGATCTCGACGTCGCCGATCAAGATCTCGTGCGTGATCCCGCGCGAGCGAGTCGAGTCGGTCGTGCGCGCGCTGCACGGTGCGTTTGAGCTTTCGGGGGCAGGGACGATCGTTGCGGAGTAGGCCGCCCGCAAAAGCGCGCCTATTCCTCATAATCATGATCCAGTAACTGAATCAAAACCTGCAGTAAAAACCATTCATTCATGCCAAAACTTGCGGCGTGAAGACGAATTAAAGTTTGCTTGTGCGCCTTCCAACATGCGTCCACTGTGGTAGGGTGCCGGTCAAGTCGTCTGGGGACGGCGTAGGCAGTTAGACGGGGGCAGTGGACGGAGAGGTGCCAACGGGTTAGACGGATCTACCTGGGAATCGTGCGCCGTGTTCAGTGTGAGCACGAAAGCTCTGGTTGGGATCAGGGCAGGAGCGGCTTCACGAGGTTGTTGTCTCGTGGGTCATTCGTGACAGCGCGACGCCCCATATTTTCTACAGCTTCATAACGTCGCGTTGGGTAGCGATGTGTAGGTTTCGGCGTGCGCTCGCCAGGAGAGCGCGCTCGGAGTTCACCTCCTCACTGGATGGGGGTGGTGCGAGAAACAACCGATACGGGGGTATCGACCGTGCCAGCAGTAGCGAGTGAGCAGCGTTCAGGGATGGAGAGGTCGCTGCGCTCCGGCAAACACGATCGGCTGGGCGAGTGCGACGATCGCGCCTGTGAGTCGAACTCGCGGCTCGTCTCGCAGGCCGTTCGCCGCGCCCAGAGCGGCGACCGCGAGGCGTTGGGTTTCCTCTACGCGCGCTTTGCCGACAACATCTTCGGCTACGTGCGGAGCATCGTGCGCGATCACCACGAGGCCGAGGACGTCACCCAGCACGTGTTCGCCAAGATGATGCGCGTGATCGACAAATACGAGGAGCGCGACGTGCCGTTCTTCGCATGGCTGCTGCGCGTCGCGCGCAACGTCGCGGTCGACCACATCCGCAGCGAGCGCCTGATCCCGGTCGAGGAGGTCCGAGTGACGCCGCGGCCCGAGGCGGACCCGGGAGCTTGCACGTGGATCGAGGATCTGCACGAAGCGCTCGCGACGTTGCCGCGCACGCAGCGCGAGGTCCTGCTGATGCGCCACGTCATCGGGCTCTCGCCGGCCGAAATAGCCGGCCTGACGGGCAAGAGCGAGGGTTCGATCCACGGGCTCCACCACCGAGGGCGCCGCGCAATGGCCGCGGAGCTCGCGAGCCGCGGGATGGCGCCGGCGACGATGCCGAGCCGCGTCGCCGCGTAGCGACTCTCACTCCAACGGTCTGCCGAGTGGGTCGGGCCGCGCCGCCGGCGGCGAGCTCGGGAGGTGCCGTGCGATGCGGCCGCTGTCGAGGTCGGCGAGGTAGTAGACCGCGGCGAAGCGCACGAATTCCTCGACCGAGGAGTCCATGCGCGCGGCTTCCTGCTCGAGCACTTCGTGCGTGAACGGATCGAGGCGGATCCGCAGCTCGCGCGACGACGGTTCGTCGGGCTCGCCGGAGCCGCCCGGGCCTTCGGAGGCGCCCGAGCCTAGCTCGGCGGTCAAGGAGTCACCATCGCACTCGGCTTACGCTGCACTTCCGCTCAAACGGGCGGGCTCCGCCCATACTTGCCGCAGTCGCACTCGCCGGGGGTACCGAAAAAGATGGGTTGTGGGCCTGGGGCGGCGTGTATTCATACAGGCGACCACAAATGGCTATGGGTCCAACGCCTGCTGCCTTCCCTGTGAAGCACCGGGTGATCGTCCGATGAGGTCCTGGGATGACCTCCGCAAGGGGAATTGCAGCCGCGTCGGCGGCGATCTTGACGTGCCTGCTGCCGGCCGGCGCCGCTGCGCACCGTCGCGAGCGGAGCGCGCGGCATGGCGCGGCCGTGACCGTCGCGGCGCGACGGCCGGTAGCGCATCCCTCGGCGAGGGACTTCCGCGCCTGCAAGGCATCCCGGGCGCGGCACGCCCGCACCCGACGCAACCGCCGCCGTCTGCGTCGTCTGCGGCATCGACTCCGCCGCGCCTCCGTGAGCGCCTGCGCTGTGCACGAATCAAGGCCGCACGCAAAGCGTCACGCCGCGGCGAACGCAGGCGGCATGTTCTGGACCCCCCTGTCTCCAGATCTACTCGTGCCGCGAAGCGCCCCGTCCGCCGAAATTGTCGGCCAGGCTCCCGTGGTCGGAGAAAAGCGCCGCCCCTCCGGGGGCTCCGACGCCGAAGGCTTTGGCCCCTGGTCAGGAGAAACCGAAGGCCGGTCTGAAGAAGCCGAAGGCCCTTCGGGGGGGGAAGGCGTAGGCGGCGAATCCGGCGAATCCGACCAGGCCGCTGGTGACTCGGGCCCTGAAGAATCCAGCTCCGGCTCGACTGGCTCCGAAAGCGGTTCGGGTTCGGAAGGCGGTTCGGGTTCGGAAGGCGGTTCGGGCTCGGAGGGCGGTTCGGGCGCGGAAGGCGGCACAGGTTCTGAAAGCGGCTCGGGTTCTGAAAGCAGCTCAGGCGCGGAAGGCGGTCCAGGCGCAGAAGGCAGCTCCGATACAGGCGGCACGGACGGCTCCGAAGCCGGATCAGGTACCGAAAGCGGCTCAGGGGCGTCGGGCTCCGAAGCCGGTTCGGGTACCGAAAGCGGCTCAGGGGCGTCGGGCTCGGAAGGCAGTTCGGAATTGCCGAGTGGCGAAGACGCGACACAGGAGCCGTTCCGCTTCTTCGCGTCGACGAGCTTCTGGAACGACTCGCCGCCCGTTGAGGCACCGATCGACCCGAGCTCCTCCACGATCGTCGCGGCGCTCACCGAAGAGGTGGCCGGCGAGGTGCAGATCAAAAAAGGGCCTGCGATCAATACGACGGCCTGGTCGGTTCCGGTCTACACGGTGGCCGCCGACCAACCCACAGTGAAGGTGACGCTCCCATACGCCTCCATGAACGCTTCGCTTCAGGCAGCCTGGGAAGCGGTGCCCCTGCCTGCGGATGCGCAGCCGGCCGCCGGTGCCGACAAACATCTCGTGGTGTGGCAGCCAAGCAGCGACAAGCTGTGGGAGTTCTGGCACCTCGAACGCAAGGGCGAAGGTTGGGAAGCGTACTGGGGTGGGGCCATCCAGAACGCCTCTTCTGCCTCCGGCGCCTACGACCCCGAAGCCTGGTTGGGCGCCAAGCGCAACTGGGGCGCGAGCGCGTGCTCGCTGTCGATCGCCGGCGGCCTGATCACGCTGGAAGACCTCGAAAGGGGCTCGATCGACCATGCGCTGGCGATCTCCGTGCCCAACACGCGTAGGGGCGTCTACGCGGCGCCTGCCCAGCGCACCGACGGCCCCAGCAGCGAAGCCTCCTCACTGCCGGAGGGTGCGCACTTGCGGCTCGACCCCAGCATCGATCTCGCCGCGCTACACCTCCCACCCTTCACGCTGATGCTCGCCGAAGCCGCGCAGCGCTACGGGATCTTCGTCAGGGACACCGCTGCCAACGTCGCCCTCTACGCGCAGGATCCGACCCCTACGGGCACCAACCCATACACCGGCAAACTGGGCTACTTCGAAGGCAAGTCTCCAGCCGCGCTGCTCGCCGCCTTTCCCTGGAGCGATCTGCAGGTGCTCAAGATGGAACTGCACTCTTAGAAGGTCGTCGCGCTCTTGCTCGCGCGGTTCTGCTCGTGCGCTCGACATTGGGGGGTTGACTTCCACCGACGGTTGTGTCTAAGATGCTTGACCTCAGGTATCCACGTGTGGTTATCTGGGTCATAGGTCTGGTTTTGGGGTTCGCCTTCGGGTTCGGGCTTCAGCGCTGACGAGGGAATGATGTTGGGAGAGGGACTTGATCGTCTTGGGAAAGAGATGAGCGATGAGCACTTTTACCTACACCGCGTGTGACGCGGCATACGATCCTGCGGCCCGTGATAGGGACGTAGCTAGATGCGTCAGCCAGCTGACGCATCTCTCTCTCTCTCTCTCTCTCTTGGGTCTGCCGGCTAACCGGTAGGACAGGGTTCGGCGGCGTTCGCGTCGCGCTCGCCGGCTGTGTAGGTCGGTTGGGTTCTCGGCGCGCCACGCGCGCCGCTTCTGCTTTTGTCGCCACGGGCCTCGAGCCCGGGGCGGCTTCGTGCCGTCCGTTCTTGGGCGGCTCTCGTGTCGATCTCGTTGGGAGGGGTTGGGTTTGATGAATGTTCGATGGCTGGCTCGCGCCGGCGCCGTTGCCTTGTGCGCTTTGCTCGGAAGCTCCGGGTTCGCGGTCGCCGCGGATGCCGCGTTGCCGGAAGGACGGGTCTACGAGCTGGTCTCACCGCCGGACAAGAACGGGGCGGCGGTTCTCAACACGACCACGCAGACGGCTATCGGCGGCGGGGCTGTGGCGTTCGGGTCCGAAGGCGCCTTCGGCGGAGTGCAGGGTGCGATGGCGACGAACGCCTACGTCGCGACTCGCGGGACGACAGGCTGGTCGACGGTTGGGATTCAGCCCCCGATTGAGAGTGGGGGCGAACTTTTCCCTCCATTGACCGGGGTCCGGTACCTCTCGGCAGACTTCAGCAAGCAGGTAGTCGAGACCCAGGAACCGGCCCTCGTCCCGGGGGCTCCAGTGGAAGTGCCGAATCTATACGTGCGCGACAACGCGACGGGTTCCTACGAACTGGTCACCATTCATACTCCAAGTCCTGTCCCGGGGAACTACGGCTTCTCGCTCGCGTTCGCCGACGCGTCTGCCGACCTCTCCCACGTCATCTTTCAGGCCGCAGGCAAGCTGACTCCCGACGCTTCGGAAGCAGTGAACCTCTACGAATGGGCGAACGGGCACTTGCGGCTGATCAGCACACCCGTGCCCGCCGCAGGCGGGACGGTCGCCGGTGACGGGGCCGGGACCGGCGACGGCAACCTCGGCAGTCACACACAGCACTCGATCTCCGACGATGGATCGCGGGTGTTCTTCTCCACGGGCAACGAAGAAGGGCCGCTATATATGAAGGAAGGGAACGCGACGATCCATGTATCGGCGTCGCAGAGCAGCACTCCGGAAGGGGAAGGCGAGAAGGGCCGCTTCATGACCGCCATGTCCGATGGGTCGAAGGTCTTGTTCGTGAGTGCCAACCGACTCACCGACAACGCCAATGCATCGGCAGGCCCGTTCTTCACCTACGGCGACCTGTATCTGTACGACATGGCGTCCGGGAAGCTAACGGACCTGACGGGCAATTCCCCAGACCCGACCGGGGCGAACGTCGGTGAGGTGCTTGCCACAAGCGAAGACCTCTCGTATGTCTACTTCAACGCGGCGGGTCAGCTCATTCCCGGAAAGGGGACCTCCGGTGCCGCCAACCTGTATCTCTGGCACGACGGCCAGATTGCGTATATCGGAGAACTAAATAGGTTCAACCAAATAAAGGGCTACGCGCTCACCGGCAGCGGCGGCATCACGCCCGACGGGACGAAGTTCGTTTTCACCTCAGAACATAAGCTCACGAGCTTCGAAAACGAAGGAGTGCAGGAGGTGTACGTGTACGACGCGAACACCGGACAGATCGTTTGTGCCTCGTGTGTTCCAGGGGCGCTGGGCGGCGTCGGCCTGGCGGGCGGAGATCAGCCGCGGGGGCTGGGAGCCACCTTCCATCACGACTACTCGCGCAGCATCTCCGCCGACGGGACCGTGTACTTCACGAGTCAGGACGCGCTGGTACCGCGAGATCACAACGGCAAGCAGGACGTGTATCAGTGGCGCGACGGGGTCGTGAGCCTGATCTCGACCGGCCAGAGCGCCGACAACTCCTATCTCGGCGACGTGAGCCTCGACGGCACTGACGTTTTCTTCTACACGTCCGAAGGTCTCGTGCCCGAAGACTGGGACGGGATCCAGGATCTGTACGACGCGCGGCTGGACGGTGGCTTCTCGGCGGCGCTCGAAACGAGTTGCAGCGGCGACACGTGCAAGGCGCCCTCGCTGTCGCCCCCGGCGCCGGTCTCGCCGTCGAGCGCGGCGTTCTCGGGCTCCGGTAATGCCAACCCGGCGGTTTCCGCACCAGTGGTCAAATCGAAGCCCAAGGCCAAGCCGAAGGCGAAGGCGAAGCACAGGGTGAAAAAGAAGCACAGGAAGGTCAAGAAGCGCAAGCGGGCCAAGAAGTCTGTGGCCCACAAGGGCTTGTCCGCTGGATCAAGGCGCTAAGGGGAGGAGAATGACGATGAAAGGCAAGTCCATTAGAAGTCTCACCGCGCTGCTCGCCGTGTTCGCGTCGTTTGCGGGCGTCGCCTCGCTCACCGGTCCGTCGTCCGCGCTCGCGAGCTTCGCGATCGCAAGCTACGACAACTCGGTCATCAACCAGGACGGCTCGCCCGCGCTGCAGGCCGGCGGGCATCCCTACGAACTGAGCACGAACTTCACGCTCGCGACGCAGACGAACTTGCGCACCGGTCTCGAAGCTCCCGAAGCGAACGCGAAGGACGTGGCGGTCGAACTTCCGCCGGGCTTCATCGGCAACCCCGCGGCCACGCCGAAGTGCCTCGGGTTCCAGGTGATCAGGGAACTCGCCTCGGATTGCCCGCACGACACGCAGATCGGGGTCGCCGAACTGTACGTCGCGTTCTCCGGCGGGCCCGCGCTGCTGACGGCCACGCCGGTCTACAACCTCCAGGCGCCGCCGAACGAGCCCGCGCGGTTCGGCTTCAACGTCGCCGGGACGATGACTGTGCTCGATTCCAACGTCCGCACCGGCGGCGACTACGGCATCACCACGACGATCCGCAACCTTCCCGAGTTCGTCGACCTCGTGAAATCGAAAGTGCGGTTGTGGGGTGTCCCCGCGGACCCGAGTCACGACAAAGAACGCTGTCCCTTCCCGCATGGTCCCGCGGGCTGCGACGAAACGTTCGGCTTCGACGGCAACGACCCGCACCCCTCCGATTCGCCGCCGCGGCCGCTGCTCACGAATCCCACGTATTGCGCGGAACCGCTGAGCAGCACGCTGCACATCGACTCCTGGGAACACCCGGGCGTGTTCGCGCCCGCGAGCGCTCCGTTCGCGCACCCAGCCGGCGAAGACACGCCGCTGAGTCTCACGGGGTGCGATCTGCTCGCGTTCGAACCGGCAATCTCGGTGCAGCCGCAAAGCCACAGCGCGGACTCCCCTACGGGACTCGACGTCGACCTGAAAGTGCCACAGACCGAAACGCCCGGTGGGTTGGCCACGCCGCAGCTGCGCAAGGCCGTCGTGACGCTGCCCGCGGGGATGGCTGTGAACCCGGCGGCCGCGGATGGTCTGGCGGCTTGTTCGCAGGCGCAGATCGCGCTCGCGAGCGCCGCGGCGCCTTCCTGTCCGGATGCTTCGAAGATCGGCAGCGTCGAGATCGATACGCCGCTCCTGTCGGCGCCGCTGGAGGGGTCGGTGTACCTAGCCGCGCAGGGTGACAACCCGTTCGGATCGCTGCTCGCGATGTATGTCGTCGCCGAAGGTAGCGGGGTGCTGCTCAAGCTCCCCGGGAGGATCGATGCCGATCCCGCGACCGGCCAGTTGACGACGACGTTCGACAACCAGCCCCAGCAGCCTTTCAGCGAGCTGAAGCTGAGCCTGTCCGGCGGGCCGCGCGCCGCGCTCGTGAACCCTCCGGCATGCGGAACGTTCACCGCGACCAGCGCGTTGACGCCGTGGAGCTCGAGCACCGCAGCGACGCCGTCGAGCTCCTTCGACGTGACGAGCGGTCCCGGCGGTGGCGCGTGCCCGAGCCCGCGGCCGTTCTCGCCGACGTTCACGGCGGGGACGACAAGCAACCAGGCCAGCGGGTTCAGCCCATTCGTGCTGTCGCTGACGCGCCAGGACGGCGAACAGCCCTTGGCGGGGCTCTCGGAGACGCTCGCCCCCGGGCTGCTGGCAAAGATCGCCGGGGTGCCGCGCTGCTCTGACGCGGACGCCGCGGCTGGGAGCTGCCCCGCGGAGTCGCAGATCGGGATGGTCACGGTCGGAGCGGGTGCGGGCCCGGACCCGTTCTTCCTGCAGGGAAAGATCTTCCTGACGGGGCCGTATAACGGCGGTCCGTTCGGCGAGGTCGTCGTCGTCCATGCAGTCGCGGGGCCGCTCGACCTTGGGAACGTCGTCGTGCGTGGCTCGATCAGGGTCGACCCACATACCGCGCAGGCGACCGTCGTGTCCGACGCGTTTCCGCAGATCCTGCAAGGGATTCCTGTGGCGCTCAGGCGCGTCGACGTGAGCCTGGACAGGCCCGGGTTCACGTTCAACCCGACGAGCTGCGCGCCGCTGTCGATTCCCGCGACCGTCACGAGCGGCCTGGGCGCCAGCGCGGGCGTGTCGAGTCGTTTCCAGGCCGCGGATTGCGCGAGCCTCGCGTTTCACCCGGGGTTCTCGGCTTCCACGCTGGCCAAGACGAGCAGGGGAAGCGGCGCGAGCTTGCACGTGCACGTGAGCTCCGGTGCGGGGCAGGCGAACATTCACAGTGTCGTCGTGTCGCTGCCCAAGCAGTTGCCGTCGTGGCTGCCGACGCTGCGCAAAGCGTGCTCCGACAGCGTGTTCGACGCGGACCCGGCGTCGTGTCCGGCGGGGTCGATCGTCGGGAGCGCGAGCGCCGTGACACCGGTCCTTGCGAGCCCGCTCAGCGGCCCCGCGTATCTGGTGTCCCATGGCGGTGCCGCGTTCCCGGATCTCGTCGTCGTGCTCCAGGGCGAAGGTGTGACCCTGGACCTCGACGGTCAGACGCACATCAAGGGGAATGTCACGACGAGCACGTTCGACACCGTCCCCGACGCGCCGATCGACACGTTCGACCTGAGTCTCCCGCAGGGTCCCAACCACGTCCTCGCGGCCGTTCTCCCCGCGAAGGCGAACGGCAGTCTCTGTGGACAGGCCCTCACGATGCCCACGACGATCACCGGGCAGAACGGCGCACAGATCAAGCAGTCCACGAAGATCGCCGTCGCCGGGTGCACAAAGGCCAAGAAGAAGCACAAGCGCAAGCACAAGGCGAAGAAGGGCAGCACCAAGAAGGGCAAGTGAGGGTCAGCGCCGTCATGTCAGCGCCTCTCAACGGGGCCGGAATGCGCACGCGTTCCGGCCCCGAGGGTCCCGCGTCCGCGCGCCTCGCGGAGATCCAGCGCCAGCGGATCATCGGCGCGATGGGCGGGCTCGCGG
>DASXOX010000012.1:0-36750 GCA_036493975.1 Solirubrobacteraceae bacterium
GCCCACGCAGGGAGATGCCAAACAGGAACAGGCTGTATCTAATCACAAACCCTAGGATGCTGTCAAGACACAACTGGTTTTGCGATATCAAGTCCGGTCGCGCCAGACCCCTACAGTCTTCCCCTTTGCTAAGCGCCGTACAGCTCGCGCAGCCCCGGCGCGATGTACCCAGGCAGGTTGACCTGAGCCGCGACCCGATCAAGGAAGCCGGCATCGTCGGCGACGGTCGGCGAGTCGAGTGCCATCGGCGCCAGCAGCGAGGAGATCGGTCCGGCCTGCGCTGCGGGATGGTCTTTGGGGCCGGTCGCAGCGCCAGCGAGCGGTAGGTGCGGTCGCTGGGTCAGGTCGGTGTGCTCGAACTCATCCAGCGCAAGACGCGGATGGGGCGCGTCCAGCGCCGGAGCGTCAGCCAGCAGCTTGGGCGCCGCCTTATGCTCCTGTTCGAGGCGGATCTCCTTGATGTTGGCGAGCGCGTCCTTCAGCTTGGCCTCGGCGTCGGTGAAGCTCAGCGCGGCAACGTCGCGGTCCTCGGTTTCCTGGGCCAGGTAGAGCACGCGCTCCTCGCCCCCGACGCGGATCTTCTCCGTCTTCGGGCCGTCGGCGCTCATCATCGCCGGCACTCCATAGCGAGGCGTGCCGTCGATCGACACCAACAACACGCTGCGCTCGTCGCCTTGGAAGATCGGCAGGTAGGGGTTGTGGTCGTCCTGGCCCGCAACCACCAGCAGGTCGGCACGCTTTTCGCTCTCGATCGAGCCGACCTGCTTGTCCCAGCGCAGGATTTCGGCGCCGTTGGCGCTCGCCATGCGGACCAGCTCCTCGTCACTGACGAGCGGTCGCCCGGCCGCCGGGCCGTTGTTCTGGCCGTAGACACGCGCGACCTTCAGCTCCCCGAAAAGGCTCTTGCTGCCGCTCGGCGACCAGTCCGAGCCGAGGCCGATCTTGAACGGGCTGTCTTTGGCGCCCGCCGCTTTCGCCGCGGCGAGGTCGGCCGTTTTCCCGTAGAGCAGCAGGTTGCTGAATGGGGACCAGACCATGGAGGCGCCCCGTTGCGCGAGCGTCTGGAAGTCCTCGGCCCTGAGCGCGACACAGTGAATGCCCGCCAGCGAGGGGGCGATGGCCCATTCTCCGCTGGCCATCCGCAGCGCCTCAAAGTGGGAGTGCGCGGCTTCGTCGGTGCCCTCGCTGAGATGCAGCAGGAAGCAGTCCTTGCGCTTGATCTCCGCCAGGAACGCCGCCGCCTGGCCGGCTTGGGCGTCGCCGATCCGGCTGCCGGCCTCGGGCAGCAGGGGATCGCCGGTCTGCTCCACGTTGCGCACGATGCCGCGGTAGTAGCGGCGAATCCCGGGCGCGCTGAACAACGCCGTGCCCTGTGTCGTCGTGACACCGCCAAGCAGCGCCTTGATCTCCACGTAGCGGACGAGTGCGGGCAGCAGCCTGGTGTCTTCGCCGATCGTCTTCATCGGCGCGGTGACGAGCTTGTGGTATTCGGGCGTGTTGCCCCACGTGTCGCGGTTTTCGTAGCGCCGGGGCACATGCCACAGCGGCAGGGCGTTGTAGGCGGTGTGGTTGTGCAAATCGATCAGGCCGGGGAAGATCGTTCCCTGCGTCCGAATCGGTGTGACCCCATCGAACCCTGCGGGGTACGCGTCCGCCGCGTCGGTGATCGCGGCGATGACCGCGTCCTTGACCCAGACGGTGCCGTGGGGGACGACCGTTGCCTTCGCGTCCATCGTGACGATGCGCCCGGAAAGCGCCCACCGCGGGCTCGTCGCGGGGTCTATGGGGACTGGTTTGGGCATTGCTCCTCGCTCGCGCCGGTCTGTCGCAGCGGATTATGCCACGCCCTGCATCACCACACGAACCCCTACTGAATTTTAGATTTGCCGGTAACCGTGTTCGGCCGGTCCGTAACAGGCTGCTGATTGCCGCTCACGATCAGCGACCCCTGAACGACGTTGCCGGTTACGGTCGTGCCACCGCCGTTTTCGGTCGCGGCCAGCTTGCCGTGGACGTCGTTGTCGGTCACGGCCAACCCGCCACTGTTGCCCTTCGCGGTGAGCGAGCCAGTGACTTCGTTGCCGTTGACGGTAACCCCGTCGGTATTTGCACTCACAACCATCGAGCCACCGCTGACGTTACCCGCGACCGTCGCTATCCCACCTGTGGTTTCCTTCACGATCAACGACTTCTGCACATGGTTATTGGAAATCGTCGTTTCCCCACTGTTTCCGCTGACCACCAAAGAGCCGCTGACTTCATCGCCGGAGATGGCGACTGTGCCGGTGTTTGCGGCTACCTTCAGAGAGGCATGGAACACGTTGTGGTCCGCTAGGGCTTCTCCCTCCACCGTCACACCGCCTTTGTTGCCGCTCAAGGTGACGCTTTGGGAGAACGCACTGGCCCGACATTCGTCGCTTCCGTCGCCGATCACGACCGGCCCCGCGCTGGCGCTGATCGAGACGGCGCCCGTCACGTTGGCGCCACAGATCCGCACCGATCCAGCGCCGTTGGCGCTCAGCGAACGCAGCCCGGCGCCGTTGGCGTAGAGCGACCCGCCCGAGGTCACCTTCACCTGGCCTTCGATGTTGGCGGTCGGGGTCAGCTCGACGGCCTGGCCGCCACCGACCGTGAGCGGGCCCTTGACTTTGCCCGTGATCACCTGCGAGTACTGGATCTGGGTCGTGCACGACGCGGTCGTTTCGTGGCCGACGTTGTCGACCGCGGTCCGAGTGATCGTCTGCGCCCCTGCTTCGCCGGTGTCTACCGACACCGTGCCGCTGGGATCGAGCGCCAGACCGGACTGACCGTCCGCGGCGCTGACCGTCGCATTCACGTTTTCCTGGCCGACGTTGGCGGTGGCGGGGCAGTCGATTTCGAGGCTCGGCGCCGTCGCGTCGACCCGCACGGTCAGACTCGCCGCGGGCGAAGCGTTGCCGGCGAAATCGTCCACCGTGCCACTCGCTTCATGCGCGCCATCGGTATTGAATGTCTGCGCCGCCGGAACCGAAGCCGAATTCACGCCGCTCCCGGGGCTACCGTCCGCCAGCGCCGGGTCGCCGTTCGCGGCAAAGGCGACCGTGACGCTGTCCTTGTACCAGCCGCCACTGCCCGCGTAGTCGGGCGCACGGTCGGCGGACACCAGCGGAGCGGCGGGTCCTGTCTCGTCAACCACGATCGTCGGGGACTCTCCCGACGGTTCGCTTTCAGCGCCCTGGCCGAAGGCGATCACCCGATAGGTCCACGTGCCTTCGGACTCAGGACTCACTGAGGTGAATGTGTATTCGGTGCCGGCCAGAGCGCTCGCCACAGTGCTCCAGCCGCCCTCTGCGTTCTGGTGCTGCAGCGTGTAGGTGAGGCTGCCGACTGGGTGAGATCCCTGCCAGCTCAGCGTGAACTGGCCGGTGTTGTTCGGACTCGTGCCGCTCGTCAGCTGCGGGGCGCCGGGCGCCGCGGGCGGGGGCAGCGTGATCGTGAAGACGCGGCCGAAGTCCTTCTGCAAGCCGGAGAGCATGCCCGTCTTCGATGTCAGCCCGTCGCCATACCAGACCGTTTCGCCGTTGTCCTCAAGCAGTTCGACCTGCGATCCGCTCGCGAGAGGTTCCGGCACCGAGACGATGCTCTCCCACGAGCCTTCGGCGACACCCGCGATCGGCGTGCTCGTCAGTCGCGGCCGATCGGCGGGGTTGCCGTCCCACTCGTACAGGCCGAACGTTGAGTTCGAGTCATCAGAGGTACCCGCAATCGCCAGGAACTCGCCAGCTGCGTCACGACGCAGCTCGCGCAGGCCGAGACCGCCGAGGTTCCACTCGAGCGCCGTGCCGAATATAGCGGCGGTCGTGCCGGGATTGCCATCGGTGACGAGCTGAGAGAAGTTCGTCACCGGGACGAGCAGCGCGTCGCCCCGATTGTTCGGCGGCTCGATCGGAGCGCGAAAGGCGATGTATGCAGTTTCGCCCGAACCGGCAGCGAATTCCAGGCCCTCGGCGTTGAACCCACTGGCAACATTCGAGGGCACACCTTCTTCGGTGGACGCCTTGAAGCCGAGCGGGTTGCCGTTGGCTTCATCCCATGCGATCCGGTCCTCGCGCAGGTGCGTGTAGCTGCCCAGATAAGTCAATTCGGTGCTCGCACCCGAACCGGTGATCGTCGCAGCAAACACGATGTCGCGGTCGTGGTCGATTTTCCCGCTCTTCTTGTTCGAAAGCGAACCCATCCAGTACAGCGTGTTTCCCGAACGCGCCGAGGACTCGATGTCCATTTCGCTGGTGCTGATGGGCAGTACTTTGGTGAAGTCGAACGTCTTCACGGGCTCGCCCGAGTTGCGCTCGTGGTAGAGGCGCAGCACGTTGCCCTCGTCGTCACCGACGATCATGTAGCCGCCGCTGACGTCGATCGCGGTCGACGCGTTGCCCGCGCCTGCGTAGTAGCGGTCGCTTTCTCCTCCCTGGTTCGCAGAGAGGCCATAGTCGACCGTCGTCGAAGCTTCGCCGCCGCCCGGCGCTTTGACGGTCAGGGTGATAGTCGAGTGACCGATCGCGCTGCCCGGCGTGACGGTCAGCGTCCTGCTCGCACCCGTACCGCTCACTTCGGCGCTCGCCGCGACGCTAGTGTTCGACGAGTTCGCTGTGACTGTGAGTTCGCTTGGTTCGACGCCTTCCTCGCTCACTTTCAGGCTCAACCCCGGGTTCGTCGGATCGCCGATCGCCGCGGGCAGACTGGTTTCCGCCAGCGTGATCGTCGGCGCCGGGGGCGGCGGCGTACCGCCCGAGCCAAACGTCGTACCCGGTGTGAACGCGACGCCGCGGAAGGCCTCGTTCGCGGGCGCCGTCGCGATCTGCGTCGCCGAACCTGCCAACGTGCCACCGACGCCGCTGGTGTCGAGGATCTCGTCGAGCACGCCGCCTTCGCCCGAGGAGCCACTGGAGGTCGCGTAGATCGTCACAGTGCCGCCCGTGTCGTCGGCGGTTACGCCGGTGACCCCCGAGACCGCGACCGATCCCTCTTTGGTCCATTTCCCACCGATAGAGCCGAACTTGACGACCGCGCCCGCGCTGTTGTCGGCCACGTAGATCGTGTCAGGGGCCGGCCCAACGCCGAGCGTCACGAGGCTGAACGCGTAGGGCTGGGTCGGAGCCGTCGCGAAAGGAAGATTGGAGGTCGTCTGGCCGCTTGTCGTCGGCAACCCGCTGCCGACCGTGGCGATGTTGATCCCTTCCTTCGTCGGATCCGACGAGGTGTACAGCTGGCCGCCGAAGATCGCGACCGCGCGCGCATTCGTGTCGCTGGAGCTCATCAGCGTCGAGGTCGAAGCGCCGAGCGTCGCGTAGTGGACGCCGCCGCTCGTTTTTTTGCCGGCGCCGCTCCACCAGAACTCGTTGCCGTCGTTGCTCGTCGCGCCGCGCGCATTGTTTTCGTTGCCGACGTCAGTCAACGCCGTGGAGGTGTTGACTTCGCCGCTCGCGCTGACGCGCCCGATCGTGCGCGGCACGCTCGTGTCAGACGTTTCGCCGACTTTCGCCGTGCCGAGAGCCGCGTCGTAACCCGTCTCGATCAGGTATTCGCCGTTTGCCGACAGCGTGAGGAGACCCTCCGAGTTCGCCGAGCCGCTCGCCACCAGCGGCTTGTTCGATCCGCTCGCCGCGGTCGGCAGAGCAATCGATTCGGCCAGTTTTCCGCTCGGTTCGTACTCGTCGAGGAACACCGGATATGCCGAGCTCCCCAGGGCCGCCGAGCCGCTGCCGACGCGGTAGACGACGACATCGCCCGGCGTAAGGCTGCTCGCCAGAGCCGCGGAGCCCATCAGAGCGAAGGCGATCGCTGTGACGGCGCCCAGCAGGGCAACAAGCGTGGTACGCGGCCAACCTCGATGCGCACGCATGACGGCAACTGATCTCAACACGGGTGGCTTCCCCCTCGGAGGCGACGACAGTTCATGCCCGCCGCGGCGGGCTTCAGCTCGGGTTACGCTAAGCCGCGCGATCCTTCGATCGCGTATTCAAGTGGTAAACGGCTCGTGTCGATGCCGTGAACTTTGGGCGCCTCGGCCAGTGCACCGGGATGACCGCTCCCCTCCGGGATGCGTCATCTGCCAGGCACTTCACCGGCTGACTGAAGGACAGCTAGAACATCACGGAGGTCGTCAGTATCGAGAGCATGGGTCGCTTCCGCCCGAGCATCGGGGGTAGCGTTCAGCGCAATCGACAGGTCGGCACGGCGAAAGAGTGGCACGTCCGAGCGTGAGTCGCCGACCGCCGCGACCTGGCTCATCAAATACCCGTTCTGCTTGCACCACTTCTCTACGAAGCGAACCTTGTCCTGCTCATCGAAGTAACGGCTCACCCTGCCCGACAGAACTCCATCGGTCGCCGTCATCTCGGTGCCGCTGACGGCCGCGAACCCAAAACGCTCCCTCAACATCTCGGCCGCGAAACTCCAAGTGATCGTTCCCAACAGCAGGCTGACACCGGCGGCCGTAAGCGTCTGAAACGTCTCGGTCATCCCATCGATCCAGGGACCTTCGTTGAGCACTTGCCAAGCGTCAACGGTGCGATGCCCGGCTAGCCACTTTGCAGAGCAGTCGGCCACCACACTGTTGGCGATCTCATGCGCGTGAAACGCCCGCTCAAGCTCCGTGATCTCCTCCGTCTGCCCCAGCCATTGCGCGAGCAACAGCGACACAGACGTGCCGCGCAGCAAAGTCCCGTCAAGATCAAAGACAACGACCGGGTGGTATCTGCTGTCCCCCACGTTACCCGGGGCAATCGATCCAGCGATACATCAACCCATCCCGGACCTCGTGGTATGACGGCGGGGCGGGAGGCGGGTCTTTGGAGAGCCGCGCGATCACCTCGCCGGCACCGTGCAGATGCTCCTCGACTGCAGTGGTCCAATGAATATCGGGATGAAGCAGTCGCTGTAGGCGCGTCCAGTTGCGACGCTCGATCGCATCGAGCACATCGCATACCGCGGGGACCTGCTCGGCCACGCCCGGAACGTTAGAGCACCCCTACCGGGCACCCCTCCTGCGACGCGCACGTGAGCGCTTAGCGGCCGATGCAGAGTGTGCAGCTGACTCGTGCTCACCGGCCCCACCGAGCTCATGGCGCAGCCCGAGCCGGCGCGCGAGCTGTTTGATCTCGTGGCGATCCTCGGCGCCGACGAGCGTGATGCCGACCCCCTGGCGGCCAGCGCGCCCGGTGCGGCCAACGCGGTGGATGTACGCCTCGTGGTCGCCGGGAGGATCAAAGTTGATGACGTGTGAGACACCGTCGACGTCGATCCCGCGGGCAGCGACGTCCGTGGCGACAAGCGTGTCAACGCGACCGGCTTGAAAGCGCGATAGGGCTTGCTCGCGCTGGCGCTGGGACTTGTTGCCATGAATCGCCAACGCCTGCACCCCGCCGGCGCCGAGGCGCTTGACGAGGCGGTCGGCGCCGCGCTTGGTGCGCACGAACACCAGTGTCCGGTCGCGCTCGCGACCAAGCTCGGTGAGTAGCGCCTCGACGCGACCGTCATCGCCTACCGCCACGAAGCGGTGCTCGACGTCGGTCGTCGCAGACAAACCCGGCGTCCCGCTCTCGTGGCGGACCGCATCGCGGGTGTACTGGGCCGCTAAGCGACCAGCGACGCCGTCGAGGGTCGCCGAGAAGAACAGAGTCTGCCGCGTCGCCGGGCAGGCTTTCACAATCCGGTCGATGGCCGGGCGAAAGCCCATGTCGAGCATGCGGTCGGCCTCGTCGAGAACAAGCATCTGGACGGCCTCGAGGGTGAAGGCCTTGCGTTGCAGTAGATCCTCAAGGCGCCCGGGCGTCGCGACAAGGATGTGCGAGGCCGCAGCTCTGGCTGCCTGCGCCACCAAACCGACACCGCCGTAGACCGCGGCCATCCGTAGCTTTCGCGCCTGGGCGATCTCGCTTAGCTCGCGCACGATCTGGCTCGCCAGCTCGCGTGTCGGAGCGAGCACAAGCGCCGCGGGTCCCGTCTGGCGAGCCTCGATGCGCTCGACGAGCGGGATCCCGAAGGCGAGCGTCTTACCCGAGCCGGTGGGCGACTTGACGAGCACGTCGCGGCCGGCGAGGACGTCGCCGAGCACAAGCCGCTGAACGGCGAAGGGTTCCTCGATCCCGCGACGGGAAAGAGCGCCAGCGACAGCGCCCGATACGCCGAGATCGGCGAAGGACTGATCTTGCATGTGTGTTGCTCCTTTGGCTGCGCAGAGACTCCGCGCACGATTCGGAGGCTGTGGCCGACCCGAACCGCTCTCAGCGGGACTCAAGCGAGCTGCCTCGCAGTCGACGATCGACTGCTGCGGTTGAAACTAGCAGATCGACCACCGCTCAAACGCAACGCTACAGGCGGTTCCTGCAGGCAGAATTGGCGTGAAACCATCAAACCGGACCCGTCGGGTTGCCGCGCTAAGCTGGATAGTGCAGATTCTCTCGACGCGCAATCGCATAGGAGCGATCACGTGCCAGGTCCCCAGCAGCTCCGCCAGCAGGAAAAGCACGAAGAGAAGCTCAAGGACATCCGCGAGCAGGTCGCACAAGGCAAGCTCGTTATCAGGCAGATGACCGACGCTGAGCGCAAGCGCTACCCGCCGCGCGAGGCGATTCGCACACGCCCGGGCTCTAAGCGCCGCGGATGACGCGCTTCTTTCTGCCGTGGTCTCCCAAAGGGGACGTGGCCGCCGAGGGCAGTGTCTACAAGTCGTTGCGCGCACAGGCCGAGGCGTGCACGGGATCGATCTCACGCAACCGCCGAATAAGCGAGATCGAGTGCCGGCGCAAGGGCGTCGACTGCCGTCTGCGCGTCGGGGAGCCAGACTCGATCGATGGTCGTACGGTCGCGGCGATCCTCCAGCTTGGTCGCGATACCTACACCGTGCACCACGTGCCGAGCGAGCCTGGCCAAGCGACGGCGCCGACCGTGCTGCAGCGTTCCGAGGTCTACTCAGTCGCCGACTTCGACTGAACGCGGCCGTGTCGCCGCGTGGGACCTCAAGGCTTGCGCGAGGCGATCGATCAGCTCGCCTGCTTTGCGCACAGCGCGATCCATCATCAGGAAGCCATGCATCTGATCCTCGGCGTGCAGGTGCTCGACCGCGACCCCAGCAGCTGCGAGCTTCTGGGCGTATGCGATGCCGTCGTCGCGCAGCACATCGAACTCTGCGGTCATGATCAGCGCCGGCGGCAAGCCGGCCAAGCTCGCAGCCGCTGCGGGTACTAGGTAGGGGTCCTTGGGATCCCACCGCTCGGGCAGGTAGTGACCTGAGTACCACTGAATGAGCTCGCGATCCAGCGCGTAGCCGGTTGCGTGTTCGCGGTAGGACGGGTGGCTGTCGAGGTGATCGGTCATCGGATAAGCCAGGACTTGATATGCGGGCATTGGACCGTTCAGGTCGCGCAACAGCAGCGTCAGGCCGGCCGCGAGGCTGCCGCCGGAGCTTTCGCCGATGACCGCGCAGCGACCGGCGTCTCCGCCGATCTCCGCCGCGTTGTCGAGCAACCAGCGATAGGCGACGTAGGAGTCGACGAGGGCCGCAGGATACTTGTGCTCAGGCGCCAGGCGATAGTCCAGTGAGGCAATCAGCCAGCCCGACTGTGTGGCGATCCGCCGGCACAACCTGTCGTGGGTGTCGAGGTCGTTGAGCATCCAACCTCCGCCGTGCAGAAAGAGGGCCATCGGGAGCTCACCCTCAGCTGGGCGGTAGAGGCGGCAGCGCAGCGCTCTCTCGGGAGTCGGGATGCGCACGTCACGCACCTGGTTCAGCGGGGTCGGCTCGCCCTTGTCGATGTAGGCCGCTCGCATACGCTGGCGGGCGTCCTCTACCGACAAGCTCTGTATCGGTGGCGTGCCCATCGCCGCCATCACGTCGAGCAGCCCTTGAGCGTCAGGATCAAGCTGTCTGCGCATGTCGCTCCTCCCCGGTCATCCCCACAGGGTCATACCACACGCTGGCTAGGACGAGCACGGCGCGCGCACAGCGGTCATCATCCGGGCGTGACGCTGATCGCGATAAAGCTGCTACTCGCGCCGTGCTTCGTGATGGGGGCATCGCTGACGGCTCGCCGCCACGGCCCGCGCGTCGGGGGCTTGGTCGGTGCACTACCGGTCGTCGCGGGCCCGATCCTGCTGGTGTACGCGCTCGCGCACGGGCGCGCATTCGCGGCGCACGCGGCGGCGGGGACGCTGCTGGGCTTGATCTCGCTGACCGCGTTCGTGGTCGTCTATGCGCGCCTGGCGGGCCGCGTAGCGTGGCCGATGGGGCTGCTGTCGGGCTGGCTGGCATTCGCTCTGGCCACGCTGCTGTTCAGCTCGCTGAGGATCCCGCTCGGGCTGGCCCTGGCGCTTGCGTGCGCGGCGTTCGCAGTGGGCGTAGCCCTGCTGCCGCGAGCGAGCGCGGAGCCGACCGACAAAGGCGCTCCGCCGGCGTGGGACCTGCCGCTGCGGGGTGCGTGCGCACTGGCCCTCGTGCTGGCGCTGACCGCGATCGCGGGCTGGCTGGGCCCGCAGCTCAGCGGGCTGCTGGCACCGTTTCCGATCATCGCGAGCGTGCTGGCGACGTTCACGCACACACAGCGCGGCGTGGACGAGACGCTGCGTCTGCTGCGCGGCCTCGTGACGGGCTTTGGGGCGTTTGCGCTGTTCTGCTTCACGCTCGCTCTCGCGCTGCCCAATCTGAGCGTCGTGGTGAGCTTCGCGCTGGCGAGCGCGGTGGCGCTGGGGGCTCAGGGCATCGCGCTGCGCCAGGCGCTGCGGCGCGAGCCGGCCCTCGCCGAGACCGGCTCGCCCACAGCGTGAGCTCTATTTCAGAGACATATTTGGCTCCCCGGAGCCATTGAGGCCGGTCCCGGAGATCGTGCACGTCCCGCCTTTGGGCGTGCCGGAGTTGTAGGCCTGGGTGAGGCAGTTGCGCAGCGCTAGCTGGGCCCAGTAGTTGGGGTGGAGGTCTTCCTGGAGTTCATAGGGCCCGAACAGCGCGGTGATCGTGCGGACCTGGTTGATCCACTCGGTTTTGTCGACGGCGCCAGCGCCTTTCCAGGAGGTGAGGCCCTCTTCCTCGAGCAGCCCGACGCCTTTTTCACACAGCCGGCGGCCGTTGAAGGCGGAGGAGAGCTGCATGTACTTGATGTTCGTGAGACCCGTTTTTTCCCCGGCTTTGAAGACGGATTCGTCGATCGTGGGCAGCGCGTGTTCGTTGGCCCAATTGGCGTCAGTGTTCCAGAAGCCGCAGCCGCCGACTTCCTGGCGGGTGTAGCCGCTCTGGGCATAGCGGAAGCCGGACCCGTTGGGGATCGGCGAGGGGTAGTCCTGCACGAGGATCGTGTATTTGGAGCTCGTGTAACCGGCGTTGGTCATCGCTTTGGCGACGTTTTCGACGGCGCCCTTGATCGCGTTGGTCTGGGTGGTGACGTTGCCGGCGCTGAAATTTGCAAGCACCGACGATTCTTCGGAGCAGTAGTCGGGCCACCATTCGGGGCTGAACAGGAAGTCTTCGATGCACGTCTGGACGATCGAGGCGAAGTTGTAATTGTTGCCGCCGATCGAGAGCGCGACGAGCTTGACGTTGTGGGTGGCGGCGTAGTGCTGGAGCATCAGCGCCTGACCTTCGTGTCCTGCGGAGTTGTAGAAGTCGATGCCCGGCTTGAAGTCTTCTTCGGAGGTGAAGCTAGATGTCTTGGCGCCGGAGCAGGCGAGGTTCTCGCCGACGACGCCGCCACCGATGTAGACCTCGGCGGATTGCGAGCGGTGACAACCGGAGATCAGTTCGGCGGTGTGCCCGGAGTTGTCGTCGTAGGCGTGTTCGCCGAGCGCGTCGATCCAGGATGGACTTTCGTTTGTGTTGCCGGCCCAGCGGCCGGCCTCGCCGGAGATGTAGGAATCGCCGAGGCTGACGACGGTGGGTGTGCCTTCGCCGGGTCCTTCGGCGCGCGCCGGCACGGAGCTCACTAGTGCGCTCAGGACGAGCGCGACGGCAAGGGCAACCGCGATGGCGATTACGAGCGGGACGGCGCGGCGACGATCGGCGGGCAGATCGGGCGCGCGGCGCAGCGCGATCGTGGTGCGATCCATGATGCCTCCTCCTCTGGGAAATATGGGTTGCGCCACGCGCTGTCGGCGCAGCGCTCAGCGAGCGACCCTACCCCCGCCGCCGAGTCAGATCAACTGAATCTGGACGTTTATCGGGATGACACCGAATCGTCGGTCTCGATGCGCCTAACAGGGGCCTCGCCCCAAAGCTGCTCGAGCCGATAGAAGTCGCGGGTGGCGGGCGTGAAGATATGTACGACTGCGTCTAGGTAATCCATCAGAACCCACTGCGCGCGACCGACCCCTTCGACACGACGCGGAGTGCGGCCGTGATCCTGCTTGATGCCGGCGAGGATGCCGTCGTGGATCGCCTTGACTTGGCGATCGGTGTTTCCAGTGCAGATGACAAAGAAGTCGGTGTAGCCGACGAGCCCGCGCATGTCGAGCTCGATAACGTCGATCGCCTTCTTCTCCAGCGCGTGGCGCGCAATCTCGCCGGCGAGCTCAGCGGGCAAGGACGACCGACGGGCGGCGTCGGCGTCGGCGGCGGCCGGGACGACAGCGCCGGGGGATCCGGCAGCGCCGAGAGCGGGGGCGCTCGCTAGGCCGTCGGTCCCCGATTGGGGCGCGGTGGGCGTCACGGAGCGCTCACCCCGGCGACCGGCGTGCGATAAAGGCCGTGGGCGTCGATGTAGGCGGCTACGGCCGGGCCGACGAGCTCCTCGACGGTCTCCCGACGACGAACGCGGTCGCGGACAAGCGAGGAAGAGACGGCGATGGCCGGCATGCTCAGAAAGCGCACGCGGTCCTCGGGGCGGTCCTCGGCGAGTGCGGAACTCCCCCCCATGCGCCCACGCCCCCGCGCGCGAGTCGGGGCGCCTTTTTCGAGCAGCGGAGCGAGCGCACCGCGGACCTCGCGCACCGCTGTCCCCGGACGCACCGCGACAGCGAGCTCAGCGAGCGCGAGCAGCTCCAGCGGTTCGCGCCACGCGGGCAAAGTGCGCGCGACGTCGGCGCCGAGGATGAACGTGAACGAAGTGTGGGATTGGACGTCATGGAGTGCCCTCAGGGTATCCACCGTGTACGACGGCCCTTTGCGCCGCAGCTCATCCTCGCCGACATAGACGCCGGGATCGGCTGCGACGAGCAGCCGGCACATCGACAGACGCTCGTGCGCCGTGGCGTGCGCCCCTCGGCGCTCCTCGCCGACGGGCGGCTTGTGCGGAGAGCGCTGGGCGGGCATCAGCACGACGCGGTCGAGTCGGAGTTCCCGCAGAGCGTGACGCGCGAGCTCGAGGTGCCCGAGGTGCGGTGGATCGAAGCTTCCGCCGAGGATGCCGAGACGAGCGGGCTCGGCGGCGTTAGGAGCGGACGTGGCCGTCGCCCTCAACGAGGTACTTGAACGTGCAGAGCTCGCGCAGCCCGATCGGCCCGCGGGCGTGGAGCTTCTGTGTGGAGTTCCCGATCTCGGCGCCCATCCCGAACTCGCCTCCGTCGGTGAAGCGTGTAGAGGCATTGACGTAGACGCAAGCAGCGTCGACCCCGAGCCCGAAGGCACGCGCAGCAACGGTGTCGCGTGTGAGGATCGCCTCGGAGTGCCCGGAGCCGTAGCGACCGATGTGCTCGATGGCGTCGTGGACGGAGTCGACGACGCGCACCGCAAGGGTGAGGGCGAGGTACTCCGTAGCCCAGTCCTCCTCTGTGGCGAGCTCGGGCGGCGGACCAGGGCTGGCTGGGGACTCCTCCTCGCCGGTGCCCGCCGCGCGCGTACGCGCGGGCGCGGCGGGGTCGCCATTCGAAGAGCCGACGAGCGCAAGGGTGCGCTGGTCGCCGCGCACGAGCACGCCGGCTTCGCCGAGTGCGCGCAATACGCGCGGAATGAAGGCGGGCGCGGCATCGCGATGGACAAGCAGAGTCTCGGCGGCGTTGCAGACCCCGGGCCGCTGGGTCTTGGCGTTGAGAACAACGCGCTCGGCGGCGTCGAGGTCGGCGGAGGCATCGACATAGATGTGGCAGTTGCCCGAGGCGGCGTAGATGACGGGCACGGTGGCGACGTCTTTGAGGGCGTTCTTGAGCCCCTCTCCCCCGCGCGGGATGATCAGGTCGACGGTGTCGGTCTGGGTGGCGAGCTCGGCGAGCTCCTCGCGTCCGCCGCCGGCGACCAGGCCGATGCAGCCGGCGGGCAGGCCGGCAGCGATGGCGGCCTCGGCGGCGATCGCGGCGAGCACGGCGTTGGAATGTGCAGCGATGGAGGAGCCGCGCAGGAGAATCGCGTTGCCGGCCTTCAGGCACAGAGCGGTAGCGTCGATCGTGACATTGGGGCGGGCCTCGTAGACGACGGCGATGACCCCGAGCGGGACGCGGACCTTGCGGACGTCGAGCCCGTTGGGCAGGCGGCGCCCCTCGATGACCTCGCCGACGGGGTCGGGCAGGGCGGCGATCCTGGCGACTGCTGAGGCGATACCGGCTATGCGGGCAAGATCGAGCCGCAGGCGGTCGAGCAGCGCGTCGCCAATGCCGGCCTCGCGACCGGCGTTCATGTCGAGCTCGTTGGCGGCGAGGATCTCGGGCGTGCGCTCGATCAGGGAGTCGGCGATGGCGAGCAGCGCGCCGTCCTTGACGGCGGTGTCGAGCGCGGCGAGCTCGCGTGCCGCGCGCCGCGCGGCTACACAGAGATCGGGGATCGAGACGGCGGTCGGCGTGGCGGCCATGGCCACAGATTAACCCAGCGCGTCGGCCAGTCGGGGGAACGGATTTGGGATTGGACCCTTCGGGTCCGGAGGGGTCGCGTGATCCATGCCCAAATGAGCGTGGCGCTCCAAACTCCGATCGTCATGCGTGGACATGTCGGCTAGGCGAGCACGAGCTGATCGCGGTGCACGGCCTCCTCGGTGGCGTGTGGCAGGCGCTCGCGGACGGCGTCGGACTTGAGCCCCTTGACGCGGCGCAGCTCCTGGGCGGAGTAGTTGCAGAGGCCCTTTGCGAGGACGCGCTCGTGGCGGGCAGCGCGAACCCCTCCCTTCCCCTCCCCCCCATCGACCCCTGCGATCTCCACGGCGTCGCCGGCATCGAAGTCGCCGCGAACGTCCACGACCCCGACAGGCAGCAAGCTCGTACCGTGCTCGCGTAGCGCGCGTGCCGCGCCGGCGTCGACGAGCAGTGTGCCCTGTGCGGGCTTGGCGTAGCGCAGCCAGAGCTTGAAGGAGGAGTGGCGCGCAGGACCGGGGTGAAAGCGGGTCCCGGCGCGACCGCCGCCGAGCACGGCCTCCAGGGCGCCGACTTTGGTGCCATTGCAGATCACCGCGGGGATCCCGGCGGCGCCGGCGATCTCGGCGGCTAGCACCTTCGAGCGCATCCCGCCGGAGCCCAGCGGCGAGGTGGTCGAGCCGATGTCGAGCTTGTGGAGCTCCTCGGCATCGTGGACATCCTCGATCAGCGCCGCCTCGGGGTCGATGCGCGGGTCGGCGCTGTGCAGACCGTCGATGTCGGTCAGCAACACGAGCAGGTCGGCGCCTACGAGCGTCGCGACCTGCGCGGCGAGGAAATCGTTGTCGCCGAAGGAGATCTCGTCGGTCGCGGTTGTGTCGTTCTCGTTGACAATCGCGAGCACACGCCAGCCCAAGAGCTGGCGCAGCGTGTGGCGTGCGTTGAGGTATTGCGTGCGCGCCGCGAGGTCGCCGGCGGTGAGCAGAACCTGGGCGCTCGTGAGCCCGCGCTCGCGCAGCAGCGCATCATAGGCGGCGTAGAGCTTGCCCTGGCCGACTGCGGACGCGGCTTGCAGCTCCGGGATCGCCGTCGGGCGAACAGGCAGGCCCATGACGCGCACCCCACGCGCGATCGCCCCCGATGAAACGACCACGCACTCATCCCCGTCGCGGTGCAGGCCGGCGACGGCGTCGCAGATACGCGCGAGCACCTCCTCGCGCAGCTCGCCGTCGTCGCTCGCGACGATCGAGGAGCCGAGCTTGATGACGATCGTTCGCATCGCTAAGCGTCCAGTCCGAGGGCAAGCACGAGCGCAGCGTTGAGGCGACGGGTCGTGAAGGGGTCGAGCTCGCCGCGGCGGCGCACGAAGCGGTCCTTGGCGACGTTGATGACCCAGTCGCAGTTAGCGACGCTCGGCTCCTCGAGCCCATGCTCTCGCGAGAGCGGGACCTCGGCGACGTGGCCGCGCATATTGCTGGTCACCGCGACACAGTTGAGGCGACTAAGCACCGGGATCGCGGTGGCGCGCGTCACGACCACGAGCGGCCTGACGATGGGGCCGATGTCGACGTCCCAGACGTCGCCGCGAGCGATCACGCGAGCGCTTCGCCGGCGAGCGCGGCGGCTGCGTCGAGCACGCGGGTCTCATCATCGGTAAGCACCGCGGTCGTGTAAGCGGCACGGTAGGACGCCGCGACACGCTGCTCGCGTAGCTCGTGCTCCAACAGCCGGATGCCGGCGCGAACCGCCTCTGCCCGCGACGGAAAGGTCCCGTCGGCGACAGCCGCATCGAGCATCCGTACCTCACCGTCGGTCAAGCGCACCGCGATCTGTGACATGCGTGCAGCATACCATTACGGGATGCAGGCTGAGTGCCGCTAGCTACGCGCCATCTATCGGATCCAGCTCCAGCGCGACGCCGGCGATGCGCAGCTCGTCTCCAGGCTCAAAGCCCTCGGCGTCCAGCGCGCGTAGCACGCCCAGACGGCGCAGGCGGCCCTCGACGTAGGCCATCGCGTCTTCGTTCTCGACGTCAAAGCGCTCAAGGAGCCGCTCCACCGGACGGCCCCGCACCGCGAACACACCCGGCGCGATGCGCTCGACCGAGAAGCCGCTGCGCTCGGCGGGGCGGAAAACCATGTGCTCAGCCAGCTGTTCCTCCCCCAGATCGAGCGAGTTGTCGCGCGGCGCCGGCCGGTGCAGCGCCGGCTCATCCGCCGGGGCGACCGCCGTCACCGACGAAACGCGGTGCAACAGGTCAGCAGCAAGCTCGGCGAGACCAGCGGCGGTCGCACTGGAGGTCGCGAGGACCGGCACGCCCGAGCCGAGACGCTCGGTCCACTCCGCGACGGCGGCGCGGACACGCTCTGCCGGCACGAGGTCGGCCTTCGACAGTGCGAGCACTCGCGGCAGCGCGGCCAGGCGCGGGTCGTGCGCGGCGAGCTCTTGCTCGATCGTCTCGTAGTTGGCAAGCGCATCGGCGTCGCCCCCGGAAAGCTCGGGCGCGAGATCCAGGACATGCACGAGCAGGCGCGTGCGCTCGACGTGCGCGAGGAACTCGTGCCCAAGCCCTGCCCCAGCACTTGCACCCTCGATCAGACCCGGGATGTCGGCGATCACGAGCTGTCGTTCCTCGCCTTCCAAGACCCCCAGCACGGGCTCCAGCGTCGTGAACGGGTAGGCGGCGACCTTCGGCGCTGCGCGAGTGAGACGGGCCAACAGCGAGGACTTGCCCGCATTGGGCAGCCCCACGAGGCCGACGTCGGCGAGCAGCTTCAGGCGCAGCTCCAGCCAGCCCTCCTCGCCCGGCAATCCGCGCTCGGCGAAGCGTGGCGCCTGGCGCGTGGGAGTCGTAAAGCGCTTGTTCCCGCGCCCTCCCCCGCCGCCGCGAGCTACGAGCACACGCTGGCCGTGCTCCAGCAGCTCCCAGCGACGCCCCGTGAGATCGTCTTCCTCGCTCCCACCCCCGTCTGCCCGGGCTGCGGGATTTCCGGTCGCGACCCCTCCCACGCCCTCGGCCTGCGTTCCCGGCGGCACCCGCACGATGAGCACCTCGCCGTCGGCGCCGTGGCGCAGCGATCCTTCGCCGCGTCCACCGCGCGTGGCGCGGTGGTGGGCCTTGCGCGTGAACCACTGCAGGTCGCGCAGCGAGTCGTCGCATACCAGCACGACATCTCCCCCGCGTCCACCATCCCCTCCGTCAGGTCCGCCGCGCGGAACGTGGGCTTCGCGGCGAAAGCTCGAGCAACCGTCGCCGCCGGCGCCGGCCTGAACGTGGATGCGTGCGCGATCGTGCAGCATGCTGTCATCGTGACAGCACTGACCCCGACGCGAAGGAGCGAGCCAGCGCCATGAGCACCCCCGCCGCATCGTCCCCGAAGGGGGAGCACCCCGTCTTCCTGATCACCGGCGCCTCGACCGGGATCGGCGCCGCGACCGCGCGCCTCGCTGCCCGCGATGGCTACCGGCTCGTGCTCGCCGCGCGCACACGCGAGGCGCTGGAGGAGCTGGCTACCGAGCTCGGCGGCCCTGAGCACGCGCTACCGGTCGTCTGCGACGTCACCGAGTGGGAGCAGCAGGAGCGCATGGTCGCCGCCGCCCTCGCCGCGTTCGGGCGTTTGGACGTCGCGTTCGCCAACGCCGGCTTCGGCAGCGCGCGGGGCTTTCTGAAGGACACCCCCGAGCACTGGCGCTCGATGATCTTGACCAACGTTTACGGCGCCGCTTTGACGATCCGCGCGACGATCCCCGCGCTCAGCGAGTCGAAGGGCCACCTCCTGCTGACCTCGAGCGTCGCCGGCCGGCGCGTGATTCCCGGCTCGCTGTACTCGTGCACCAAGCACGCCGTCACCGCTATGGGCGAGGCCGCGCGCCAGGATCTCCACGGCACCGGGATCCGCGTGACGTCGATCGAGCCCGGCATGGTCGACACACCGTTCTTTGAGAACCGCCCCAATGCGGCGTTGGAGGCCGAGGACATCGCGCGCGGGGTGATGTACGCGGTCTCCCAGCCACCGCACGTCGACGTCAACGAGATCTTGATCCGGCCCACCGCGCAGCAGGGTTAGACAGACGCCGCCCCTCTCCCCCGGGCCGCACGCGTTTCGCTACACCGTCGGCGAGTGGGTTCAGCTGTCGCCGTCGCCGACGACGCTCACCACGCGCCCGCGGCGGCCGGCGGTAAAAACGACGGTCCCCGCAGCGCGCGCGTAGAGCGTGTCGTCCTTCCCCATCCCGACGCCCTCGCCGGCCTTGAAGCGCGTGCCGCGCTGGCGCACGATGATCTCGCCGCCCGTCACGGCCTGGCCCGCGAAGGTCTTCACGCCGAGCCGTTTGGCGTTGGAGTCGCGACCGTTACGGCTCGATCCGAGCCCCTTCTTATGCGCCATCCTCGCTCGCCTCCTTCGGGGTCTCGGAATCTTTTGCCGCAGCCGCTTTCGCGGCGGCCGGTTTGGCGGCTTTGCCCGCCCCCTTGCCGCCGAGCGCGATATCGACGATCTCGATGCGAGTCAGCTCCTGGCGATGGCCGGTGCGCCGTTTGTAGCCACGCTTGGGCTTGAACTTGACGACGCGCAGCTTCTCGCCGCGCTCGTGGCCGATGATCTTCGCGGTCACCTGCACCTGCGAGAGTCCCTCGGCGTCAAAGACGGTCTCCTCGGAGCGATACATCAAGGGCTGCAGTTGCACGTCGGCGCCCTCCTGCTCGGGCAGGCGCTCGACCAGCAGACGCTGGCCGCGCTCCACGCGGTACTGCTTGCCGCCGGTCTTCACGATCGCGTACATGTCGTCTTGTCTGATCCTTGCTCTGGTGTTGAGCGGTCGCGCTGCTAGATAACCCGGCCGCGCCACCTACTCCGCAGCGCTCGGGGCCTTGGCAGCCGAACGGCGTCGCCCGCCCCTGCGGCCACGACGCCGAGGTTTGGATTGTACGCCATCGTCCTCCCCCTCGCCGGGCGCCTGTGCATCCTCGGGCGTCTCGTCGCTCGCCGCCTCCACGGCGGGGTCGCGCTCCTCGCTCGCGCGCGCGGCGGGATCGGCGGCCCGGGACTTCACGGCGACCGCCGCGCCGTCGGGCGCGTCCTCCGGCAATCCGTCAGACGCGGCGTCGCCCTCGGCGACCTTCACCCCCGTCGCCGGCGCGGCTTTCGCAGCGGAGCGCGGCCTGCGTGTCCTGCGTCGCGCGGGCGGCGCGGCGGGCCGCGGCGCGGGGCGCACAACCTCGCCGTTCTCGTCGAGCAGCAGCGCGGATGCCGCGGTGCGCCCGACCTGCTCGATGCGCACCATCCGCTTCTCCCCCACATGCGGCGAGGCGCCTGCGATCGAGATGATGTAACCGTCGATCTTCGCGACCGCGTCGTCCACGTCGTACATGTGCGGCTCGACGATCTCCACCAGCACCTCGTCGCCGGCATGGAAGGGCAGTGCGCGCTCCTCGACCTCCTCGCGCGTCCCCTGGAAGGTGATCGCGAAATGGTCGAGCGCGAGCCCTTCGGAGCCCTCGAAATGGAAGGACTTGCCGGTTTCGTGCTCCAGGGCGTGCAGCACACGTGAGTGCTGGCCGGTGAACTGAGCTGTGACACGCGGGTTGATCTGCACGAGGAACGCCTCGGCCTCCGTGTTCTCGGCCACGATCTCGCGCAGCCGGCGCTCGAAGTCGATCGCGATCGTCTCCTCGGAGCGAATCACCCCTTCGCCGTCACACGTCGGGCAGTGTCGGCTCATGATCTCGCGCACGCCCTCGGTGACGTTCTGGCGGGTCATCTCGACCAGCCCGAGCTTTGAGATCTCCGCGGTGAACGTCTTCGTGCGGTCCTCGTCGAGCGCTTTGCGCAGCGTCTTCATGACCGCGTCGCGGTTGCGCGCGCGCGCCATGTCGATGAAGTCGATCACGATGATCCCGCCGATATCGCGCAGGCGCAGCTGGTTGACGACGGCCTCGGCGGCCTCGAGATTGGTGCGCGTGATCGTCTCCTCCAGGCCCGCGCTGCGCCCGCGGCCGGTGAAGCTGCCGGAGTTGACGTCGATCACGGTCAGCGCCTCGGCGTAGTCGATCATCAGATAGCCGCCGCTGGGCAGGTCGACGCGGCGCGACATCACGCCCTCGATCGCCTTCTCCACGCCAAACGCCTCGAACAGCGGCGTGGGCTCCTGCCAGAGCTCCACGCGCTCCACGAGCTCCGGAGCGGTGCGCGTGAAGAACGACACCAGCCGGTGGTGCTGCTGCTCGTCGTCGACGATCGCGCGCTCGAAGTGTTCGGAGAAGATGTCGCGCACCACACGCACCGAGAGATCGGCCTCCTGAAAGACCATCGCCGGCGCCTGGGTCTCATCGACGCGTTTGACGAGCACCTCGTGGAGCTTGTGCAGGTAGAGCAGCTCGCGCTCGAAATCCTCGCGCTTGGCGCCGTGGGCCGCGGTACGGATGATCGCACCGCCACTGCCGAGATCGAGTTTCGCGGTCTGTTTGCGCAGGCGCTCGCGCTCGCGATCCTCAAGGCGCCGCGAGACCCCAACACCCTCTCCCGTCGGTTGGTAGACCATGTAGCGGCCCGCGATCGTGATCTCCATCGACAGGCGCGCCCCCTTGGTCTTGAGGGGATCCTTGATCACCTGAACCACGACCTCCTGGCCGGGTTTCAACAGCTCGGTGATCTTGCGTCCGCCGCCGCGTCCACGCCGCGGCGCCTCGACGCCGGGCAGCACGATCTCATCGACGTGCAGAAAACCGTTCTTCTCGAGGCCGATGTCGACAAACGCGGCCTCGAGGCCAGGGATGACGTTATCGACCTTGCCCTTGTAGATGTTGCCGACGATCGAGCGTGCCCCGCGGCGCTCCAGGTAGAGCTCCGCGATGCGATAGTCGACGTCCGGCGTGGCGCTCGCGCGCTTGCGCCTGCGCCCACCCGGTGCTGCGTTCGGGGCGGCGGGGGCGCCGCCGGCCTCCATGAGCGCCACGCGCGTCTCGGCGCGATCGACGCTGACGAGTACTTGCTTTTTCAATGTAATCGAGTCTTTCGGTATGAGTTGGCGCCGACCCCCAGGGGACGACTCCCGGTGCGGGAGTCGTGCAGGCTTGACATCTGGGGTTTTCGGCGGTCATGTTGTGTTCGGACTGCAAAATCAGAGGGCTCGGCTCCCTGGCTACTGGCCGGCTGCGCCGCCCCTCAGTGCCGCAAAACGCGGCCCTTCAAAGCTTCTGCGGCGCGCGCCTGGACGTAGATCGACTGCAGCAGCCCAACGGCCAGCAGAGTCGCAATCACCGACGATCCGCCATAGCTCATAAGCGGGAGCGTGACGCCGGTGATGGGCATGATCCCAATGGCCATGCCCACGTTGACGAACACCTGAAACATAAGCATAGCCACAACCCCGGCCGCGATCAGCGAGCCGAACAGGTCCTTGGCCATTGTGAGGATGCGCAGCGTGCGCCAGATCAGCAGCGCGTAGAGCGATAGGACAAGCGCCGCGCCGACAAAGCCGTACTGCTCACCGATCGCGGCGAAGATGAAGTCGGTGTTGTCCTCCGGCACGAAATGCAGTTTCGTCTGTGTCGCGTTGACGCCCCGGCCGGTCTTCTCCCCCGACCCGATAGCAATCTTCGACTCCTGCTGCTGATAGCCTTCTTCTTCGGCGTTTTTCGGGGGATTCAGGAAGGCTGTCAAGCGCGCGGTCTGGTAGGGCTTGAGCACGTGCACGCCGGCCGCGGGGGCCGCGACGAGCACGATCGTGATCGCGACGAGGCCAAGCGCCGCGAGGCCCGCCAGGTGCCGCCAGGGAACGCCGGCGACGAACAGCACGGTGACGGCGATCGCGATGTAGACGAGGCCCGAGCCGAGATCGGGCTGGGCGATCACGAGCATCGCTGGCACGAGCGCCGCAAGCATCACGCGCACGGTCGTCTCGCGCTCGCGTAGCGCCCGCCAGCGGTCGACGACAAGCGCGGCGAGGGCGACCATCAGCAGCACCTTGCCGATCTCGGAGGCCTGAAAGGAGAAGAACGGGAAGCTGATCGCGCGCACCGCCCCTTTGGCCCCATGCCCGAGGCCGAGGACCGCGAAGATGCTGAACAGCAGAGCTCCGTAGATCGCGCGCTTGAACTGGCGCAGCTGCGAGTAGTCGAAGCGCGTCAGCACGAGCATCAGCACGAGGCCGATCGCGAGGTAGGCGGTCTGGCGGTTGGAGTAGTAGTGCGGCTGGCCCGGGACCAGTTCGGAGGTCACCGAGCGCAGCGTCACGACCGAGCACAGACCGAGACCGATCACGGCAAGCGTCAGCAGCGGATCGAGCGGCAGCCGCGGGCCGAGGCGCGGCTCAGACTGCGCCTCCTGGGAGCGATGGGCCGGCTTGGTCGTCTCGATCGGGCTTAGCGTGGGCATCCGGTCATCGCGACATCGGAGTCATCGGGGCATCGGATCATTTGTCGGCACTGGAGCCATTGACGAGCTTCAGGCGCTCTCCGAACCACTTCTCGGCCAGCAGCCGTGCGACGGGCGCCGCGGCCTCGTCGCCGAAGCCTCCCTGTTCGACGGTCACGGCGAGCACGATCGGGCGCTTGGGGTCGGGCAGGTAGCACATGTACCACGCCTGTTCCACCTGGCCGGCGCGTTCGGCGGTGCCGGTCTTGCCGTAGACGGGATGCAGCGCCTGGTTCCATCCTTGCCAAACATCGGTGGAGGTTCCTCCAGGCTGGGAGGTGGCGTCGTGGATGCCTTCCATCACGAGCGCGAGGTTGGAGTAGTTGAAGTGCACGTGCCCTTTCGGCGCAAAGCTCGGGGCCTGCACGATCCCGCCGCCGGGGCTTTCGATCGCCATCCCCAGATGCGGCGTCACAACGGTGCCCCTGCCTTCGTTCGTGTAGGCATTGGCAAGCGCGGAGTACGCGACCGCCATCTGCAGCGGGTCGGTCAGCAGATCGCCCTGGCCCACCGCGAGGTGCATGTTGTCCCCGACGCTCCACGGACGGATTTCGGCGACGAAGCCGCAATGCGATTTTGGATGGTGGCGTTCGCAGTTTTCCTGGCGGTGATTCTCTTTGACGCGCCAGCGCGCGTCGGGGACGACACCCTGCGCTTCGCTTGGCAGGTCTATGCCGGTCGGCTTGCCGATCCCCAGGCGGCTGGCCATCTTCTGGATCACGGGGCCGTGGCTGTTGTCGCGCTCGCCGACTTCGAAGAAGTAGGTGTCCGAGGACACCTTCAGGGCGTCAACGAGGCCGACGGCGCCGTAGTCGGCTTGGCCGGCGTTGCAGAACTGCTCGAGGCCGGCCGTGATGCACTGCCCCGCGCCGAGCCCTTCAGTCGGGCTAAGCAATCCCGCTTCGAGGCTCGCCATCGCAGTGATCGGCTTGAACGTCGACCCCGTCGGATAGCCACCTTCGACGGCGCGGTCGGTGAACGGCGCGGGCTGGTCTGGGCCGGAGCTCACGCCGCGCTGTTCGATCTCTTCCAGTTCGTGTTTGGTGACGGGCTTGGTGAGGCGGTTGGGATCGAAGCTGGGGTAGGAGCCCATCGCATAGATCTGTCCGTTGCGCGGGTCCATCGCGACGAATGCCGCTCCGCTGCCCGGATGACCGAGTCCGTGCGCAAGTTCGACGCCGCGGCGCAGCGCGACTTCGCCCTCGCGTTGCAACCCCAGGTCGAGCGTAAGCCGCAGGCTGTAGCCGGCCTGCGGCGGCACGATCGGTCGCTTCGTCGGCACGACGTGGTTTTCGGAGTTGACCTGGACGGGCTGCTCTCCGGGAGTGCCGCGCAGGTAGCGGTCGTAGTAGTACTCGAGACCCGCCTGACCGACGATCGTGCCTTGCTTGACGCCTTTGAACCCAGGCCGCTTGAGCTGTGCTTCTCCGACCTGACCGACGTAGCCGAAGATCTGCGCCGCCAGCTCGCCGTAGCGATAGTCGCGGATTGACACCGGCTCCTGGGTGACCCCGGGGTATTCGTTCTGGCGCTCGGCGAGCACCGTGAGCACGCCGCGGCCGGCGTCGGTCTTGATCGTGACCGGCGCGTAGGGCAGTTCTCCTAGCCCCTTCTTCTCGACCTCTCGGATGCGCGCCGGGGTCATCCCGAGCAGCTTCCCAAGACGGCGGTAGAGCGCCCGACGCTTAGGCCCCGCGGGCGGCAACTCGGATGGCACGATCTGCACGGCGTTGGTGACGCGGCTGGTCACGAGCAGTTCGCCGTCGCGACCGAGGATCTGCCCACGTGGCGCTGGGATCGGCACTTCGCGGGTCGTGTTGGCGGTCGCCTGCTGGACGTACTGTTCGCCGGAGAGCACCTGCAGGTACCAGAGACGGAAGAAAATGATCCCGAACATGATCAGCGCGAAGCCGCCGATCACGGCAACCCTGACCCCGAGCTGCGAGGAGACCGGGATCCGAGGCTCAGGTGTCCGTGCGCGTTCGATCGAGCTCATGCTCTGGACAGGGGGCTCAGACCGCCCGTCGTGTACGCACGGCGCCGGCGGCGGCGCGGGTCGTCGGGCAGGCTCGGCTCCAGCGCGCGCCGCACCAGCACCCAAACTGGCAAGGCGACGATCGCATCCACGACGACCCCCAGGACGACCTGCCGCAGCAGTTCAAAGCTGACGGGCGCATCGACGCCGAGCATGAACTCGACAAGCGAGTAGCCGACCGCGGCGGCAGCTGCCGCCGCGGCGCCGACGAGCAGCGGTGTGAGCGTCGCCTGCGGGTCGCGCAGCTCGCGCAGTCTCCCCGTGGAGTAGCCGATGACGGTGAAGATCAGCGAAGTGAGGCCGAGCGTCTGTACGAGCAGAAGATCGACGAGCAGCCCGATCGCGAAGCCGACACTCGCCCCAATCGTCGATCCGCACAGCAGGCCGACGAATGCGACGACCAGCGGGGAGATGTCGATGACGACCCCGAAGACCGGCACCTCGGAGACGACACCGATCTGGAAGAAGACGACGACTACAGCGAGCACTCCGAGGCGCAGCGGCAGTGCGCCCGAGGGCGAAGCGCCGTTCATCCCCCGCCACCGATCGAGGCGAGCTGGCCTTCGGAGGCGCCGCCGTCTCCGCCGCCCTGCCCTGGGGGCATGCTCGCCGCCAGACGACTGGCCCGTGCGGGCGCCGACGCCGAGCTGTAGGTGAGGACCTGCACGGTTTCGAGGCCGTGCAGGTCGGCGAGCGGATGCACGTTGACGGCCTTGTAGGGGCCTTCTTCCTGAACGGAGGTGACCTGGCCGATCGGGATGCCGCGCGGGAAGATCGACGGGTCCTGGCTCGAGATCGTGCCGGAGGTCACGACATAGTCGCCCGTGTTCACGGGCGTGTTGGCGGGGAGGTACTGCATCAAGAGATCGTTGGGATCCCCGACCTTCGGCTCGATCAGACCGGGCGCGCCGGTTTCGTTGACGATCGCCGAGACCCCGACGCTGGGATCTGTGATCAGGCTCACCTGCGCGCCGTCGGGCGCGGCAAGCGTGACCTTGCCGACGACGCCTTCGCCGACGATCACGGGATCGTTGATCTGCACGCCGGCCGCGGTGCCTTTGTCGATGTTGATCGTGGAGTTCCAGAGGTTCGGCGACTTCCCGGTGACGGTCGCCATCACGGGCCGGTAGGCGGCGATCCCAAGCTGGTTGTCGAGGTGGTAGAGGCGCCGCAGCGCCTCATAGCCGCGTTCTTCGCTGACGCGCCCAATCAGCTGCGCGCGTAGTTTCTCGTTCTGCTTGAGCAGTTCGTCGCGCTGGCTCTTGGCGTGCAGCGTCGAGCTGAACCATCCGAACATGTCGCGTACGGGCTTGAGCGCCTTGTTGGCGCCGTCCTGAATCGGCGAGACGACCGCGAGGAAGTCACGCTGCACTGAGTGCAGGCGTCCACTCGGGGCCTCGCCGAAATACGCGGTGAGGAGTATCAGCGAGAGGGCGACGAGCAGCACAAGCACCGCACGCCGCCTTCGGATCGTCTTGTCGTGCACTGGCTGTGACCTTCCGAAGGCGTTCGCAGAAAGGGTACGCGCCGCGTCCGCCGAACGCTGCACCGGGGCGCGGGCGCGGTCATCTCCTTCGTCTGTTGCGCGAGTTGCGGTTGGCGCGGTGGATCGCCTCGAACTCCTCCAGCGAGCGTCCAGACCCGACCGCGACACACGTGAGCGGCGACTCGGCGAGGTGCGCAGGCATCTGTGTCTCCTCGCGCAAGCGCTCGTCCAGACCCTGCAGCAGCGAGCCACCGCCGGCGAGCATGATCCCGCGGTCCATGATGTCCGAGGCGAGCTCCGGCGGGGTGCGGTCGAGAGTCTCCTTGACGGCATCCACGATCTGCACGACCGGTTCCTCGAGCGCTTGGCGAATCTCCTCGCTGGTGAGCACGACCGTCTTGGGCAGCCCCGAGACCATGTCGCGACCGCGGATCTCGGCCTGGAGCTCCTCGGGCATCGGGCACGCCGAGCCGATCTCGAGCTTCAGCTCCTCGGCGGTCTGCTGCCCAATGAGGAGCTTGTACTCCTTCTTGGCATAGTTGATGATCGCCTCGTCCATCTCATCCCCGCCAACGCGGATCGATTGCGAAACGACGATTCCGCCGAGCGAGATCACGGCGACCTCGGACGTGCCGCCGCCGATGTCAACAACCATCGAGCCGGTCGGCTCCCCGACGGGCAGGCCGGCGCCGATCGCAGCGGCCATCGGCTCCTCGATCAGGTACGCCGTGCGCGCGCCGGCCGACAGGCAGGCCTCCTCGACGGCGCGCTTCTCGACGCCTGTAACCCCGGAGGGCACGCAGACCACGACGCGGGGATGCGCGAAGCGATTCTGGTGGACCTTCTGGATGAAGTGGCGCAGCATCTCCTCGGTGACGTCGAAGTCTGCGATCACTCCATCCTTGAGCGGCCTGATCGCCTGGATCGTCCCGGGTGTGCGGCCGAGCATGCGCTTGGCCTCGATGCCGACCGCGTGCACCTCACCGGTGCGCGAGTCGATCGCGACGACGCTGGGCTCGGAGAGCACAATCCCGCGTCCGCGTACATAGACGAGCGTGTTGGCGGTCCCCAGATCGACTGCCATGTCACGGCCGCCGAACCCGGTCAGGTAGCTGAAGATGCCCATGTGGTGTCGTCCGACTTGAGAGGGGTGGGTCGAGGGGAGCGCACTGCGGTCGGGGACGCCCTCCGACGCGGTGTCGCCCACGAGAGAGAGGGCGCACGCGAGGGGCGCGTGTCCGCGGGCCAGTCTAGCGGACCACCCCCGACGCCCGACAGGTCTGCCAGCCGTTTTGCAGGGCTTCTCAGCGGATCCTCATCAAATCGCGCACACATGCGCGCTGCCGGAAACCGTCAACCTAGATGGTCGAGCAGCTCGGGCTGAAGGTCGAGCAACGTCGCCAGCGGCAGCCCTACGACGTTCTCATAGTCGCCCCGCACTTCGCGCACCAGCAGCGAGCCACCTTTCTGAATGGCGTATCCGCCGGAACGCTCGCGCCACTCCCCTTGCGCGACATACCATGAGAGCAGCGCCTCGTCGAGCTCGCGGAAGCGGACCTCGGTGCTGGCGAGCGCTGTGCGCTCCTCCCCGTCCAGCAACAGCGCGACCCCGCTGAGTACGCGGTGCGTGGCGCCGCTGAGCGCGCGCAGCGTCGCGCGCGCCTGTGACTCATCGGCCGGCTTGCCGTAGATGACGCCGTCGAGCGTCACCAGCGTGTCGACGCCGAGCACCGCCTCGCACGGAATGGCGCCCCGCGCGGCGCGCACGGCACGCGCCTTGCGCAGCGCGTTCTCGACGGCGACCTCCTCGGGGACGCCTCGCTGGAGCTCGGGGACGTCGGAGGGCTGGACCTCAAAGGGCGCACCGAGCCGCTCCAGCGCGGCCCGGCGCTGCGGCGAGGCCGAAGCGAGGATCAGCCGCGGCGCCTGCAGATCGGCCTCGCTCAGCTGAGCTCTCCGAAGAACAAAGCGGCCTCGCGTGCGGCGGACTCCGGCGAGTCCGAGCCGTGCACCATGTTGCGACCGGTCTCGGTCGCAAAGTCGCCGCGAATCGAGCCAGGCGCGGCCTCAAGCGGGTTGGTGGCCCCGATCACCTGTCGCGCGGCGGGTACGGCATCGATGCCCTCGAGCACCAGCGCGACCAACGGCCCAGAGGTGATGAAGTCGACGAGCTCTCCAAAGAACGGCCGCTCGGCGTGCTCGGCGTAGTGGCGTTCGGCGAGCTCGCGCTCAATGACCATCTGACGAAGCGCCACCAGCCGCAGTCCCTTGCGCTCGAAGCGAGCGATGATCTCGCCGGTCAACGAGCGGGCGAAGGCGTCGGGCTTTACGAGGATCAGCGTGCGGTCCATGGGTTCCTTTTCGGTCTTAGGGTGGAGGATTGCTCAGGTGCTCGAGCGAGGACGTCGCGCGCGGCCGACCGGCTCGCGCGTGAGCTCGGCGGAGTCCGGCGCGGTGAGCGCCCCGCGTGCCGGACGAGCGGGGCTGTCCTCGCTTCGCACAACGCTCTCGCTTGCGAGCGTCGCGCTCTCCCCCGGGGCGGTCTCTACATCGCCGGTCGCGCTGCGCCTGCGCGTGCGCCGGCGCGGGGGAGCTTCGGCGACCTCGGTCTCGCAGTAGGGGCAGATCGTCCACGTACGCTCGAGCGGCTTGGAGCAGCTCACGCAGCGCTCCTTGAGCTTGCGCAGACAGCTCGGGCAGCGCACGAAGTCTCGCTCGATCGGATAGTCGCAGTGGGGGCAGAGACTATGGCCGAGTTGATGCAGCCGCGCTTCGGCGGCCTGCGTCTCAAGGTCACGCTCGCGTACATCCTCCAGATACTCCGGTGGGCGCAAGATCAGGTAGATCAGCGTCCCGACGAACGGGAATAGCGATGCGGCGGTCGCGCAACCGATCAGCATTGGGTCCTCGATGCGCCGGCGCGCATCGGCGTAGGTCCAGTAGATCAGCGAGCAGTAGAGAACGGCGAGGAACAGGATCAACAGGTCGATGACCAAGTTGAACGCGTTGCTTTCGATTCCGAAGTAGGCGATCGGGGGCATCGTCAGAGCAGGAGTGCGCGCGCGGCGCCTCGATTGGTTGCCGTGCCGCGGTTGGTTGCGGGCGCGCACATTGGGCGGCCGAGTTTAGAGGCTCCGGCGGAGGGAGCCTGCACATTCTCGCGCGCGCGGCTCACAGGAAGAGCCGCCCGAATCCGTAGCCGGCGGCAAAGAACACGAGGATGACGAGCGCCACGATCAGTGCGACAGCACCGATCATGGCCAGCACCGAGGGTCCGTCCTCGCTCACACGGCCTCCCGTTTGCTCTCGGCGAGCAGGTCGCCGACAAGGTAGACCGAGCCGGTTGCGAGCACCGCGGCGGGCGCATCCTCGCCATCGTATGCGCGCGCCCACTCGCGCGCGCGCGCGAGCGCGCGGCGGGGACTGGAATCACAAGTCGTCTCCTCGAAGCCGAGCTGACGCGCCAGCGACTGCAACGCGGCCGGCGAGAGAGCGCGCGCGCTCGGCGGCGCGGTGAACCACGCCTTCGCGCAGAGCGGTAGCAGCTGACGCAGCATGCTCGCGGCGTCCTTGTCCTCCAGGACGCCCATGACGAGCGCAAGCGGTCGCGTCCCCGTAGGTGCTGCGAGCACCTCCGGCAGCGACTGCACGAGCGCGGTCACGGCATCGGGGTTGTGTGCTCCGTCGAGCACGATCAGCGGATCTCGGTCGAGCACGTGCATGCGCCCCGGGACCGATACATGGGCGGCGGCGTCACGTACCGCCTGCTCGTCCAAAACAACCCCCGCGTCCCGCAGGTAGGCCTCCGCGGCGACGCGCGCGAGCGCGAAGTTGCGCCGCTGGAACGCCGCGTCGTCCCCAGCGGGCGCGGTCACGATCTGCGCGTCGCGCTCGGCCGCGACGGCGCGCGCGACCTCCAGCGCGTCGGGATGTAGATCGGCGCCGAGCGCGAGCATCGTTCCGGGTCGCACGACGGCGAGCTTCTCGGCGGCGATGTCGCGCACGGTCGGACCGAGCCAGCGCGTGTGCTCGAGGCCGACATTGCTGAGCACGGCGACGCTGGAGTCGATCACGGCGGTCGCGTCGTAGCGTCCCCCGAGCCCGGCCTCGATCACGGCGACCTCCACGTCGTGCTCAGCGAGGGCCCAGAATGCGGCAGCGGTGAGGAGCTCGAACTGCGTGACGTGATCGTCCTCGGCGAGCGTCCGGTTGACGCGCTCAGCTGCCCTGGCGGCATGTGCGACGGCGGCAGCGAAAGCGTGCATCGGCAGGTCGCGCTCCTGCACCTGGACGCGCTCGGTGTACGAAACGAGATGTGGGGATAGGTAGGCGCCAGTGCGCAGGCCGTGGCGCTCCAGGATCGCGGCGATCATGCGTGTGGTCGATGACTTGCCGTTGGTGCCGACGACGTGGATGCTGCGAAAGCGCCGCTCGGGCGAGCCAAGCGCGGTCATCATGCGTCGCATACGGTCCAGCCCGAAGCGCATCCCGAACAGCTCCAGCGAGCGCAGGTGGCGCTCAGCGCGCTCGCCACTCCAGGTCTGTCCTTCCGCGCGCGCACGCGCGGCGGGCCGCTCGACCTGACTCACAACGCCTCCAGCTCGCCCTGTAGGCGCTCGAGCTTCTCGCGCTCACCGGCGACAACGTCGGCGGGCGCCTTCTCGACGAAGCCGGCGTTGGCGAGCTTCCCCTGGACGCGCGCGATCTCGCCTTCGAGCTTCGCGTAGGCGGCCGCGCGTCGCTGCTCGGCGGCGGCGAGGTCGAGCCCGTCGGCGGCAAGCACCTCGAGCGTGCCGCCGGGGATCGCAACCGAGGCGATCGGCGCCTCGCCGTCGATCTGCCCCGCATCACCATCTTGCAGCTCAAGCCGTCCGAGGCGCGCGAGCGCACCCCCCGTCGACTCGTAACCCTCGGCACGCAGGCGCGCGGCCACGATGAGGCCGGGGCGAGCACCAACGCTGTTGCGCCAGCCGCGGAGGATCGTGACAGCCTCGATCAACCTCGTCATCTCGATCTCGGCGTCCGCGTCCATCTTCAAACCCTCGACGCTCGGCCAGCGGGCGCCGGCGAGCAGTCCCTCGCGATCGTCCGGATCCTGGCCATCCCGCAGGTAGGACCAGAGCTCCTCGGTGACGAACGGGATGATCGGGTGCGCGAGCGCGACAGTCGCGCGCAGGATGTAGAGGAGCGTCGCAGCGAGCTCGAGGTCGGGCGTCTGCGTGGCGGCGGCGAGCCGTGGCTTGACGATCTCCAGGTACCAGTCACAGAGCTCTGCGTAAACGAAGTCGTAGAGCCCGAGCGCGGCGTGGGAGAAGTCGTAGCTCTCGATTCGCGCGGCGGTGTCGGCGATCACTTGACGCAGACGCGAGAGAATCCAGCGGTCCTCGACCGTCGACGCCGTCGGCGTGCGCGGGAGACTCGCGAGCTCGCCGGGCCGGGCCGGGTTCCCATTCAGATCGTCGATCCGCAACAGCGCGAAGCGGGTCGCGTTGAACAGCTTGTTCGCGAGCGCTTGGCCCTGCTGAACCTTCTCAGCGGAGTAGCGGACGTCCTGCGAGGAGGACATCGCGAGCAGTCCAAAGCGGACGGCGTCAGCGCCGTGCTTGTCGATCTCGTGCACCGGGTCGATGCCGGTGCCCAGCGACTTGGACATGCGCCGTCCGTCGGGAGCCTGGATGACGGAGTGGATGTAGACCTCCTGAAACGGCGGGCGGCCGGTGAAGCGCAGGCCCATCATGATCATGCGGGCGACCCATAGGAACAGGATGTCGCGCGCTGTGGAGAGCACGTTGGTGGGGTAGAAGGCACGCAGCTCGGGCGTGTCCTTTGGCCAGCCGAGCGTCGCGAAGGGCCACAGCGCGGAAGAGAACCAGGTGTCGAGCACGTCCTCGTCTTGGCGCACGTCCCCGCCGCAGGAAGGGCAGCGCTCGGGAGCCTCGGCAGCGACGTGGGTCTCGCCACAGACCTCGCAGTAGTAGACGGGCAGCCGGTGGCCCCACCACAGTTGCCGCGAGAGACACCAAGGGCGGATGTTCTCCATCCATTCGAGATAGACGCGGCGGTGATTGTCGGGCACGATCCGCACGGCGCCACTGCGGACGACCTCGATCGCGGGCGCGGCGAGCTCGTCCATGCGCATGAACCACTGCAGCGAGATCAGCGGCTCGATGCGCCGTCCGGAGCGGTGCGAGTAGGGGACGCTGTGGCGATAGGGCTCCTCGGCGACGATCCGTCCTTCTTCGCGCAGCGCCTGCACGACGGCCTTCTGGGCGGCGGCTACGGTGAGCCCCGCGAAGCGCTCGCCGGCCTCGGCGGTCATGTGCCCGTCCTCGCCGACGACGGAGACCTGGTCAAGTTCGTGGCGGCGGCCGATCTCGAAGTCGTTGGGGTCGTGGGCGGGAGTGACCTTCAGCTGGCCGGTGCCAAAGTCGCTCTTGACGTACTCGTCGGCGATCACGGGCAGGTGACGCCCTACCAGCGGCAGGACCGCGGTGCGTCCGACCAGGTCGCGGTAGCGCTCGTCGTGCGGGTTGACCGCGACGGCGGTGTCGGCGAGCAGCGTCTCGGGACGGACAGTGGCGATCGTGACGCTGCCTCCGCCCTCGAGGTCGTAGCGGATCGAGTACAGGGTGTCGGTCTCCTCGCGCTCCTCGACCTCCAGATCGGAAATAGCCGAACGCGTGCCGGGGTCCCAGTTGACGATGTAACGGTCGCGGTAGATGCAGCCCTGCTCGTAGAGCTCGACAAACACCTGCACGACAGCGCGGTGGTAGTCCTCGTCGAGTGTGAAGCGCTCTTCCTCATAATCGCAGGAGGCGCCGAGACGCTTGAACTGCTCGACGATCGTGTGGCCGTAGTGCTCGCGCCACTCCCACACGCGCCGTGTGAACTCCTCGCGCCCCAGCTCGTGGCGGTCGATTCCCTGCTTGCGCAAGGACTTCTCGACCTGGGCCTGTGTGGCGATCCCGGCGTGGTCGGTGCCGAGGATCCACTTCGTCTGGGGAGCTGGAGAGCCCGACCCCGCGGCACTCATCCGGTGGTAGCGGATCAGCGTGTCCTGGATGGAGCCGTTGAGCGCATGACCCATGTGCAGCGAGCCGGTGATGTTGGGCGGGGGGATCGCGATCGAGTAGTTCTGCTCGGCGGTCCCCTCGGGCGCGGCGTGGAACAGCCCGCTGTCGAGCCAGCGCGCAAGTACCCGCGGCTCGGCCTCGGCGGGGTCGAAGCGGGTGCGATCCTCGAGCTCTTGCAGGCGCTCGCTCATGGGAGGCTGAGTGTAAGGCGGCGAACCGTCAGTTGGCGATGCCGCCGAGAAAGGCGTATGGGTGGAGCATCTGCCAGTAGGGCAGCCCGTTGCCCTCGGTATGGATCTCGCTGCCTTCGGGAGCCTCGGCTCGAAGGCGCTCGGCGAGCGCGGCGGCGTCGTCCTCGTCGTTTGCGCCAACGAGCAGGTGGCGCCAACGCTGGTTGACGGGTATACCGTCGGAGCGCAGGCGCTCGGCGAACGCTCGGGCGTCGTGGTGGGTGGGCAGTGTGACCCGGACCTCCCACTCGGCGTAACCGGCCTGGGCGGACTCCTCGGTCTCCTCCTGCTCCAGGCGGGCGTGCTCGGCGGCGCGCTGACCCTCGCTCGCGGGCAGCGGCTGGGCGGCGTCCTCCCAGCGCTCCTCGAGCGGATGCCAACGCGCGACTTCGAGCTCTCCGGCGAGGTCCTCGTGGTCCATCGCGTCCTTTACGATGGCCCGCGCGCGCTCGGCGTCCTGCTCGGAGCCGACATACAGAAAGACATCGTCGCGGTCGTGCGTGACAGCGGCACGCGGCAGCTGCCCGTGCGCGTCGTGGCCTTGCTCAATTCCCTGGATCGCCTTGTACAACTGGGGCGCGTCGGGCGTATGCGCGCGAACGCGGAACTCGTCGTCGTCGGCCATCGGCGCTATGCGGACTCCTCGCGCAGACGCCGCGCGCGAGCGGGCTTCTCTTCGGGGGCGGCCTCCGTGACGAGCGTGGGAGTGCGACCCTGCTCGACGGTCTCTTTAGTGACGACGCACTTCTTGACGTCACGGCGCGAGGGCAGCTCGAACTGGACCTCGAGCAGGATCTCCTCGATGATCGAGCGCAGCCCGCGCGCCCCGGTGTCGCGCTCCAGCGCGCGCTCGGCGATCGCGGCAAGCGACTCCTCGGCGAAAACAAGCTCGATGCCGTCGAAGGAGAAGAAGCGCTGGAATTGCTTGACGAGCGCGTTGCGCGGCTCGACGAGGATCGAGACGAGGTGCTCGCGGGTGAGCTGGTGCACCGCGCTCATCACGGGCAGACGCCCGATGAACTCGGGGATCAGTCCGTATTCGATGAGGTCCTCGGGCAGGCAGCGCTCGAACACCTCGCCGGTGTCGCGCTCCTCGCGCGCCTCGATCGCGGAGGCGAAGCCGATGCCCTTGTGCCCGATGCGTCGCTCGATCACCTTGTCGAGGTTCGCGAAGGCGCCGCCGCAGATGAACAGGACGTTGGTGGTGTCGATCGTGAGGAACTCCTGGTGGGGATGCTTGCGCCCACCCTGTGGGGGAACCGAGGCCTGGGTGCCCTCGAGGATCTTCAACAATGCCTGCTGGACACCCTCACCGGAGACGTCGCGCGTGATCGAGGGGTTGTCGGCCTTGCGCGCGATCTTGTCGACCTCGTCGATGTAGATGATCCCGGTCTCGGCCTTCTTGACGTCGTAATCGGCGGCCTGGATCAGCTTCAGGAGGATGTTCTCGACGTCCTCACCGACGTAGCCGGCCTCGGTCAGCGCGGTGGCGTCGGCGATCGCGAACGGCACGTTCAGGATCCGCGCGAGCGTCTGCGCAAGCAGCGTCTTGCCGCAGCCGGTCGGCCCGAGCAGCAGGATGTTCGACTTCTGCAGCTCGACGTCGGACTCGCCGGACTGCATCATCTGGACGCGCTTGTAGTGGTTGTAGACAGCGACGGAGAGCGTGCGCTTGGAGGTCTCCTGCCCGATGACGTACTCGTCGAGGACGTCATAGATCGACCGCGGCTTGGGCAGGTTCTCGAGATCGAACATCGGCGTAGGAGCGAGCTCCTCGTCGATGATCTCGTTACAGAGGTCGATGCACTCGTCGCAGATGTAGACGCCGGGCCCGGCGATCAGCTTCTTGACCTGTCGCTGAGACTTGCCGCAGAAGCTGCAGAGGAGCTGCTCGTTTGAATCTGTCGGGCGGGCCATTCTCTCCTCCTCTGCGGTCCGCGGTACCCCTACCGCTCAGTGCTCGGAGATAACGCGGTCGATGATGCCGTACTCACGCGCCTCCTCAGAGCTCATGAAGTAGTCGCGCTCGGTGTCCTGGCGGACCTTCTCGAGCTCTTTGCCGGTGTGCTTGGCGATGATCTCGTCCAAGCGGCGGCGAACGTCGATGATCTCCTTGGCGTGAATCTCGATGTCCGTGGCCTGGCCCTGGAAGCTCGATGAGACTTGGTGAATCAGGATCTTGGCGTTGGGCAGCGCCATGCGCTTGCCCTTTGCGCCACCGGCCAGCAGGAGCGCACCCATCGACATCGCGATGCCGACGCAGATCGTCTGGACGTCGGGCTTGATGAACTGCATGGTGTCGTAGATCGCGAGGCCCGCGTAGACCGAACCGCCGGGCGAGTTGATGTACAGCGAGACATCCTTTTCGGGATCGTCGGACTCGAGGTGCAGCAGTTGCGCGACAACGAGGTTGGCGACCTGATCGTCGACGGGCGTGCCGAGGAAGATGATGCGCTCGTTGAGCAGGCGGCTGTAGATGTCGAACGCGCGCTCCCCGCGGGAGGTCTGCTCGACGACCATCGGTACAAGTGGGCTCATAGTCCTCGCTTCAGTTTCGCTTTACCGGCCGGATTCCTCCAGGACGGGGCGGGCGGGCACGGACACACAGGCTAGCGGTCCGGCGTCCACAGTCCGCCGGCCTGCTGGAGGGCATCGGGCTCGGAGCTCTGGGTGGGACTCTCACGGGCGCGCTCGACGCGCTCCTTCTCGGGAGTCCAGAGCTGCTCGCGCGCACGGGCCTGCTCGACCGGAATCGGGTTGGCCTCCTGGGCGA
>DASXOX010000013.1:0-38218 GCA_036493975.1 Solirubrobacteraceae bacterium
TTCGCTGTTGCCGTTGGCGACGAACACCCGCTGGTGAACGCCGTCGACTGCCAGTGCATACGATTCGGAGAAGCGCCCTTCGCCGAAAGGCTCGCCCAATTGGTTGCTCGACGAGTCGAATTCGACAAGTTCGTTCGCGGCTCCGGTAAGTACGCCGCCCTTGACGACGTAGACGTGGCCGTCGGACGAGTCGACCGCTACCGACCTCGCTGTCTCGGCGACCTCTGTGCCCTGCGGGGTGAATGAACCGAACTGCGACGGGTCGTACTTCTTTACCGAGCCGTCCAGCTCACTGACGCGGAAGCGGATATAGAGATCACCGGCCGGATCGACAGCTACGCGGTAGGGCTCGTTGAGCGGCGCGATCGACGCTGTGTAGTCGGCTTCAGTGACCGGGTTCGCCGTGGGCACATACTTGTCGACGTTGCCGCTCTGCGCCACGAGCCGGGCGACATAGACATTCCCCGCGTTGTCGACAGCGACGCCGTCCGATTGGTGTGAGCCTCGATTGCCGAGTTCGCCGAGGAACGACCCGTCAGCGTCGTAGATCCTAACGCCATCATTGTTCGCAACATAGATGTCGCCTTTTGTCGGCCCGGAGGAGTTGTCGACCGCGATCTGCGCTGCGTCAATGCCGCCGCCGACACCGACACCTTCGATCACGTCGCTTTTCAGCGCCGAGAATTCGACAGGTTCCCCCGTGGCGTTGAGCTTGCTGACCGATCCCCCGCCGGTCCCGATGTCGTAGACATAGACGTCCCCGGTCGATTCGTCCACGGCCAGGCCCCTGACCATCGAAAACGAACCAAACGAGCCTAGAAATTTGTGCGTGATCCCCGCAGACGCAGTCGCGGGCGAAAGCGCCAGGGTTGCACTCAACGCGCAGAGCACCGCGACCGACCAACCACACGCGGTGCGAACCGCGTTACGAATCCCCAGCTGACGGTAGACACAGGTCCTCATCGACAGATCCCCTCCTCGGGCAAGCACAGGCGCGGGCGCCGTTGAACGAATCCAACCGAGGCGCGGTGCCCCCCGTTGGCAGAGAAAAGCGCCGCCCGGCGGCGACGCGATACGTGTGGGCCGACAGACATCGAGCCGGCGAGAGCCCCCATCGAGCCAGCGAGAGGCCCTACCACTACGGGGGCGGGCCCGATACGCCCTAGAAGCGGGCGACGCCCGCTACGCCGCGAGCGTAAGAGAGAGAGAGAGAGAGAGAGATGCGTCAGCTGTGCTGACACATCTAGCTATGGCCGCCTGAAGAGGCGCAACCACGAACGTCACGTATGTTCGATCAGAACTCACGCCAAACCCACTCCCTCAAACCTTCGAGATCCGTCCCTCTCCCCAAGAACCTTGTCAGCGCTGAAGATCGATCCACAAAGCAGATCAGCCCCAAGCAGACCCTCTATGTTCAAAACATACACCCGACGAGCGAACAGACAACCCCGGGCAAGACGACTATAACCAGCACTGGGGATACTTGTCAAGCCCCGGGGCGAGATCCCACGAGATCCCCGCCGCCGGAGAGCGCGCTGTACGGCTCAGCCCGGACGCGAGAGCCGCTCGCGCACAAGCCGCCCCTGCCGCCACACGGGCCGGCGTAGGCGCTCGACGCTACGCGCCGCGATGCCGAGCGGGCCGCCGGTCAGGGGCGCAACCGGCCTGCTGTGGATCGTCGCCTGGCAGCGTTGCCGGCGCACCGCGTCGACACACACCTCGACGCTCAGCGGAGCATCGATCTGCAACTCCATCGCGAGCGGGAACGTCTGCCCCGCGCGGTGCAGGTCGAGCGCACCAAACCCAACCAGCCCATGCTCCATCGCCAACCGGCAAGCGCGCGGGTTCGGCGCCCAGCCGTCCCACTTGCGCGTCCAGATCTCGATGCCGCTCGCCAATGACAGCCACTCCGGCTCGAAGGCCCTCCACGCATCGCGGCGCACGGGGTGCGCGAGCACTGAGACGCCTTCGTGCTCGGCTACTGCGCGCAGCAGCTCGATCGTGGGCACGTTCTCGCCGAGGAACGGCACCGGCCCCCACACGGGCACGTGCACGCGGTCCTCCGGATCGGCGTACTCGATGCCCGGGACCAGCAGCGGGCCTCCCACGCTCGCCTCACGGCACGCCTCAACGTACTCGGCAAGGCGCTCCGGGCTGAAGCCGCGGTCGTGCTCGCACATGAACACCACATCGCAGCCCTCGCGCGCGAACAGCGCCGCGATCTCGGGCAGCGGGATCTGCGCGTCGTAGGACCACTCCGAGTGGACGTGGAACGCCGCGCGGATCGTGCGGGTCGGGGCCACGTTTTTGCTCCCCGCCGCGCGCGCGTGTACGCGCGTGCGTGCGCGCGCGGCGGGGTCGCGCATACGTGTCGTCATGCGCGTCGCCTCCCCCACGTCTGAGCCACGAGCGTGCGCCAGGTGTCCTCGAAGAACACGCGCCGCATGCCGGGTTCGAGGTTGTACCAGGCCGTGCGCCGGCCCTCACTACGCTCGCCCCCCAGGAGTGCGCGCAACGTCGCGCGGCGCGAGGGCCACGCGCCCGTGTGCGAGCCGGGCCCGCGGAGCACGAACAGCATGTGCACCAGCTCGCGGCCCAGATGACGACAGAGCACTCCATCCTCATCTCCCTCTCCATCCACCGGCGCCGGCGACAATTCGGCGTGCTCGTCCAGAACGCGCGCCGCCGCCCACGCCGGGTACTCAAAGCCCCGCCGCCGCGCGAGCGCGAGGCTGCCCCAGGGGCGCCCGTTGAGCTCCATGAACCACCACTCATCGCCGGAGCGCAGCAGCTCGATCATGAACATCCCCCTCCAGCCGACCTCCATCATCAGGCGCTCGATCGGCTCCACCAGCTCGCGCGGCACCGGCGCGGACGCACACGCGCTCGAACCTGAGCCCGCGGGGTTCATCATCCGAACGCGGCGGTGCGCGCTGAGATGGTGCACACCGTCGGCGTCGGCGAGACCGAAGACGCCGGCGCCGGCGCCACTCACCCAGCGCTGCGCGAGCACCGGCACTTCGGGCCCCCACGCCTCCCTCAGCTCTCGCGCCTCGGCCTCCGAGGACACGAGCCGGGGCGCAAGGCGTCGCAGCCGTCCGTCTCGCGCTTCGGCGGCAAGCGCCGGCTTGAGCACGAATGGTGTGGCGGCGACTCCCTCACCATCCAGCTCCTCCCACGCCGGCACCCGCAGGCCAGCGTCCTCCGCGGCGCGCAGCTGCAGGCGCTTGTCGAGCGCCAGTCGCGCGCACGCGCGGCGGGGTCCGGCGATTGGGGCGTCCACGGCCAGCGCGCGGTCGCACACGAACACCGCCGGATCGTCTAGCGGCATCGTCAGGTCGTGCTCGTCGGTCAGCGCCGCGACCTCACGCTCGCACGCCGCCAGATCGTCCTCAGGCGCGGTGACCTCGACGATCTCCACACCCCGCAGCCGCCGCAGCGCCACAGGGCGCCCGCGCCGCGCGAAGCTCACGACGCGGTGACCGGCGCGACCCAGGCTCATCGCGACCTCCGGCGCCGCAAGTGCGTCGGCGAAGCCAATCAGCACGGATCGCCTCATCTCAGGCGCTTGACGAGCCGCTTGGCGCGGCTCATAGCGCTCGGACGTTCGTGAGCACCTGTCGCGGCAAGCGCGAGCCACTCCTCCAATGGACGCTCGCGATGGACGGTCGTGCGAGGCGCGAGCCACGCGCGCGCGGAGCTGCAGCCGCCGTCGCTGTTGTAGACGCGGCGGTAGCCGGCGCGTCGCAGCGCCCGCAGGACGCGGCGGTCATATGAGCCGAACGGACACGCCGCCTCGGCGACCTCGACGCCGAGCATGTCCTCGAGCACGCGCCGCGAGCCCGCAAGCTCGGCCTCCAGCTCGGTGTCGGTCGAGGCCCGCCAGTCGCGGTGGCGCAGACCGTGGCTGCCGATCGTCATACCCGCTACCTGCAACCTCGCGATGTCAGCGGCGCCCAGGTGGCCGGGCGCTCCGATCTTCCCGGCGAGCACGAAGAAACGCGCGCTGCGCCCCAAGCGCTGCAGGACCGGCAGGGCGAGCTCGGCGTCGGAGGAGTTGCCATCGTCGAACGCCAGCGCCACCCCCTCGCGCGGCAGCGCCGCGACGATCGCCTCGAACCATTCGACGGGAACCCAGACCTTGCGCTCGGCCGCGGTCGCGCGCTCCGGGACTCCCTCGCCCAGACCGTGAAAGGTCAGGATCAGCTCGCGCGCGGGCACCTCTGCATCACCGCAGGCTCATGATCGTGAAGCCGCGCGACGGGTTGGTGCCGCCAACCGGGTCGGCGAGCGAGCCGACCGTGACGGTCGCATTCGCAGCCCCGCGCAGGTAGGCGCCGAGCAGCGGGTCGTAGTCGCGCCCGAACGTCGGCGTCCCCCAAATCGAGAGGTCGCGCGCGCCGAGCGCGGCCAGCGCGACGTGCTCGCGACGCATGCGCGCGACCGCGGCGCGTTCTTCGGCGGGCGTCGCCAGCAGGCCGGGCAGCAGCGTCAGCTCGTACAGCGCCGGTAGACGGTCGGTCATGAAATACAGCCCGCCGTCGGTCGGGGCCGCAAGGATCCGCTGCCCCGGGCCGGTCGCGGCGTCGATGCGGCGCACCGCCGCCTGCAGTGCCGGCGCCGCGGCGGCGGTCGTGATGAAGCTGCCTCGTGGGGTGTGCACCGTGGCGGTGTCGTGGCGGTAGAGCCCCACCAGCGCATAGGCGGCGAGACCCACAGCGACGAGCCCGAGCGCGCCGAGCGCGGCGGGGCGCGCATCCGGGCGGCGGGCCGCGAGGTGCTGGTGCAGGATGCCCAACAGCAGCACGAGCGGGGCAGCGTAGTAGGGCGCATAGGAGCCCTCTGTCGTAAACGCGTTATAGGCGCGCAGGCCGAGCCCGGCGGCGACGACCACCAGCGCGAGATCCGCTGGCCAGCTGCGCCCCAGGGGTGAGTTCCGGCCGCGCACGAAGCGCACGAGCACGTAGGCGCCGATCGCGACCCCCAGCGCCGGCAGGACGCTCATGCCGAGCACGAGGTGGCGCGCCTCGAGCTCGATCGCGGCACGTTGGCCTGCCAGCAGGCCGCCGGCACGCAGCGCGCCGTCCAGCAGCGCGATCACGAGCACGGCGGCCGCCAGCGGCCAGAGAGCCAGCAGGCGACGGGCTCCATGCCAACGAGCTCCTTGCCGTTGCCGCCAACCGCTCACACTTGTGAGAAGCGCCGCGAGCAGACCCCCGTAGATCAGCCCGCGGGCGGCCAGCCCCAGCAGGCTCGAGAGGCTCAGCGGCGTCCAATTCTGCTCTGTTTTCACGCCGGTGTGCAGGAACTTGACGGGCCACAGGTTTTCGGTCACCAGGCGCGAGAGGCCGGCCTGCTCGGCGAACCAGCCGTATACGAGCAGCGGGATCGCGAGCGCCGGCAGCGCCAGCCGCCACGCGCAGCGCCACGCGGCGGCGCGCCCCGACACGCGCCAGACCGCGACCGTATAAGCGACCGCAGCGCCGGCCGCGACCGCGAGGAACTCGGGGCGGGTGAGCGCCACGAGGCCGCACGCGATCCCGGCGGGCAGCGGTCGCTCGCGGGTCAGCGCGAGCAACATCAACAACACGAAAAGGATCCCAAAAGTCGCAGAATCGGTGTGGGGCAGGATGAAGTTGAACGCGGTCCCCGAGAAGCCGATCGCGAGCAGCACCGCCGTGGAAAGACCGGCGATCAGCGGCGTGAGCCAATGCCGCGCGAGCGCGTAGAACGCGATGAGGATCGCCGCGGTCTGTGCGAGGCCGAACGCGAACGCGGCGCCGAAGCTCGTTCCGAACACCTTGAAAGTGAGCGCCAGCGAATAGAGGCCAAGCGGGCCGTAGTAGTAGCGCACGTCGCGGTAAGCCACGGCACCGTGCTTGATCAGATCGGCCGTGGTGAGCTCGGCTCCCGCATCGATCTCGGGTACCCCCCACTTGCGCCACGTCAGCGCGGTGACCGCGGCGAAGCAGAACGCGAGCACGGCGAGCACGGAACGATCGCCCGGCGCGTAGAGCGCACGACCTAGCGACGAGAAGCCCGAAGCGCTCGCGCCCGAACCCGGTGCGCCGCGCCGAGCGGAGGTGTCGGCGGGCGATGAGTCAGACGCGCCCTCGCGCGCTGGCGCGCGCAGCGGGACGACTGTCGAGCTCACGCCGGCGCGGGTCGGACGACGACGGCGTTCAGCAGCACCTGCAGCTGCCGGCGCGCCACGAGGCGCAGCCCCGCGACATACAGCGCGCAGCCGACGGCGCCCGCGAGCAAGACCTGGGCAAGTTCGCTTGGCAGCGTCGAGCCGAGCGCCCAACCGGCGCCGAACGCGAGCGCGGCGAGCACGAGGAAGCGCGCCGCGTCACCCGCCAGCTCAGCCAACAGGGCAGGTGTCGCCGAACGGCCGGCGCCCGCGACCAGCAGCACCGCGGCAAAGCAGGCCGGCGCGACAAAGAACGCACCAACGGCGCCATCGACTCCGAACAGCGCGCTGCCGATCGCTGTCGCCGCGAGGTGGATGAGCACCAACGGGGCCGCCAGCGCGTTGAGCAACCCGGCGCGACCGAGCGCGAACAGGACGGGCAGCAGGAAGTTGACGAGCAGCGCACACACGGTCCACGGCACGAGCAGCGCGGCGAACGTCCTCAGCGTCGAGACCTCCGCGGAGGACAGGCTGGCGGGCAGCAGGGCGTGCACGAAGGGCGCCCCGACCGCGATCAGGGCGGCGAGCGCGGGGGCGACGATCAGCATCGCGTAGCGGTACCCGCGCGGGACGGTCTCGGCGACCAGCGTCTGGCGACGCGCGCGCGCATCGCGCGTCATGTCGGGGATGCTCGACATGCCGAGCGCCATGCCGGTCCCGGCGACGAGATAGCTCGCGAACAGGTAGGCGTAGGAGAGAACTGTCGTGCCACCCGCTGAGGCGTGGCTGGCGAAGGCGAGCGTGATCACGAACAGGACGTTGAACGCGAGGTAGACCGCAGTGCGCCCGAGGATCAGCCCGGCGTTGCGCGCAAGCGCGGCCGGCCCGAGCGAGCTCTCGCTGCGCCCACCCGCAAGACCGCCGCTGCGAGCGACGCCGACGAGCATCCAGCCACACGTGACAAGCGCCATCGCCAGCATCGACCAACCGAGCGTCTGCTCGCCCGCGCTGCTCATCAGGGCGAGGAACGCGACGAGTCCGGCGAATGCGCCGGACATGTAGGCGCCGGCAACCGTCGTGAAGCGATCGCGGATCGCAAGCACCGTGGCCCCGCCGGCGGCCCACAGCTGCAGCGCCATCGCGCAACCGAGCACCGGCAGCGCGGAGGCCGTCACCGCGCGCCCCTGCGGGTGCAGGCCGGGCGCGATCAGATGCGCAAGCGGACCGGCGAGCGGGATCGTGATGACCAGCACGGGCAGCGCGACGCAGCCCAGCGTCGCGGCGAACTCGCGCACACTCAGGCGCGCGCCGGGCTCGACGAGCAGCGGCACCGAAGTCAACCGCAAGCTCTGGCTGAAGACCCCAAAAGTCGAGTACAGCGCGAACGCGACGAAGAATCCGTCGGTGCGCACGTTGGTGCCGAAGTGTCCGAGATACAGCACGGCCTGGATCGCCGACGCGGCCGCCATCGCGAACGTCGCGAGCGACATCGCCATCCCGGCGCGCGCCTTGCGCCGCGTGGCGCCCTCGCCGTCGGGCGCGTTCGCGGTGTCCGTCTGGGGGGGTGTCGCGGGCAAGCGCGGGGCATCGGCCCTTAACCGCACGGTCTGGGTGCTCATGCCTGAAAAACGCGGCGGTAGGAGCGTTTCTCGCGAGGGCTCGTGCGGTGCGTCTGGGTTAGGGTCCTGTACATCGGAATGGACGGCGCGGAGATCGGAGGAACCTGCGACGCGCGCTTCGCCGGTGTGCGGGAGGCGCTGCGGGAAAACTTCGCGCAGCGCGGGGAGTTGGGCGCGGCCGTCGCCGTGATCGTTGAGGGTCGGATGGTGGTGGATCTGTGGGGTGGGTGGGCAGATGCAGGCCGCTCACGTCCCTGGGACCAGAGCACGGTCGTCAACGCTTTCTCAGTGGGGAAGGCGTTTGCGGCGTTGTGTGTGCTGATGCTGGTTTCGCGCGGGCCGCTCGACCTCGACGAGCCGGTGGCCCGGCACTGGCCACAGTTCGCGGCGGAGGGGAAGGAGGGGGTTACGGTGCGACAGGTCCTCGGCCATCGCGCAGGGCTTGCGGCGATCGAGCGGGAGCTGGCGGAGGGGGCACTGTATGAGTGGGAGGAGGTGACGAGCGCGCTGGCGGAGCAGCGGCCGTGGTGGACTCCCGGGGCAGGGCATGGGTATCACGTGCATACGTTTGGGTTTCTTGCCGGGGAGATCGTGCGGCGTGTGGCGCAGGAGAGCGTTGGATCGTTTCTGCGGCGCGAGATCGCGGAGCCGCTGGGAGCGGAGGTCGGGTTCGGGCTGGCGCGGAGCGAGAGGTCGCGGCGGGCGGAGTATGTGTTCGATGCTCCGCCGGCCGAGCGGAAGGCTCGTGCGGGGTTGCTGTCCAGACGCGAGACCGCACCGCGCTCGCCGGCGGAGGCTCGGTTGTATGAGCGGGCGTACCTGAACCCTCCGGGGGCCACGGGGCTCGGGACGGTCAACACCGAGGCTTGGCAGGACGCCGAGCTGCCGTCCGCGAATCTGCACGCCGATGCACGGGGGGTCGCGCGCGTGTATGGGGCACTTGTCGGGGATGGGGCACTTGTCAATCGCGACGTCCTGCGGGAGGCGACGCGCGAGGCGTCAGCCGGCATCGACCTGGTACTCGGCCGCCCGTCGCGCTTCGGGCTCGGCTTCCAGCTCACCCAACCCGAGCGTCCGCTCGGACCGCACGCCGGCAGCTTCGGGCACTTCGGCGCGGGCGGCTCCGTCGGGTTCGCTGACCCCGATGCGGATCTAGCGTTCGCCTACCTGATGAACCGCGGCGGACCGCAGTGGCAGGATCCGCGCAATCGCGCGCTGAGCGACGCGGTCTACGAGGCGCTCGGCGCAGGCTAAAGCCGCCCTCCCCGCCGCGCGCGCACGCGCACGCGGCAGGGTCCATCCAACTAGAACAGCCTGACGCTCCCCGTCGTGAACGTGCTCGTGCTGGCGCCGTTCCCGAACGAGTCTTTGAGCGCGGAGCTCAGCGTCCCTGAGACCGCCGCGGGTCCACCCGCGGTCAGGTTGTTGCTGGGATCGCTGATCGAGGTGATGGTGAGCTTTACAGTCGTCGTGCCCAAGGTCGTGCTCGCGGTGACCACTGCGGGGGTCCCGCCAAAGTTGCTGTAGTGCGAGGTCAGCGTGTCCCCCGCATTCCAGTTACCCCCGCCGATCGAGGAGACGGCGATGCTCGTCGCTCCGATGATCGCTCGCGAGTAGGTGAGCGTGACGCTTGCCGGGATGTTCGACGAGGAGACCGAGTCGCTGAATGTCAGCGTGATCGCGTCGCCGACCTGCGGCTTGCCCGCGGTGGTACCGGGGGTGGTGTCGGTGATCCCGGTGAGCGTCGGTTTGCTCGTGTTGACCCTGACGGCCACAGGCTGGGAGGTAGCGGAGTTGCCGGCCTTGTCGGCAGCGACGTACTCGTACTCGTAGCAGTGCGCGGTCGTGACTGTGCTGTCGGTGAACGGCGAGGAGAGCCCGGTGCCGATCGTGGTGAACGACGAGAAGGCGCTGCACGCGTTCGAGGACAGCGTGAGGTTGGCGGTCGCGCGCCGCAGCTGCGCGGTCGCGGTGTTCACACCCGAGCCGGCGTCGGTTGCCGAGAAGGAGACGGGAACAGGCCCGTTTGCGAAGCCTGCCACGCTCGCCGAGACGATCGGCGTGAGTTTGTCGACCTCGACGGTCGTCGAGAGCGTCGTGGTGTTACCGACGCGGTCGGCGCCGGTCAGCGTGTAGAGGTAGCAGCCGGCCGCGAGCCCGGTCTGGCTCGGGTTGCCGACGATCGTGGTCGGCGCTCCGAAGCCGCTGCAGACGCCGTTTGAGAGTGTCCCCGCGGAGCGCGTGAGCGCCGAGGAGAGGAACCCTGAGCCGGCGTCCCCATTGAAGTCGGTGCGCGTCCCAATCGAGAAGCTGCCCGACGTGCTGAAGCTGGTCGAACCCGCTGTGCTGGCGGCGACGTTGTTGACGGTGAGCAGGCCACCGGTCGGCCCGGCGGTGTCGGCGAGCAGTGCGTAGTTCGCGACCGCCGAGCTGCCACCGGCGTTGTTGGTCGCGAACACGGTCGGCCCGGACGGCGGCTGCACTGCGCTGGCGCCGAACGTGTAGACCATCTGGCCACCGGTCTGCGTTTCGCCGAAGCCGCTGGAGGCGAGCGAGCTGAACACGAAGCTTTTGAGGCCCGAGTCGGCGTCGCTGGAGCTCGCGGTGACGGTGTAAGTGCCGCCGGCGGCGGGCTTGAAGTACATCGCGTCGTTGGAGGACTTGAAGAACGCGTTGGTGAGGTTGCTGAACGCGATCGAGGGGGTCGTCGGCGCGGTCGTATCGACGGTCACAGTGGTGCCGATGCTGGCGCTGTTGCCGACGTTGTCGATCCCCTTGAGCGTGTACCGGTAGCAGCCGGTCGGCTCGACCTGCCCGGGAGCGCCTGTGATCGTGCTCGGTGCGCCATAGGCTCCGCAGACGCCGCCTGAGAGCGAAGCGCTTTCGAGCGTGAGCGTGCTCGAGCGCAGGCCGGACTGGCTGGTGGACTGCGTCTCGGCGTAGTCGCTGCGAATCGCGATCGCGTAGCTGCCGGTGATGTTCGTGCTCGAAGAGCCTCCGGCGCTCGCGGCGGTGCCGTTGATCGTCAGCGCTCCGCCCGACGGCGCGCTCGTGTCGGGGGACACGTTGAAGTTCGCGCTGGCGCTGATGCCGGCGTTGTTGGTCGCGGTCACGGTCTGCGCGCCGGAGGCGCCAGCGCCCGCGCCGGACCACGTGTAGCTGGACTGGTAGGGAAGGCCGGTGTCGGCGCCGCCGCCGCTGCTGAAGCCGCTGAGCGCCGGGAAGACGACTTCCCGGATGCCCGACCCGGAATCGCTCGTGCTGGCGCTGACGGTGAAGCCGCCGGAGTTGCCGGCCTGCGGGTTGGTGTAGGCGGTCGTGCCCGCGAGGAACGTGCTGCCGGTGGCGCCCGAGAGCGTCAGCACCGGTGTCGAGGGCGGCGCGACGGTCACGGTCAGATTGCGCGTCGTCCTCGCTTTCACGCCTTCGCTGTCGATCGTTTCGAGGCCGATCGTGTACGTGCCGGCCTGGGTGAAGGCGTGCACGAGCGTCGGGCTGGAGCCGCCGTCGGTGGCGTATTTGCCGCTGCCGTCGAGATCCCAGCGGTAGTCGGTGATCGTGCCCTGCGAGTCGTTGGAGCCCGAAGCGTCAAGCGTGACGTTCTGGCCGGTGACCGCGGGAGCCGGATTGATGATGAAGGAGGGAGCGAGCGTGAGGTTCACGTCGCTTGAGTGGTAGTGGGAGAACACGGTCGTGGCACTCAGCGGCTGGCTGTAGATGGCCAGTTCGTCGAGCGCCCCGGCGCCGAACAGCGAGCTGCCGGCACGCGACATCAAGTACAGCGTCGAGTTCGCGAACGGCCCCTGCGCGGTGGCGGCGCTCTCCTGCTGGAAGCTCACAGGCTGACCATCAACGTAGGGGGTGATCTCGCTGCCGGAGGCAGCGGTCGAGTCGAGCACGATCGCGTAGTGGTGCCACACGCCGGCGCTCGGGCGTGCGAAGAACACGCTGTTGCGGTTGGAGTCAGTGCCGATGCCGAGGCCGAAGGTGCCGCCGAACTCACCGGAGTTGGGGTCGACGATGAAGCCGCCGGCGTTTTCGTTGAAGTTCGGGGTGAACTCCATCGCGAGCGCGTCGTTGTTGGCGTACTGGTTCCACTTCAGCCAGAACTCCACGGTCAGCTTGCTCGTACTCGACAGGTTCAGCGGAATCGCGCCGGAGTCCCCGGAGCCGTTGAAGCCGAGCGCGGCGCCCTGCTCGATCGGACCGGACAGGCCGAACGTGCCGCCGACCGCCGAGCCCGCGGACAATCCCTTGCTGTCGAGCAGCGTCGGGCCGCTCGTTTCGTCGAGCTTGTAGTAGTCGATCAGGCCGGCCGTGTTCTGGACCGCTTCGGAGTACGTGGTCGCGGCCTGTTCGAGCACGGTCACGGTCACGCTGCCACGCGCGCTGAGACCGTGGTCGTCGGTCGCTTCGACGCCGATCGTGTGCGTCCCGGGCGTCTGGAAGCTGGTGGTCGTGGTCGGCGTCGCACCGGTGTCGGTCGCGAAGTTGCCGCTGTTGTCGAGATCCCACTTGTAGTCGACGATCGCGCCCTGGTCGGTCGTGGCGCTCGCGTCGAGTTTCACGGTCTGGCCGGCCATCACCGCCGTCGGCGAAGCACTGACTTTGACGACTGGCGGCAGGTTGCCGACCGTCAGCGAGTGGCTCGCGGAGGCGCTGGCGTTGTGGTTGTCGATCACGCGCAGGCCGACGTTGTAGGTGCCGGATGTCGCGATGTTCGTCGTCAGGACCGGGTTGGAGCCGTTGTCGGTCTCATACGTACCGTCGCCGTTGAGATCCCACTGGTAATCGACGATCTGGCCGCCCGCATCGGTCGAGCCGGATGCGTTGAGTGTGACGTTTTCGCCCGGGCGCACCGGGTTCTTGGAGATCGTGAAGGCGGCGTGGGGCGCTTTGGCGGTCCCGTTGGAGTTGAAGTGCTGGAAGATCGTACCGGCGCTGAGCGGCTGGTTGTAGAGCGCGAGCTGGTCGAGCGTGCCGGCCCCGAACAGGGCGCTGCCGGCGCGTGACATCAGGTAGAGCGTGGAGCTCGCGAAGCTACCCTGGCCGGTCGAGACGCCCTCCTGCTGGTAGGAGACCGGGAGCCCGTCCACATAGGGCGTGATCTCGTTCGCCGATGAGGCGCTGGTGTCGATCACGATCGCGTAGTGGTGCCATGCGCCGGTGCTGGGGCGGGCGAAGAACACGCTGTTGCGATCGGATTCGCTGCCGATCCCGATTCCGAACGTGCCCCCGAACTCACCCGCGTTGGGGTCGACCAGGAAGCCGCCGGCGTTCGAGTTGAAGTTCGGGGTGAACTCCATCGCGAGCGCGTCATTGTTGGCGTACTGGTTCCACTTCAGCCAGAACTCCACGGTCAGCTTGCCGGTGCTCGACAGGTTGAGCGGGATCGCGCCGGAGTCCCCGGAGCCGTTGAAACCGATCGCGGTCGTCGGGTCTTCGCTGACGGCGCCGCTCAGACCGAACGTGCCGCCTGAGATCGTGCCGTTGCTGGAGCCCTTGCTGTCGGCGATCGTCGGTCCTTTGGGCTCGCCGAGCTTGTAGTAGTCGATCAGGCCGGGGGTGTTCTGGACGGCTTCCTCGTAGCTCGAGACGCCCTGTTCGAGCACGGTGACCTGGACGGTCGTGGTCGTGCTGAGACCCTGGCTGTCGGTCAGCTTGACGCCGACGGTGTGCGAGCCGATCGTGGCGAAGCTCGTTTTGACGCTCGGCGTCGAGCCGGTGTCGGTGGCGAAGCTGCCGCTGTTGTCGAGATCCCACTTGTAGTCGGTGATCGTGCCCTGGTCGGTCGAGCCGCTCGCGTCGAGCGTCACCTGCTGGCCGCTGAGGGCGGGGTTCGGCGAGACCGTGACTTTGGCCGTCGGCGGGAAGTTGCCGACTTCGATTTTCTTGGTGACCGTGCCGACGGCGCCATCGCTGTCGGTCACGCGCAGCCCTACGGTGTAGGCGCCGGGGTTCGCGAAGGACGTGCTGACGGTAGCCGTCGAGCCGGTGTTCGTCTCATACGTGCCGTCGCCGTTCAGATCCCATTCGTATTTGGTGATCGAGCCGTTTTCGTAGTGCGAGCCGGAGCCGTTGAGCGTGATGCTCTGGCCGGCGTGGGGCTGGCTGGGCGTGCTCGTGAACGAGGCGACCGGCCGCGGCTCGGGGCCGTTGGAGTTGAACTGTTCGGCGATCGTGCCGGCGCCCAATTCGCCGCCGTAGATAGCGAGCTCATCCAGCGCGCCGCTGCCGAACAGCGTGGTGCCGCCGCGCGAGAACAGGTACAGCGTGGAGTTCGCAAACGCCCCCGCGCCGGTGCCCGAACTCTCCTTGATGTAGCTCACGGCCTGCCCGTCCACATACGGCGTGACCTCGGCGGCCGCCGGCGCGTTCGGGTTGAGCACGACGGCGTAGTGGTGCCAAACGCCGGCGCTGGGGCGCGTGAAGAACACGCTGTTGCGCGTCCCGCCGGCGCCGATGCCGATGCCGAAGGTGCCGCCGAACTCGCTCGCGTTGGGGTCGACGATGAAGCCGCCGGGGTGTTCGTTGTAGTTGGAGGTGAACTCCATCGCGAGCGCGTCGTTGTTGCCGTAACCGTTCCACTTCAGCCAGAACTCGACGGTGATCGCGCCCTGGCTGGAGAGGTCCATAGGGATCGCGCCGTAGGCGCCGGCCTGACCCTCGACCGGGTCGCCGTCGCCGGCGAATTCGACAGCGGTGTCGGAGTCGCCGTTGACTGCGCCGGGTACGCCGAAGGTCGCTTCGAACAGCGTGCCGGGGCTGTTGCCCTTGCTGTCGGCGATCGTCGATCCGGCGGTCTCGTCGAGGCGGTAGTAATGCAGCAGACCGGGCGTCGCGTTGACGGCGTCGCTGTACCTGCTGACGCCTTGCGCGAGCACCTTGACGGGCAGCGTCGCGGTTGCGGTCGCGCCTTTGCTGTCGGTGACCTGCAGGCCGACGGTCGCGGAGCCGACGGTCGCGAACGTCTTTTTGACGGTCGCCGTGGTGCCGGTGTCGGTCTCGTAGGTGCCGTTGCCGTCGAGGTCCCACTTGTAGTCGGTGATCGTGCCGCCCGTCGAAGTGGAGCCGGCGGCGCTGAGCGTGTCGGCCTGGCCGGCGCCGACCGGGTTCATGCTCGCGCTGAGCTTCGCATTGGCGGTGTTGGCGACGTTGACGGTGCGCGCGGTCGTTTCCTGCTGGCCTTTACTGTCTGTGACCTTGAGGAGCACTTTGTATGTGCCGGGTTTGGAGAACGAGCGTGTCAGCGTGGTGGTCGTGCCGGTGTCGGTCGCGAACGTCCCGCTGTTGTCGAGATCCCACTTGTAGTCGGTGATCGAGGCGACGGGGTCGCTGGAGGCCGACGCGTTGAAGGCGACGTTTTCGCCGATGAACACCGTGCTGGGCGTCGCCGTGAACGAAGGTCGTGGTGGTTGCGGCGTGGACGCGTCGGTTTTGATGTCTTCCGCCGGCGTCCCGGGCTGGGCGCCCATTTCGGAAATGATGTTGTAGGTCATCTGGTCGATCAGCGGTTCGGTGCCGAACGCGTAGGACCACTCCATCGTGCCGCTCGCGAACACGAGCGCGCCGCTCGGTGCGCGGTACTCGACCGCGCTGACGTTGCTCGGCTCGCCGGGCGGGGGCGTGTTGGCGCGGGCGCGCCCGGCGTCCTGCAGGAAGGAGTCTTCGGGGTTGGAGATGTTGGTCAGCGTGAGCTGCTTGACCCCGGCGGGCTCCTGTGCGACGTAGCCCGGTTGGGTCGGGATCTGATCCCACTCCCAGCCGACGATCCCTTCGCCTTCGAGAGTCGTAGCGGTTTTGGTGGAGATCCCGGTGTTGCGATAGGCGGGGCTGGAGGCGAATTCGCCGTTGGCGTTGCCCGCGGGGATCGTCAATTTGAAGCGTTCGGAGTCGTTGTCGCCGATGTACATCACGCCGAACAGCGAGTTCTCGGGTTCGTTGGGGCCGATACGCCCGCCGGGGGGCGCGTTGGGATCGCCGGCCGGAGCGCCGGGATCGCGACGGGTCGTGGTCGCGAACTGCGGCAGCGGTTCGCCTTTGGGGCCGATCGAGGCGGGGTCGTTGGGGGTGGCGCCGGCGTTGCCGTCGCTGGCACCCTGGATCGTCTTGTAACAGACGAGCGTGCGATGGTTGTTTTCGTAGCGCGTCTGCCAGTAGGCGGTGTTGGCGCTGAGCGAGACGACGTTCACGCCGGCGTCGCGCGCGGCCTTGAAGTTGGCGAACTCGTTGTGCGACCAGTACTCGCTGTGGCCGGAGACGAGGTCGACCTTGTGGTTCAGCAGCTCGCTGGGGTTGGAGTCGAGGTCGACGTCGGAGGTGTACGTGACTTCGTAGCCCTGCTGCTCGAGCCAGTAGACCGTCAGGTAGTCGGGCCCGAAGAAGTGGTTGTACTGCTGGTCGCCTTCCTTCTCGGGGCGGTCGAAGGAGACCGCGACGGCGCGGCCGTCGCCGGTGATCGTGTTGGCGCCGCCACAGGCGTCGTAGTAGAGCGACTTGCAGCCCCACGTGTTGTAGGCCTCGTAGTCGGCGCTGGGAAGCACGTACTGGATGGCGGAGTGCGCCGCGTCGTTGCGCACGGGGAACACGACGTAGTTCTCGATACCGCCGTCAGCGACGTCGGTGAAGACGGCCTCGTAGATGCCCGAGACCGGCAGTTTGTTGCCGGGTACGGTGTAGCTGACGTTCCAGTTGGAGCAGCTCAGTTCGCCGGTCGTCGTCGTCGTGGTGGTCGGCGGGTTGCACTGGAAGGTGTTGTTGACTTTGACGTTGGTCGCACCGGCGCCTGCGATCAGGCGCGCGCCATTCCCGCCGTAGTAGCCGATCCGATACACGCTGACGTTGACGCTGGTCCCCGGGAACGACGACAGGTCGGTCCCGATCTTGATCGGCACGTTTTCGCCGAGCGCGTAGCTCGACTGAGTCGTGAAGGCGCCGAGGTCTTCGCTGTAGCTTTCGATCGCGGACTGGTTGTCGGTCGTCCCTTCCCCCATGCAGTTGTTCTCGTTGACGATTGGGTTGGCATTGGGGCAGGTCACGGCGTCGGCGCGCGAGGCGCCAAAAGCGAACATCAGGAGGCTGGCTATGAGCGCAGCGAGCAGGCCGGAACCGACGCGGGCCGCCAGGGGGTGGGAAACAGCGCGTGTAATGGGCATCTGGTGAGAAAACGCACCGGCCCAAGGCCAACTTTTGAGGCCTCTCTCAGCCGACCGTCTTAGCCGACGGTTTGGGCTCTCAGCCGACGGGAACGGGCTGGCGCCGCTCGCGCGCGGGGAGCGCGGGCTCCTCCACGCCGAAGCCTGGCAGCGAAACCCCAGGGGCGTCGCCCTCAGAGGGGCGTGGCGGCGCCAGCGGCGCGGCTCTGTGCCCGAGCGGCAGCGGGCGCGGGCGCCCGCTGCGCCTGCGTACGGGCTGCGTGGCCGGCGAGTGCTCGCGCAACGAGACGATCATCGCCCCGAGGAAGAACAGCAGATAGGGGACGTGTGGGAAGGACAGCACGTCGAACAGGGCGCTGGCGAGCGCGATCACACCGACGGCGGCGAAGGCGGCAAGCGCGAGCGAGGCACGGTGCGGGTCGGGTCCGCGGATCGTGCGATGCGCGGCGCTCATCATCGTGGCGAAGATCCCGAAGTAGGCGAGCACCCCGAGCAACCCGGTCGTGATCATCAGGCCGAGGTACTCGTTGTCGAGGATCCGGTACTTGTGGGGGTCGTAGCTTTCATAGCCGCGCCCCAGCAGCGGGTGGGTGAGCAGGTCGGGGCGCACGGCGTCGTAGCGCGCGGTGCGATCGGTGGTGGAGAGCACGTTGTTGACGTGGCCGGGCTCGAGCTGCGTGAGCACGGACCCGAGCGCCCCGGGCGAGGTGAAGTGCACGAGCACCCCCAGCACGAGCGCGAGACCGAGCAGCGAGCGCACGACGGTGCGCGGGCGATAGACGACGAGCAGCAGGATCGCGCCGACGGGCGCGACGATGCTGGTCTTGCGCGAGGTCGCGAGACCTCCGGCGAGCAGCAGACCGATGGCGATCGTGTAGAGCACACGCCGCCGGCGGGTGGCGGCGTCGATCGAGCCGATCACGGCGAACGGCAGCACCATCGCCAGCAGGGCAGCGAGCTCGAGCGGTTGGCTGGTGGGTCCGTAGACGGTGAGGCGCCCGATCGAGTCGGGCATGTCGAGTTCGGGCGGGAGCGTGATCGAGAAGACCTTGCTCCAGAGGGAGTAGAAGACGTCGTAGTGCAGGCGGTACTCGACGATCGTGGCAATCGCGACGGTCACGCCGAGACCGACGATCAGCGCGGCGTAGCGCGGAACCTCGCGCGGGCGGATCACCGAGGCGACGACGAAGAAGAAGAGAATGTAGGAGGCGAGCAGCGCGAGCTTCTTGAGGACGAGCGAGATCTCCTCCATGCTCGCAAGCGCTCCGCCGTTGAGCGCGACGCCGAGACAGCAGATCCCGAAGAAGGCGAGCACCGCGAAGTGCACGCGGGTGAGCTTCACGCGCGGGCGCGCGGCGCCGCTGACGATCGCGAGCGTCAGCAGCCAGAGGGCGGCGAGCGCGATCAGCAGCGGGCGATCGAGGGTGCTGCTGAGCGGCAGGCTGACGGGCAGGTTGATCGCATCGAACGGGACGAGGAACAGCATCACGAGGAAGCCTGCGAGCGCCCACGGCAGGACGCGCGTGGTGTGCGGCCAGTCGTCGTTGCCGGGCGGCTCGTCATCGAGGAGGTCGAGCTCGGCGACGCGGGCGCGCGTGAGGGCGAGTCGCAGATACCGCTCGCGGCGCGCGTAGAGGAGGCTTGCGCCGAGCGCCGCGACGAGCAGGAAGGCGAAGAGCATCAGCTGCCAGCGCGCCTGGCCGCCGACGAGCCCGCCGGTGGTGGGCCCGAGCCGGCGGATTAACACCGTTTCGGCGGAGGCCGGCTGGGAGGCCTGTTCGGAGCGGACGTGCGCGATCAGCAGCGCGCGAGCGGCGTTGACGAGCTTCACGGCGGCGGCGACAGTGGGGGCCTGGCCGTAGATGCTCAACATCGGGCGTTCGCCGTCGACGTCGAGCAGCAGTCGGTAGCCGTGGTCGACGAGGATCGGATCGGGCAGGGTTGGCAGCTTGGGGCCGAGGTTTTCGCGACCCAGCAGCAATGTGAAAGGCCCGGAGGAGGCGATGCTCTGGCCGTGCAGTCCGACGGCCTGCCCGATCGTGAAGTCGGCGTGGTCGCTCTGGAGGTACAGCGCGTAGGTGACGGCGAGCTGGGCGGCGAGCGCGTTGTTGTTGATCGCGGCGGGTTGGACTTCCGCGACCTGCGAGGCGCGCGTGTCTACGAGCACCTCGGCCTGCGCGACGCCCATCGCGACGCTGCGCGAATGCAGGGCGGGCGGCGCGACCGAGGGCCGGTAGCCGACGAGCAGCGCAGCGAGCGACGCGATCGCAACGACTACGGCAAGCGCTCGCAGCGCCGGGCGGCGAGCGCCGGGGTGCGCGGGCGCGCCCATCGGGACCCCGCGCTAGCGGCGCCGCGCCGCGGGTGAGCCGCCGACGCCGATCGCGGCCGGCGAGTCGGGCTCCTCCGCGGTCAGCGAGCGGGTGTAGAGCGCGACGTCGTCGAACTCGGGGAGGTACTCGCGGTGCAGCTCCGAGCGCTCGGCGGCGCGGCGGCGCAGGCCCTCGAAGCCGAGGATGCCGAGCAGCCCGAGCACGAGCACGCCGAGCAGTGCGGCGGCGGTGAGCTTGGAGCGCGCACTCGAGTTCACGGGCCCGGACTGCGGCGGTCCGAGCTGGCGGATCGTGACGCGGTGCTGGGCCGGTGTGCCGGACTGCTGCTGCAGCTGGGTGACGTAGCGCTGGACGCCGGGGTAGATGCTCGCGGCGACGCGCGCGGCGGCGGCGGCGCTGGGCGCCTGGACAGACGCAGTGACGACGGGCTCGTTGGTCTGCGCGAGGAACGTGAGCTTGTATTTGGTCTGCTCTGCGAGCAGTTGGTTGCCGCGCGCCTCGGAGGGAGTAACGGTGTCGAGCGACTGACCGGATCCGCTGTAGGGGCCCTGTGCGGTGATCTCACCGACGGGCACGCCGGCGGATTTGGCGATGTTTTCCAGCACGGCGGCGCTGGTCATGACCTGGGCGAAAACCGACGCGCGCGTGGTCAGCGGGACCGTTTCCTGAGAGAGATTGGCGAGCGCAGAGTCGGGGGAGTCGACCAGGATCTGCACCGTGGCGGCGCCGGTCGGGACGGAGTGCACACTCGCGCGCACCGCGACAGCGACGGCGATGGCGAGCACGACGACGGCCAGGGTCGCTATCCAGCGGGCCCTGAGGATGCGGAGGATCTCGGCGAATTCCATCTCTCTACCTCAGCCTCAGCGGGCCAGCCCTCGGGCGGCAAGTTCGCGGGTGGCGTCCTCGACGCGGTCGACGGCCTCCTGATCGACAAGCCATTCCAGCAGCCCGCGCATGCCGTCCTCGAGTGTGGTGCTGGCCTCGAAGCCGAGCAGCTCACGGGCACGCTGGGGGTCGGCGACGCAGTGGCGGATGTCCCCGGCGCGGTACTGGCCGTTGCGGATCGGCTCGATGTCGGCGTCGAGACCGGCGGCGAGCGCTTGCGCGATCTGCAGCACGGTGCTGGGACGTCCGGTGCCGAGGTTGATAGCGTGGCCGGTGGCGGCTTCGGACTCGAGCGCGAGCAGGATGGCGCGCACGATGTCGCTGACATGGATGAAGTCGCGCGACTGTTCGCCGTCCTCGAAGATCACCGGCGGATGGCCGTTGAGCAGGCGCGAGGCGAAGATCGCGGCGACGCCGGTGTAGGGATTGGACAGTGCTTGCTCGGGTCCATAGATGTTGAAGAAGCGCAGTGCGACCGCGGGGATGCCATAGGCGGCGCCGGTGACGAGGCACAGCTCCTCATGGTCGCGCTTGGTGATGGCGTAGATCGAGGTCGGGATCAGCGGCTTGGTCTCGCGCGTGCCGACGGGTGCGAGGACACCGCCGCACGTCGGGCAGCACAGCTCCCACTGGCGAGCGAGCAACTGCTCCTCGGGTCGCGGCGGCGGCGCCATGCGGCCGTGCTCGGGGCACTCGTATTCACCCTCGCCGTAGATCGACATCGAGGAGGCGACGACCAGACGCGTGGGCAGCGGGCGCTGCGCGACGAGCCGCTCCAGGAACATGGCGGTCTGCATCGTGTTGCGCTCGGTGTAGCGCGCGATCTCATACATCGACTGGCCAACACCGACGGCGGCGGCAAGGTGCACGACGCGGTCGACGCCTTCCAGCGCGCGATCGGCCGCGGCGGGATCCCCGACGTCGGCGACGATCAGCTCGACGGTGGGGGGCAGCTCGGGTGTGACGCCGCCGTGGACCTGCTCCTCGAGCGAGTCGAGGACAACGACCTCGTCACCGCGCGCGACGAGCTCGCGCACGAGATGTCCGCCGACAAAGCCCGCTCCGCCTGTCACCAGTGTTCTCATGTCTTGTTACCTCGCCGTTTGCAGTCGATCGCTATGTAGCGCCATCACTCGAGGCAACGCACTGCCCCAAGGGGTTCTTTTGCGCGAGGACTGCAGCGATGGGCCCAGGGCACACTCGCGCGAGGAACACGATGCGCCCTGCGTATATGAGGGGAATGCACGGCATCGCAGAACAGCCGCGGGTGCTCGTCGTGTCCCCGGTGCGCAACGAGGCGCGGCACATCGAACGGGTGGCACGCGCGGTAGCCGCGCAGGAGCTCCCACCGGCCCGCTGGATCGTGATCGACGACGGCTCGACCGACGGGACGCTGCGGCGACTGCGGACGTTGGAGCGCGAGATCCCGTTCCTCAGCGTCCTGTGCGCACCGCCCCACGAAACTGACGAGAGTCTCGCGCGCGACCGCCTGGCGCAGGCGGTGGAGGTGCGTAACTTCAACATCGCACTGAGCCAGATTGACCTCGACGACTACACGCACGTGATGAAGCTCGACGGCGACATCGAGCTGCCACCGCACTACCTGCGGGTTCTGCTGGAGCGCTTCGCAAGCGACCCTGCACTGGGGCTCGCGGGCGGGGTGCTGGTGGAGCCGCGCGCGGATGGGGAGATGCGCAAGATCGCGATCCCGAGCTATCACGTTCACGGGGCGTTGAAGTGTTACTCGCGCGCGTGTTTCGCGGCGATCGGCGGTGTGCGTGAGTCTCTGGGATGGGACACGATCGATGAGACCTATGCGCGCATGAAGGGCTTTGGGACGCGCAGCTTCAGCGACCTGGTCTCCGTCCACCACCGGCCGATCGCGAGCGCCGATGGCGCTTTGCGCGGACATGCGCGCCACGGTGAATGCGCGTACATCTCCCACTACGACCCGCTGTGGGTGACTCTGCGCTCTGCAAAGGTCGCACGCCGGGCGCCTGCCGGCCTGTCGGGCGCGGCATTCCTATACGGCTACGCGCGCGCGGCGGTGCGAAAAGTGCAGCGAGTCCCGGACCCGGAGTACCGGCGCTTCACGCGGCGCGAGCTGCGACGGCGGATGCTCGGAGCCTCGGCCGGCCAGCCGGGTTGAACGCGGCACCGTCGCACCCTTTCGCCTGCGAGAGCAACACGTGACGCCAAGCGTTATCTGTACATGACCTTCAAGGGCTTGATCGCGCCCGCAGACAATTCGCTCTCTAGGGTCAAGGGAACGAGCACGGCGCTCCAACGAGTGGCCAACCGGCCGATCGTCTGCCACGTCCTGGAAGCGCTGCGGCAGGCGGGGATCACCGAAATCGCGGTGCTCGCCTCGGCGGCGGAGGCGCAGGAGCTGCGAGCGTGCGTCGAGAGCGATGGCCCCGGGCAGCTCGTCCTGGAGTATGTGCCGTACACGGAGGGGCGCTTCGAGGACGCGCTGCGTGCGGCGTCGGGGCTGCTCGGAGATTCGCCGTGCGTCGTACACGCGGCTGACGGACTACTCACGCAGGCGCTCACCCCGTTGCTCGGCTCATTGGAGGACGACGCGCGCGACCTGCTCGCGCTCGTGCACCGCCAGCACGCGGCGAATGGATCGGTGGGCCTGGCCACTCGACGCATACTGCGCCTGGCGGGCGCGGCTCACGAGGAGCGCGCACTGGAACTGGCCGGCGTGTGCCTACTGGGAGAGGGCGTCCTAAGCGAGGCGCTCGACGCACGCGCCTGGCACGGTCAGGGGCTCGACGTGGCAGCGATCGCTGAGCGACTCGGAGCAGCCGGGGGACGCCTGGGCGTCGAGCACGTCAGCGGCTGGCGGCGCAACAGGGGTGAGGTCGAGGATCTCTTGGAGCTGAACCGGATCGCATTTGACGCGGTGCCACGCGAGTGGCTATCGGCGGACGACTCCGAGCCGGCCGACGAGGAGCACGCGAACAGGATCGAGGGTTACGTCGACATCCACCCGACGGCGCGCATGCATGCCAGCGTTGTCGTGGGGCCGGCTCGAGTTGGTCCGGGCGCTGAAGTCGTGGACTCCTACATCGGGCCCTACACGTCGATCGGCGCCGATGTGCGCATCGAGAGCGCGGAGGTGGAGCGCTCGATCATCATGCCGGGAGCGAGCATCGTGCACATCGGCGGGCGCCTCGTCGGCAGCGTCGTGGGCCGCGACGCGCGGATCTTCCGCGACTTCTCACTACCGCGCGCGCTACGGGTGAACGTGGGCGACGGCAACGAGGTCGCGCTGTGCTGAGCGCTCCGACGGCAGAGGCCACGGCCGGCCCCACCGCCCCCCCGCGTCGCGCCCTCACAGCGGAACGTCCGCGCCGGCGCCTGCGTGTGGCGATGGTGCACATCTCCGATTTCCGCCTCGACTCGCGTATCCAGCGCCAGGCGCGCGCGCTGGCGCAGCGCGGCGACGAAGTGGACCTGGTGTGCGTCGGCGAGCGCGAAGAGGTGCGCGTCGGTGAGGGCGTGATCCGCGTGCATCCGGTGGCCACCGAGAAGGCCGGCGGCGGCGCGGGCGCGTACGTGCGCAGCTATGGGGTCTTCCTGGCGCGCGCGCTGTGGAAGTTGAGCGCACTGGACGCGCGGCGGCGCTTCGATCTGGTGGAGGCGCACAACATGCCCGACATCCTCACGGCCGCGGCGCTCGTCCCCCGTCTGCGCGGGACGCCGGTGATCTTGAACATGCACGACACGTTTCCGGAGCTGTTCTCCACGAAGTACGGGCGACCCGAGGGCGACTGGTTGGAACGGCTGTTGATACGCGAGGAGCGCGCGAGCGCGGCGCTGGCGAGTCACATCGTCACGGTCACCGACCAGGCGCGCCGGCGCGTCGAAGGCCGCGGAGTCGGCGTGGGACGCACGACGATCGTGATGAACTCGCCCGACGAGCGCGTCTTCGGCCCGCCGCGTTCGCCAGTGCATTGGCCCTCGGAGGGCCCGCTGCGGGTGCTCTACCACGGCGGCCTCGCGCCGCGCTTTGGCGTGGAGAGCGCGATCCGTGCGTGGGAGCGGCTGCGCGAGAGCACCCCGCGCTTGGAGCTGCGCGTGTGCGGCTCCGGCGAAGACCGTGACCGCCTGGCGGCGCTGGCGGCAGAGATCGACTCCGAGCGCATCCACGTTACCCCCGAGCCGGTGCCATTCGAGCGGATCCCGGCCGAGCTGGCGGCGGCGCACATCGGCGTGGTGCCGACGCTGCACGACCGGTTCACAGAGCTGCTGCTGCCGGTGAAGCTCCTGGAGTACGTACACATGGGACTGCCGGTGATCGCGTCGCGACTGCCGGGGATCTCGAGCTATTTCTCCGAGGCGGACATCCACGAGTACACGCCCGGGGATCCCGTGTCCTTGGCGCAAGCGATCGAGTCGGTATGCGCCGACCCGGAGGACGCCCGCGAGCGGGCGGCGCAAGCAAGCGAGCGCCTCGCGGAGATCGCATGGGAGCGCCAGCGCGAGCGGTATTTGGGGCTCGTGGATGAGCTGGTAGCGGGACGCCGCGGCGCAGCCTCGGTCAACCGCTGATCAAGAGCCTTCGGACACCGACACCGACACGACGTCGAGACCGTCGATGCCGTCGAAGTCATCGGGGTTGCATGTATAAACGGGCAGGTCGTTGGCCAAAGCGGTTGCGGCGATCATCGCGTCGTAGCTGCGCGCCGACGTCTTGCGTCCGGATGCGCGCAGTGAGGCCGACACGCGACCAAAGGCCCGAGCAGCGCTCGCATCGAAGGGCAACGGGTCGAAGTCGGCCTCGGCCTGCTGGAGTCGTGCCTGACGCGCGGCGCGCTCATTCTCACTTGTGGACACCAGAGGACCGGCAGAGAGCTCGGCAAGGGTGACGGCGGTGATGAGCGGCTGTGCGGGCAGGACCTCGGCACCCGAGAGGTTTGGCAACTCGATGATGACCGATGTGTCGAGGATGCCCCGCGCGTGCGGCCGCTCTTCGCTCACAGGCTCACATCTAGCAGCCGGTCCACATCCCGGCGAAAGGCAACTCGGTCGACCGGCGGAAGGTGCTTCCAGCGACTTAGCAGCACCTCGGCGGACAGCGGGGAAGTCGAGATCGCGCGCAACTCCGCAACGGCCTTACCTGAGCGCGTGATCGTGATCTGCTCGCCACGCGAAGCGCGGTCTACGACGTCCCCGCCCCGGTTGCGCAGGTCTCGGATGCTGACCTCGGCCATAAGCACACCGTATCACGCGTGATACACGTCGTGGTCGACCCCGGCGCCAACCGAGCGCAGCTGCCGCTCCGACGCCGTCGAGGTCTTGCTTGACCTCTGTGCGCCCCTCAAGCCGCCAGCACCTGGGCGGCCGCGGGAGCATTTCCCTGGCGCCCCGCGACCGTGACCGTCCCAAGCGCCTCCTCGGCGACGCGCTCGGCGAGCTCGACGACGGACTCGCCATTGAGCAGCCGAGGATAGATCTGGCTGGCCGATGCCAACGCAAGCCCCTCGACTCCTGGCCAGATGGGCGCGCTGCGCGGCTCGTGTCCGAGTGCGTGTACGGGCTCGACGAGCGGCGCGCGCTGGACGGTCCATTCAACGACGTCCTCGTGGCGAAACTCGGGGGCGAGCTTGGCGAGCATCTCGGTGTAGCGCCGGTAGACGGTGTCGTCGTCCTCGGCGAACTCGGGGCTGTCGGCGTCGCAGTACTTGGGCAGGTAGGCGAGTCGCAGGCCGTCGGTGTGCTCGGTGCCGACGACGTGGGAGGTCTCGACGACGGTCGTGATCGGCGTGGGGTCGCAGATATTGATCGAGTAGTAGGGCGTCAGCGTGCGGCGCAGCTTGAGGATCAAGCAGACAACGCCGAGGTAGCGGCTGGGGTAGGCAGCAAGCAGCGGCTGCAACTCGGTGGGCAGCAGCCGGCGCAAGGCGGGCGGCTGGAGCGTGGGGATCGTGAGATCGAAGTGTTCGTCGTGGCCGTCGACGCGGACGCCGGCGACACCGCCGTTCTCGGCGCGGACGAGCCCTTCAACGCCGGCGCCGAGGCGGACGTCAACGCCGAGTTCGCGGGCGCGCTCGGCGGCGGCGAGGACGAGGGTTTCGTGCCCGCCCTTCAGGCAGCCCATGCGCTCGCCGGAGGAACCCGACTCGCGGGCGGAGCGCATGCGGTTGGTGCGCGCCCACAAATAGGTGGCGGGGAGCTCGTCGTGGTTGGAGTTGAAGCGCGAATCCAGCAGGGGCCGCCAGATGCGCTGCACGACCTTGCGCCCGCAGTGGCGGATAAGCCAGCGCTGCAGCGGCTCGCGCTCCAGCGGCGTGTAGTCGCGGCGCAACTGGCACTGCAGCACGAACCACGCGAGGCGCGCGCGCCCAAGCGGGGAGAGCGGAGAAAAGCGCAAGAAGTCGCCGATCCCGTTGAACGGGTGCATCTCGCCGTCGATGAAGAAGCCGACGCCGACGGGCGTGAAGCTCAGCCGATCGGAGAGCCCGAGCTCCTCAGTGAGCGCAATCATGCGCTGGTCGGAGGGAACGATGACGTGGTAGAAGCGGTCGACGCGGTGCCCGCCGAAGTCCATCGCCCCGGCGAGCCCGCCGGGGGTGGGAGCGCGCTCGAGCAGCGTCACGCGGGCGCCACCCTGAGCGAGGCGCAGCGCGAGGGTCGTGCCGAGGATGCCGGCGCCGACGACGCCGATGTGGGGTCGAGGGTCGCCGTCGTGCGCACCCGCGCGCGCGCGCGGAGGGGCGCTCATCGCTGACTCCTTACCGCTCATCGCTCGCCGGCGATCGCGTACAGCTGAGCGGCGGGCCGCTCTTCGGCGCGCGCCGCGAGCTCCTCGTTGCCGAGCGGTGAGATCGGCGGCGGCTGGATGCGCCCGACGAGGTGGGCAGCCATCAGGCGCCCGTAGGCGAGCACGGTCGGCCGCAGGCTCATCTTGGATGTGCCGAGGCGCCGCGACCAGTCGTTGACGGTGGGGACCTCGGCGACGCGGGCGCCGGCGTTGTAGAGCTTGAGCAGCAGCTCGACATTGGCGGCGAAGCCGGGCTCGCGGACGAGCAGGTAGCCATAGGTTTCGGCGGCGCGCCGCAGCGTGCCGGCGCGGTAGACGCGGTAGAGCGAGGAGAGCGTGTGGATCTCGCGCAGGCCGCCGGTGTAGCGGAAAACATTGGAGACGGCCTTGGATGCGGCCAAGCGCCAGGGGGCGACCCCGAGGATGCGCCCACCGGGCGCGTAGACGGAGGCGAGCACGACGTCGTTGCCGGCCTGGAACTGCTCCAGCATGCGCGGGAGGTCGGAGAGGTCGGAGGTGTTGTCGGCCTCGAGCATGACGATGGCGTCGTCGTCCTGGGACTCGCCGAGGGCGGCGCGCAGGCCGGAGTTGATCGCGGTGCCGAGGCCGCGGTTGACCTGGTGGCGGACGATCGCGAGGTGCAGCGAGTCGCTGTGTTCGGCGATCGCCTCCGAGGTGCCGTCGGTGGAGCCGTCGTCGACGAAGATGACGCGCGCGCCAAGCTCGCGGGCGACGGGCGCGAGCTCGGCCATCAGCCCGGGGATGTTCTCACGCTCGTTGTAGGCGGGTATTACAAAGCGGATCATCGGTTTCTCCTGGTTGGGACTGGCGGCGATCGATTGGGGTTCTCAGGCCGCGATTGGGACAGGACGGTTGGCTGACATGTCGAGCAAGGTGATTGGACGAGAGTGCGCGGCCGAGTCGCGCACGGCGAGAGCGGCGGCGAGCGCACGGCATCCGTCCTGCGCACTGACGGGCTCGGGCGTGTCATCCAGGACGCAGCGCGCGAAGGCACTGAGCTCGGCCTGCAGCGGCTCGACGCGCGGCAGCGCGAAGCGGATCGCGGCGCCCTCGGCATCACCGCGGATGCGGGCGAGCTCACTCCAGCCGGTGGGGGCGCCGGTCGATTCGGTGAACCACACGTCCTGGGTGAGATAGGAGGCGCTGAGCATCCCGCCCTCGCCGATGACGGTCATCTCGCGGCGCTTTTCGGGCGTGAGCCAGTTGACGTCGAGCAGGCCCTGGGGCCCGTCGTCGCCGAAGCGCAGCAAGCAGGAGATGATGTCCTCCTGGGTGGGGTGCACGCAGCGGCTGCCTTCGGCGTAGATCGAGGTGATGTCGCGACCGAGGACGAACTGCATGAGGTCGAGGTCGTGAGTGGCTAGGTCGATCGCGACGCCGGTGTCCTGGATGCGCACGGGCAGCGGGCCGACACGGGTCGCGTGGGCGCGGAAGACGCGTCCGATGCGGCCCTCGGCGATCAGCTCGGCGAGCTTGCCGACGGAGGGGTTGAAGCGCTCGATGTGACCGACCATCAGCTTCAAGCCGGCCTGGCGGGCGGCGGCTGCCATGCGCAGGCCGTCCTCCAGGGCGGTGGCGATCGGCTTCTCGACGAACACGTGCTTGCCAGCGGCGATCGCATCAAGCGCGATCCGCGCGTGCTGGGCCGAGGGGGCGCAGATGCAGACGGCGTCGACGTCGGCACGCTCGAGCAGCCAGCGGTAGTCGCCGACCCAGTCGATCGGGCGGCGGCCGATGCGCCCGCGCGCGACCTCCTCATCGGGCTCGGCGACGGCGACGAGGCGTCCCTCGGGGACGCGCTCCCAGGTGTCGACGTGGTAGGCGCCCATGCGCCCGGCCCCGACGAGTCCGATTCTCAGCTCATCCATGATGGCTCTTCGCTCCTTTTTGGGTCGCGTCCGCGCGGGTCGGTTGGAGAGCGCGGCCGGTGGGCGCGAGGCATCCATGCCCCGCGTCGACGGTCGATGCGGGGAGGGCGCTCATGCCGCGACCTCGATGGGCGCGCCTTGACCGGCGGCGAGCAATTCGGCCTCGCCGCCGGTAGGCGTCCCCTCCCCCAAGTGCTCGATGACGACCTGCGCGATCCGCTGCGCAGCTTTGCCGTCGCCGAATATCGGGGGACGTTCGGTTGGCAGCGGGCGCCGTAGCGCCGCCGCGAAAGCGTCGGGGTCGACACCGACGAGCGTGTTCCAGCCGGCATCGACGGTGTCGGTCCACTCGGTCTCCTCGCGCAGCGTGATGCAGCGCACACCCCACAGGTAGGCCTCGCGCTGGACGCCGCCGGAGTCGGTGGCGATCGTGCGGGCGCCGCGCTCGAGCTCGAGCATGCGGGTGTAGGGGACGGGGTCGACGAGCTGGACGTGCGGCTCGGGCCGCAAACCCCAGCCGTCGATGCGCGCGCGCGTGCGGGGGTGCAGCGGCATGATCACCGGCAGCGGCGAGCGCGCGAGGCAGGCGAGCACAGCGGCGAGCCGCTCGGGGCTGTCGGTGTTGTAGTTGCGGTGTACGGTGGCGAGCACGTAGTCGCCGGCGCCGGCGGGCTTGACGTGGGGGCGCCAGCTTTCGAGGTTGTCGCAGAGGGGATCGCCGGTGACGTGGATCTCGCCCTTGACGCCTTCGGATTCGAGGTTGCGCTGCGCGCCGGGGCTGGGCGCACACAGGACCTGGGAGAGGCGGTCGGTCTCGATGCGGTTGAACTCCTCGGGCATGTCGGAGCGGTATGAGCGCAGACCGGCCTCGACGTGCACGAGCGGCACGCCCTTGGCGGCGGCGGCGCGGGCGCCGGAGAGAGTGGCGTTGGTGTCGCCGCGCACGATCATGGCGTCGGGGCGTCGCTCGTCGATCAGCTCTTCGAGTCGCACGCGCGCGAGGTCGACCTGCTCTTCGCGCGCGCGCGAGCCGACTTCGAGGTTGTAGTGGGGGCGCGGCAGGCGAGTGGCCAGGATCTGGCTCTCGGACATCGCGTCGTCGTAGTGCTGGCCGGTGTGCACGAGGATCTCTTCGGCGCAGCCGGCAAGCGCCTCGCAGACGGGCGCGGCCTGGATGATCTCGGGACGAGCCCCGATGACGGAGAGGATGAGTGGACGTCGGGACATGCGATCGATCTCCTTAGGCGGCGGCGCGGTCGGCGAGGACGGGAAGCGCGAGCGGCTTGCCGCCGGCGCGCAGCGAGGTCTCGGCGAGCTCGACGGCGGCGACGACCTCCAGGCCGAGCGCGAGGCTCGAGCGGGGTTCGCAGCCGGTGCGGATCGAGTGGGCGAAGTCTTCGAGCTCCAGGCGCAGCGGCTCGGCGGGCTCGACACGGGGGATCACGACGTCGCCGGTGCGGTAGATCAGCTGGTGCTCGCCGAAGTTGGCGGGCGTGGGCGGCAGCATGTCCATGCCGCGGTCGTAGACGCGCACGGGTTCGTCGGAGGCGGTGTCGTCGTAGGAGACCATGCGCTGGCTGCCGACGACGATCATCTGACGCAGCTTGCGCGGGGCTAGCCATGAGATCTGGACGTTGGCGGTCTGGCCCTCGGCGAACGTGAAGGTCATGAAGGCGGTCTCGGGGACCCCTTGGCGCAGGACGCTCGAGCCGGAGGCGGCGACTTCGACGAGCGGTTGGTCGAGCCAGTAGAGGAGGATCGAGAGATCGTGCGGGGCGAGGTCGCAGACGACGCCGTCGCTGTTGTACTTGCCGAGGTTCATGCGCGAGGAGGTGACGAAGTGGACGTCGCCGACGACGCCGCCGCGGATGAGGTCGCGCACGGTATTGACCGCGGGGCTGTAGATGAAGGTGTGCCCGGGCATCAGCACGCGCTCATTGGCAGCGGCGAGCTCGGCGAGCTCGCAGGCGTCCTGTAGGCGCGTGGCGAGCGGCTTCTCGACAAGCACGTGCTTGCCGGCTTCCAGCGCCCGCTTGGCGATCTCGTAATGGGTCTGGGGCGGCGTGGCGATCACGATGGCCTCGATCGAGGGATCGGCGAGCACCACGTCGAGCTCGCGTACGGCGCGCGCATCGGGATGGCGCTGGCCGAACACGCGCAGTTGCGCGGCGTCGCGGTCGCACAGGGCGTCGAGGCGCAGCTGGGCGGACTCGGCGATGTTGCGCGCGAGGTTGGGCCCCCAGTAGCCATATCCGACGATCGCGGTCCCGAGCGGAGCGGGGCCCCGCAGGACGCGTCCGCGGCCGTCTTGGCGACCGGCGGCGAGCTCGGCGAGGCTGGCGGCTTCGCCCGCCCCGTGGCCAATCGCGGCGTTACCGCCACCATTGGCGCCGTTGCCGTTCGCAGCGCTACTACTGCCGTTGGCGCCGGCGCCATTGCCGGCCGCACCATTGGCGCGCGTGCCATTGCCGTTCTGTCCCCAATCACCGGTCATGGTTATGCGACCCCCTGACGACGTAGCACGACGGGTACGGTCTTGACGAGGATGCGCAGGTCGAGCAGCAGTGAAGCCTCGTGGGCGTACTGCACGTCGAGCTTGACCATTTCCTCGTAGGTGCGCTCGTTGCGCCCGCTGACCTGCCACAGGCCGGTGAGGCCGGGCTTGACATCGAAGCGGCCGAGGTAGTCCTCGGGGTACATCTCGACCTCGTAGGGGATCACCGGCCGCGGTCCGACGAGCGCCATCTGGCCGAGCAGGACGTTGATCAGCTGCGGCAGCTCGTCGAGGCTCCAGGAGCGCAGGAAGCGCCCGACGCGAGTGACGCGATCGTCGACCGAGAGCTTGTAAAGACGACCGCGCTCAGGGCCGCGCTCGTCCCCGATCAGCGCCTGCACGTACTCGCGGTGCGGCGTGGCGTCGGCGCCGGTGTACATCGTGCGGAACTTGAGCATCGTGAACTCACGCAGCCCGCGGCCGGCGCGACGCTGGCGAAACAGCGCGGGCCCGGAGGAGTCGAGGCGGACGGCGAGCACGAGCAGGACGAGCAGCGGCAGCAGCACGAGCAGCAGACCGCCGGCGACGAGCACGTCGAGTGCACGCCGCAGCGTGTCGGAGACCGGACGGCGCTCACGTGTGCGCGAGGCAGCGCGCGGGTGAGTCACCTCTACGGAGTGTGCGGGAGCAACGCTCATCTGTGTGATCAACGCTTGGGCGCGAGGCCGGCTTTTGTGAATTTCTCGACCGACTCGACGATGTGATCCACTTCGGCCTCGCTGATGCCGGGGAAGATCGGCAGCGAGCAGATTTCTTCACTGAGCCGCTCGCTGACAGGCAGGCTGCCGGCTTCGAGACCAAGCGCGGCGTAGGCCCCGGTGCGGTGAATTGGAATTGGGTAATGAATCGCGCTCGCGACACCGCATTGCTGGAGGTGCTCGCGCAACTCCTCGCGGGCGGCACAGCGCACGACAAACAGGTGATAGACGTGGTCGGCGCCGTCAAACGGGAGGTTAACTGGATCGACCACGCCATTCCCGGCCAGCCGCTCGCGCAACGCGTCGCCGGCGCGGCGACGCTCGTCGTTCCACCCGTCTAGACGTGCGAGCTTGAGCCGCAGGATCGCGGCCTGCAAGGCATCCAGGCGGGCCGTCGAGCCGATCTCGCGGTGGTGGTAGCGAGGACGCTCGCCGTGGGAGCGCAGCAACCGGACGCGCTCGGCGAGCTCGGGGACGGCGGTGACAACGGCGCCGCCGTCACCCCAGGCGCCGAGGTTCTTGGCGGGGTAGAAGCTAAAGCAGCCGAGTGCGCCGAGCGTGCCGACACGCCGCCCGTGGTAGCGGGCGCCGTGGGCCTGACAGGCGTCCTCGAGCACGTGGATCCCGGCTTCGCGGCAGAGCTCATTGATCGGGTCGATGTCGACGGTCGCGCCAAACAGGTGAACCGGGATGACACAGCGCACGCGCGGTCCGATGTTCTCGGCGACGGTCTCTGCGGTGATCAGGTGAGAGTCGGGATCGACGTCGACGGGTAGCGGTGTGGCGCCGACGGCACTGACGGCCTCGGCGGTCGCGATGAACGAATTGGCGGGCACGATCACCTCGTCCCCCGGGCCAATCTCCAGAGCACGCAACGCGAGCACCAGTGCCTCGGTGCCCGAGGAGACCCCGACGGCGAAGTCGGTCTCGCAATACGCGGCGAAGTCGCGCTCGAACTCCTCGACGTGGTGACCGAGTGTGAAAGCTCCGCGCTCGGCGACTTCGCGCACGGCCCCCATCAGCTGCTCGAGCAGCTCTGGGTCGGCGCAGTCCATGCGGACGAAGGGAACCTGCGTGGCGTGGGGGACCTGCGCGGCGCGTGCAGGCTCGGGGGTGAGAGTCGCTCCCGTCATGATCTTCAGGCTGCCGCGGCGGTGGCGGGCGCGCAGTTCAGGCGGCGCAGCTCTTGCTGCAGCGCTTTGCGACCGCGGTGGTGAAGACCGTGGATCGAGCTCTCCGAGCGTCCCATCTGCAGGGCGATCTCGGGAGGCGTGAGCCCGATGACGTGGCGCATCATGACGACGTTGCGCTGCTCTTCGGGCAGCGTGTCGAGCGCGGTCTGGAGGTTGCGGGCGGCTTCCAGGGCGCTGTCGTCGACACAGGTGTCCGCGCCGTAGACCTCTTCGGCGGGGATCGCGCGACGGCGGCGAAGGTGGTCCAGGGCGGCGTTGCGCGCAAGCCGCAACAGCCATGCGGAGAAGGGGACGCCGCGGTCGTCGTACTTGCAGATCGCGGTGATCAGCTTCAGGAAGACGTGCTGGGTGATGTCTTCGGCCTCCTTCTCGTCGCGCACGATCGAGCGGACGTAGCCGTAGACGTTTTCGGAGTAGCGGACGTAGAGCAGCCGCAGGGCCTCGCGGTCACCCTCCTTGGCGCGAGCGATAGCGAGGCGCACCTGGCGCATCGCCTCGGGCGACTCGTCGAGCGTCGTGCGGGCTCGCAAGCCGATCTGAACTTCCCCTGACTGCTTGGTGTACGTAAGCACCGGAGGCATCCCCCATCCTTGGTCGAGTTCTCTGTGCGGAAATCCGTTCCGCATCCGACCGCTGTGCGGACCTCATGCGAGTGGTCTAGACGGCAGTCGGATTACGGCAGTGATGATGCGCGGGCCGCGGGGCGTCCACAATCCCCCGCCGTGCGCGACCTGCGTTCACTCGCCTGAACGCCTTGATCGTTCATGCTTCGCGGAGGAGTCCCCGAGGCGAGGAGCACGATTGTGAGCGAGCACCCCAACATCCGCCGAAATCCCGACGATGAGGATCCCTACGAGACGGACATGGCGCGCCACGGCGCCCCCAAGCGCCGCTTCCCGGTACACGAGAGCGACCCACGCCTGGCGTATGCGCTGGTGCACGACGAGCTGCTGCTCGACGGCGTGGCGCGCATGAACCTGGCGACGTTCTGCACGACGTGGGCGGAGCCGGAGGCGCTGGCGCTACTGGCGGAGTCGTTTGACAAGAACATCGTCGACAAGGACGAGTACCCGCAGACGGCGGAGCTCGAGACGCGCTGCGTGCGGATGCTCGCGGACCTGTGGCACTCGCCGCACCCTGGCACGACGCTCGGCACGTCCACGACGGGCTCCAGCGAGGCGGCGATGCTGGCGGGCCTGGCGGCGAAGTTCCGCTGGCGCGAGCGCCGCCGCCGCACACAGACCGCGGGCGACGGCGGCGACGCGGCCGGCACGAGCGCAACCGCCCCGGCGAGCAGCGAGCGCCCCAACTTCGTGTGCGGCCCGGTACAGGTGTGCTGGGAGAAGTTCGCGCGCTACTTCGATGTCGAGATCCGCGAGGTCCCGATGGACGAGGGGCGCTTCCTGATGGAGCCCGAGCAATGCTTGGAGCGCTGCGACGAGAACACGATCATGGTCGTGGCGACGCTCGGGCAGACATTTACGGGCCTGTTCGAGGACGTCGCTGGGATCGCGGCGGCGCTCGATCGGCTGCAGGAGGGCGGCGGACCGGACATCCCGTTGCACGTCGACGGCGCGAGCGGCGGCTTCTTGGCCCCGTTCACGGCGCCGGAGCTGGTGTGGGACTTCCGCCTGCCGCGCGTGAAGTCGATCAACGCTTCGGGGCACAAGATGGGTCTCGCGCCGCTGGGCTGCGGCTGGGCGATCTGGCGCGAACGCGAGGACATGCCCGAAGAGATGATCTTCAACGTCAACTACCTGGGCGGAGAGATGCCGACGTTCAATCTCAACTTCTCGCGGCCCGGTGGGCAGGTGGTGACGCAGTACTACGACTTCATCAGGCTCGGACATACGGGCTACGGCCGGGTGCATGGGGCGACGTACGAGACCTGCGCGCATCTCGCCGAGGAGATCGCGGAGCTCGGCCCGTTCGAGATCGTCCACGGAGGGGATCCGCGTTCGGGGATCCCGGCGGTGTCATGGACGCTGAAGGAAGGCGAAGCGCACGGCTTCAACCTGTTCGACGTCGCCGACCGCCTGCGTGCGCATGGCTGGCTGGTACCGGCGTACACGCTGCCGGCGAATCTCCAAGAGGTCGCGATCCAGCGGATCCTCGTGCGCCACGGTTTCAGCCGCGACATGGCGGACCTGTTGCTGTCGGACATCCGGCGCAGCTTGAAGACCCTGGCGGAGCACCCGCCGAGTGTGTCGTTGAACGAAGCCGAGGTGGGCTCGTTCAACCACAACGCTACGCCGGCGCTTCGCTGAGCGTCACCCCGCCGGCACGTCGCTGCGCATCACCGCGCCGGCGCCGCGTCCTCGGCGAGTGGCGCGCCGAAGCCGACGCGCAGCAGCGCTCCGCCGCCAGGGGCGTTCTCCGCGCGCGCGTACCCGCCGTGGGCCTCGGCGGCGTGGCGCACGATCGCGAGCCCGAGTCCGGAGCCGGGGAGCCGACGAGCGTCCTCGGCGCGGTAGAAGCGGTCGAAGACGAACGGCAGGTCGTGCTCGTCGAAGCCGGGTCCGTGATCGCGAATGGTGAGCTCGCCGTCGCGCAGGCGCACCTCGACGAGACCTTGTGGCGGACTCCACGTGCGCGCGTTCTCGAGCAGGTTTGAGATCGCGCGGTCGACGCCGGGGGGGTCGGCGCGCACCAGCGTCGGCTGCAGGTCGAGCTCGAAGCGAACCTCGCCGGCGCGCCGGCGGGCGCGCTCGACGGCGGCGAGCACGAGCGCGTCGAGACGCACCTCGGCGCGCGTGGCCTCGGGGGCGGAGCCGCGCGCGAGCTCGATCACGTCCGCGATCAGCGCGGTCAGCTCGTCGAGCTCGTCGAGGACGTCGCGGCGCAGGCTCTCGCGCTCGGCGGGATCGAGGCGATCGGCTTCCTGGAGTATCTGGATGTTGGCGCGCAGCGAGGCGATCGGGGTGCGCAGCTCGTGGCCGGCGTCGGCGATCAGCTGTCGTTGCGCGTCGACGGAGCGTGCGAGCGCGTCGAGGGTCGCGTTGAAGCTCTCGGCGAGGCGTCCGAGCTCGTCGCGCCCCGCGACCGGCAGGCGCTGGCCGACGTCCAAGCGCTGAGCGAGATCAAGGCCGCCCGAGAGCCGCTCGGCGCGCTTCGTGAATCGCGCGATCGGCGCTAGGGCGGTGCGCGCGACGAGCGACCCGAGGCCCGCCGCGAGCGCGATCCCGACGAGCCCGATCACGAGCAGCAGTAGCTCGAGGCGACGGAGCTCGTGGTCGACTTCGGCGAGCGGCAGCGCGACGAGTACGGCGCCGCGTGGACCGGCGCCGGCGGTGAGCACGCGCAGGCGTGTGCCCCGCACGGTTCGATCCGCGATCGCGGTGCCACTGCCGCTCGCAGCTATCCGCAGGTCGCGTGAGTTCGGAGCGATGCGCTTCTGGATGCCCTGGCCGCCGGGCACGAAGACGGCGCCGTGGGGGGCGATGAACTGGACATAGCCGGCCGGAGCGCCGTAGGGACGCGGCTGTACGGAATTGGGAAACCCTCCGTCGTCGTAGCGGTCGGGCGCGGGGGGTCGGCCTGCGGGGGGACCCACGGGGAACGGGCCAAGGAACCCCTGCGCGCGCTGGCGCAGCGAGCTGTCGAGCTGGCCACGCAGGTCGGAGCGCACGGCGACATACACGCCGATCGCGGCGCCGAGCACGGCGAGCGCGACGGAGAGGCTCGCGACCGCCGCGATGCGGGTGCGCAGCGTCAGCGCGCGAGCGATCGGTGCGCGCATCGCTAGGGCTCGCGCAGGACGTAGCCGATGCCGCGCACGTTGTGGATCAGCGGACGCGCTCCGGCCTGCTCGAGCTTGCGCCGCAGGTAGCCGACGTAGACGCGCAGCGCGTTGGAGGAGGGACCGAAGTCATATCCCCACACGCGCTCGTAGATAACGCTGTGGGTGAGCACGCGCCGCGGGTTGCGCAGCAGCAACTCGAGTAGTTGGTACTCGGTACGAGTGAGCTCCACGAAGCGCTCATCCACACCCGCCGCGTCTGCCTGGCCCTGGGCCGCAGCGCCCTCCGCCGCCTTGTCGACGACGACCCCGTGGCGCGCGGAATCGAGCCGCAACTCGGCGAATGCGGGCTCTTCCGATGTCGCATCATCAGGCGCGGCGCGGCGCAGCAGCGCGCGCAGCCGCGCCCTGAGCTCGCCGACGTCGAAGGGCTTGACCATGTAGTCGTCGGCACCGACGTCGAGACCGTCGATGCGATCGGCGACGGCGTCGCGGGCGGTGAGGATCAAGACGGGCACGCGATTGCCGATGCGGCGCAGCCGTCGGCAGACCTCGAGTCCGTCGATGTCGGGCATCGAGACGTCGAGCACGACGGCGTCCGGTAGCGCCTGGGCGAGCAGCTCGAGCGCCTGGGCGCCGCCCTCGGCGAGTTGGACGTCGTAGCCGCTGAGCGTCAGGGCGCGCCGCAGCGCGTCGCGCACGGCGCGGTCATCGTCGACGACGAGGATCTTCATGGGCGTGATTCTGACGGCCGTGACAGGGCTCGGGGAGCGTCCTTACACAACCCCTACAGAGAGATATGGCTGTGTTGAGCGGGGACTCGCACGATGTCCTGGTCACCACCACCCGACCCAGGAGGTCATATGCGATTGAACAACATGCTGAAGGCGGCTGTCGTAGTCAGCGCCCTCGCCGCCGGAGGTGCGGCGGCGGGACTCGCTGGCGCCGCGGCGGCGCCGAGCTCGGGGTCGAGTACCCAGGGCTCGACGACGACGCAGACGACGCCGTCCTCGCCGTCGAAATCGACACCGACGCCGCAGTCAAAGACGCCGCAGTCGAAATCGTCGGGCCACCCGTGCCCACATATGGGCTCGCGGCCGGGATCGGGTCCCCCACAGGGGTCGGGCTCGGAATCGGGGAGTGGCAACTCCGGGTCTAGCTACCCGGGACCACCGGCGGGCGAAAACGGCCCGATGCCATCGGTGCAGTGAGTCGAAGCGGTCGCGGGGCCCGTCACGGCGGGCC
>DASXOX010000014.1:0-27312 GCA_036493975.1 Solirubrobacteraceae bacterium
CACACTCAGACGGCCTTGACCCTCGACTAGCTCGAAGTCGTCGCCCGGCGTGAGCGTCCCGGGTGCGGCCAGCTCTGCGATCGAGCCGCCGCGCACGAGCAGATCGTGGCGCGCGTCGATGTCCTCGCGGGGATCGAGCAGGCGCACGTCGCGCAGCAGCAGATCGGCCGGTCGCAGAGGAGAACGAAGCAGCTCGGGAGCGCTCATCGAACGCTCCCGCGACCGGATCTTGATGCTCGACGCATGGGCAAGCTCATTGGATTATCGGGGACGACGCCGCATCCGCGTCTTGAGATGCCTCGAGGCTCTCGCGGGCGGCGGCCAGACGCTCCGACCAACGGATCAGCGTCGCGGGCCCACGCTCGGGAAACGGCACGTCGATCGTGTCGAAGTCGCGTGGAACCTCGGTGGGTTCGAACGCTGCGCGCGCCTCGCGCTGGACCTCGCCGCCGGCGTAGCGCGTGGAGAGGTGGGTGAGGACCAACAGCCGCGCCTCCGCCTTGTGCGCCAGCTCTGCTGCCTGGCGCACGGTGCTGTGGCCGGTCTGCCGCGCGCGCTCGGCCTCTTCCTCGGTGAACGTCGCCTCGTGCACGAGCACGTCGGCCTGGTGGGCGGCGATCGCGAGCGCCTCGCACGGCTCGGTGTCGCCGGAGAGAACGATCTTGCGGCCCTCGCGCGTGGACCCCATGACCTGCTCGGGGCGGACGCCGTTCACGGTCTCCCCGCGCACGAGCCGTCCGAAGTCCGGACCCGGGCGCACCCCGAGACGCTCCGCGAGCTCGGGGTCGAGGTGCCCAGGACGCTCGTCCTCGACGATCACGTAGCCGTACGCCGACGCTCCGCGATGACTGACGGGCACGGCGGCGACACGGTAGCCGTCGTACTCCACGGCCTCGGCCGCGGCGAGCTCGGCGAACGTCATCTCATAGGGCAGGCGTCGCCCATAGATAAAACGCGTCGCGGCCATCAGCTCGTTCAACCCCGGCGGCCCATAGATGTGCAGCGGCCGCTCGCGGTCGCGCAGCGCGAAGGACTTGAGCATCCCCGGCAGCCCCAGCCAGTGGTCGGCGTGGAAGTGCGTGATGAACACGCAGTCGATGTCCGCGAGCCCAACGGAGCGCAACAGTTGGCGCTGCGTGCCCTCGCCGCAGTCGAACAGCAGGCGGTCAGCGCCGCGGCGCATCAGCACCGCGGGGAGCCCGCGGCGCGCGCTGGGCACGGAGCCGCCGGTGCCAGCGAAGAACAGGGAGAGGTCCATCAAGGCAACGGTAGCGGCGGGCGGGGATGGGCGACTCGCACAGCGGTAGGCTGTTGTCCTAATGGCCGCGGTGGAACGACGGTGGCCCCGGCGCCCGTAGCTCAGTGGATAGAGCGCTCGCCTCCGGAGCGAGAGGTCGGCCGTTCGAATCGGCCCGGGCGCATGATTGGAATGCCTTTGCTGGAGCGGGACTCAGGGTTAGGCGGCTTTGTCGTGCCGGGCTTGAGGTAGGTCGTTAGAGGGCTCGTCTGCCATTTCCGGCTGGCACGGACGACCGGCGCCGCACGAAAGCCAAGACGGTCAAGCTCCGTCGCCGCCTTCATTGGTCACCGCCTCCTGCAGGCTTATCTCCGAGCATGGTCGCTTTCTCGACCTCGCGTCCTGAGCGCGCTAGGTCATCTATCTGGCCTGCGAGGGATTCCAGCCGGGACCTCTTGCAACACCATCATCGAAACCGCTCTCAACCGCTCGCACAAGGTCGTGGTGAAGTTGCAGCGATGCCTGTGGACGGTGACTGTCAAAGCCGGTTAGGACAACTGCGTGGTCACGCTCTAGACCAAGCCTGACCGGGAACCGAACAAGCTCATCATCGTGACTTCTGATCGAAACCCGTACCGATAGGTCGATCACGTACAGGTTGCCTTGATATGGGCCTGAGCGGGGCATGCCCGCCGCCAGGGAAGGTTCACGACTCGCTAAACAGCAGCGAGCGCGGGCGCGAGTTGCTCCGCCGTTGTCTCCACGGTCTCGGGGACCGTGACCGCAAGGCGCCCGTCTCGCTCCAAGACATGGCGCGCACCCAACACCGTCAACCCGACGATGCGACTGGTGCCTGGCGCATAGCGAACGACGTGGCCATCTGGTGTCTCCTCCCACTCGGCTTCCTGGGGCGCGCCAATATGCAGGTAGAGCACGTCGTTCCCGGCATCGTAGTCGGCGTGATCGAAGCTCAAGGGTCCGATCGTGATGTTTTACGTGCTCCATGACTTGGGGTCCTTCCGGTTGGCGAACACGGACACGATCCGCGCTGGCGTCTGCTCATAGCCTACGACGACCAGCAGCCACTGACTCGGGCCGGCCCCGCGCGCGTAGTAGCGAGTGCGCTCCGAGAAGATGGGATCGGAAGCAACGTGATCGGGCGTGGTCACGGCTTGCAGAGCTGCGGGCATATAGGGCCGATCTCGGGATGGTCGCGGACGATCTTCTCGCGCCAGACCGCATCGAGCAAAACCACGCGCTCGCCCTCGGGGTCAGCCGTCTCACCAGCGAGGTTTGCATCCACGGTCGCCCAGCATGGCTGTTGGCCCGGATGCGACGCCAGATCATCCCCTACCGGTGATACGCCGCAATCCTCATGAGGGGATTCCGTCCTCAGCGCCTCATCCCACGCCACTCCTCCGGAGCGAGAGGTCGCACGTCGGCATGAGGAGCCTCGACGAGCGGCACTGAGAAGATGCCATCGTGCAGAGCAACCGGACCCACTCTCGAATGCGCGCGACCAACACGGACGAGTCCCTCCCCCCCGCGACGCTGCGCCGCATCTACCGCGACGCGCGTCGCGACCCGCAGCTCGCGGTGCTCGAGGGGCTGCACGCCCTCAAGCACGCGCTGCGCTTCGGCGCGGAGGTCAGTTCCGTCGTCGTCGCCGATCCGGAGCGCCTGCAAAGGCTCGCGCAGGCGCTTGCCGCCGACGTGCTCGCGGCGATCGTCGCCCAAGCCCAGACCGTCCCCCCCGAGGTCTTTGCTGCGCTTGCACCCCAGCCGCCGGCGACCGGCGTGATCGCGCTCGCGCGGCGCGCGCCACAAGACATAGCGGCGCTCCTGAGCGACGCGCGCGAGGCCCCAATCGTCCTGCTGGAGCGACCGCGCGACCTCGGCAACCTGGGCGCCTGCGTGCGCGTCTCGGCCGCCGCTGACATCGCGGGCGTCCTGAGCACCGGCACGCACGACCCGTGGGACCCCGCGGCACTGAGGGGCAGCGCCGGTCTGCACTTCGCGCTTCCAGTCGCGCACCTCGACCAGGAGAGCCTCGCTCGGCTGACCGTCGCGCCGCCCGTCGAGCGCAGCCACGACCGCCCCCTGATCGCGGTCGATCCCGATGGCGATCAGCTGCCTCCCCATGAGCTCCCGCCGCGCGCGATCCTCGCATTCGGAGGCGAGCGCGTCGGCCTCTCTCCCGAGCTGCTCGCGAGCGCCGACGCGCGCGTGAGCCTGCCGATGCGCGCCGGCGTATCGAGCCTGAACCTGGCGACCTCGGTGGCCGCGCTGCTCTACGGCTGGAGACTCACATCCGTCGCACCCGGATCGCTGGCACGCGTGGCGCCGGGCGCGTAGGCTGACGGGACTGTGCTGTTCGTACCACCGCTTGCCGACGCCGACGGCTCGCTGATCGCGACGCAGATCGCGCCGCTTGCGTTGCTGTTCGCGCTCTACACGGTGCGCGCGCACACGCTCGCGAGCACCGGGCGCCCGGTCCCGCGCTGGCGCCAGAGCTGCTTCTACGCGGGCCTCGCGACGATCGCGCTCGCGCTCAGCTCACTAGGCGGGGCCAGCCAGGAACTGCTGTTCGCGCACATGATCGAGCACCTGATGCTCGGCGACATCGCGGCACTGCTGATCGTGCTGGGCCTCACCGGCCCGCTGATCGCGCCGATCCTGCGGATCCCCCTGTTCGGTCGCCTGCGCATCCTTGCGAACCCGCTGATCGCCTTCCCGTTGTGGGCGATCGACATGTACGTGTGGCACCTGCCGGTCTTCTACGAAGCCGCGCTAAAGCAATCCGGGGTCCACGCCCTGGAGCACGCGATGTTCCTCGGCTTCGGGATCAACATGTGGATGTGCCTGTTCGGGCCGCTACCGATGCCGGCGTGGTTCGGGAATCTCGGCAAGCTCTCCTACATCGTCGCCGTCCGCCTCACGGGCGCGGTGCTGGGCAACATCATGCTGTGGTCGGGCACCGTCTTCTACCCGTTCTATCTGCAGAGCGACTCGCTCAACCACATCTCCCCGCTCGCCGATCAGAACATCGCCGGCGCGGTGATGATGGTCGAGGAGAGCCTGCTCACGCTCGGCCTCTTCTGCTGGCTGTTCCTGCGCACCGCGCGCGAAAGCGAGGAACGGGAGAAGCTGCTCGAGTTCGCACGCCGCCAGGGGGTCTCGCTGAGCGAGACGCGCGCGGCGCGCGCGATCGCCGCCGGTCGCGGCGCGGAGTTGCGCAAGCGGCTGGAAGAGCGCGTCGAGACCGTCGAGCGCGTCTAGCCGCCGGCGACGGCGGGCAAGATCGTCAGCTCCGCCCCATCGGCGACCGGGGTCTGCAACCCGTCGAGGAAGCGAATGTCCTCGCCGCTGAGGTAGACGTTCACGAAACGCCGCAGCGAGCCGTCGTCGTCTGAGATCCGTCCGCGCAGCTCTCCGTAGCGCTCGAACAGGCCGCTGAGGACCTCCTCGACAGTCCCGCCCTCGACCTCAGCCTCCGCAGCGCCTTCAGCCGCCGCGCGCAGCTGCGTGGGGATCTTCACCGTGACCGACACGGGCCTCAGCCTCGCGTCGCGGCGCCTGCGAGCTCTGGCGCCGGGCTGCCGGACGGAACGCTCTCCAGCGCGTACTCGAAGGCCTCCACCGACGGCTCGATGGTGTGCGTCTCAAACGTGCCGCGCACTGCGTCGAGCGTCTTCAAACCCTCGCCGGTGATGACCAGCACGACGCGCTCGTCCGGGTCGATCTCCCCGCGCGCCGCGAGCTTCGTGAGCACGGCTGTCGTGACGCCCCCCGCGGTCTCGGTGAACACCCCGGTGGTCTCCGCGAGCAGTTTGATGCCGGCGCGGATCTCCTCGTCGCTGACGGCATCCACTGAGCCACCGCTGCGACGGGCCAGATCCAGGGCATAGGGACCGTCGGCCGGGTTGCCGATCGCGAGCGACTTCGCGATCGTGCTCGGCTTCACCGGCCGGCAGACGTCGTGGCCGGCGGCGAACGCACTGGCGACCGGCGCGCAACCCTCGGCCTGGGCGCCGCTCATACGCGGCTGGCGGCCTGAGACGAGTCCCAGCTCGGTCCACTCTTCAAAGCCCTTGGCGATCTTCGTGAACAGCGAGCCCGACGCGATCGGGACGACACAGCGGTCGGGTAGCTCCCAGCCGAGCTGCTCGGCGATCTCGAACGCCAGCGTCTTGGAGCCCTCGGCGTAGTAGGGGCGCAGGTTGATGTTCACGAACGCCCACTCACGCTCGGCGCACAGCTCGGTGCAGAGGCGGTTGACGTCGTCATAGTTGCCCTTCACACCCACGAGCTTCGTGCCGTAGACCCCTGTAGCGAGGATCTTCTGCTCCTCGAGGTCCGAGGGGATGAACACGTAGGACTCAAGTCCCAGCGCCGCGCCGTGCGCGGCGACCGAGTTGGCGAGGTTGCCCGTCGAAGCGCACGCGATCGTCTTGAAGCCGAGCTCGCGCGCACGCGTGACCGCCACGGAGACGACGCGATCCTTGAAGGAGTGCGTGGGGTTGGCGGCGTCGTTCTTGACCCACACCTCGCGCAAGCCGAGGCGCTCGGCGAGCCGGTCGGCGCGGATCAGCGGCGTGCAGCCGGCAGGAAGACCGACGCGTGAGGCCAGACGCCCGGAGGGTCCCGGAGGACCGCCGGCGAGCGGCAGGAAGTCGGCGTAGCGCCAGATGTTCTGCGGGCCGCCCTGGATGCGACGGCGCAGCTCGCCGACGTCGACGCGCTCGCGACTCTCGTCATAACTGACCTCCAGCGGACCGAAGCAGCGCTCGCAAACGTAGAGCGCCTCCAGCGGATACCGCTCCCCACACTCCTTGCACTTCAAGTTCGTTGCAGCCATCTCGGCTCCTTCGGGTCTATGGTCTTCGCCGTTGTGTCACGGTGTGGCGAAGAACAGAAGCCCGCCACACATCTGTCTGGAATTGGCACCTTCCCGCTGTGACGTACGCGGTGGTTGCCGGGGCTTCGTAGGGCCAGTCCCTCCACCCCTCTGGATGTGTTCAGCTGCGCTGAGTATATCGGACGCCCGGCGGAATTGCATTAGCTAAAGCAAATCGCGCAAACAGCGGCATCAGTACGGTAACGCCAGCGTAGCGGCGGTGTAGCGACAGTCGATGAGCACTCCCACGAGCGAAGCCACGAGCAAGGCGTCCGCGCGCGCCGATCGGGCCCCCGAGGACTTCGAGCTCGCCGCGCAGGCGGAAAAGAAGCGGATGCTGATCATCGTCAACCCTTACGCGTCGACGGTGTCGGACAACCTGCGCCATCTCGTCGTCCACGCGCTGCAAGGCCGCTTCGAAGTCGACGCCGTCGACACCGAGGCGCGCGGCCATGCGACCGAGATCTGCCGCGAGGCCGCACACGAGGGCTACGACGTCGTCGTCGCGTTCGGCGGTGACGGAACCGTCAACGAGGCCGCCAACGGCCTGCTCGGCTCATCCACGCCCTTGTGCTGCCTGCCGGGCGGCTCGGCGAACGTGTTCGGCAGGATGATCGGGATCCCAGGCGAGCTCGTCGACGCGACCGAGCACCTGCTGGGACTCGCCGACGATTGGCGCCCGCGCAGAGTCGACCTTGGCGTCGTCAACGGGCGCTGCTTCACATTCGCCTCGGGCCTTGGTCTCGACGCGAGCGTGGTCGCGCGCGTGGACTCCAACCCGCATCTCAAGGCGCGCCTGGGCCCGTGGTACTTCACCTGGGTCGCGGTCGGGACGTTCCTGCGCCGCTACCTCGTGCGCCCGCCGCGGCTGCACACAGAGCTGGGCGATGGCGCAGCGCCGCTCACCGAGACCCGTGCCGGCGGAAGGCTGCGAGGGGCCCTCTCACGGGCGCGAGCGAAGCGCTCCGGGGATGGTTTAGACGGTGTGACCGCGATCGTCCAGAACGGCTCGCCGTTCACGTACTTCAAGGACCGTCCGATCGTTATTGCCGAGGACGCCGAGCTGCAGTCGGGCACGCTGTCGGGGTGCGTGCTACACCGGGCGCGTCCCATGGATATGCCCTCGATCGCGTGGCGCGCGTTCTCGCGCCGCGCACGCGTCTCACGCCACCGGCAGATCTCAAGTTTCCGCGGAGCGACCGAGCTGACGGTGACCACGGCCGACGGCAAGCCGCTGCCGCTGCAGGTCGACGGCGACTACCTCGGCGAGGTCACCGAGGCGCGCTACTCGATCCTGCCGCAAGCGCTGAGCGTGGTGGCTTGAAAACACCCACCGCCGCGCGTACGCGTGCGCGGCGGGGTCCGCAACGGAGGACCACTCCACAAGCCCCCGTCGCTTTGCGCCGCCGCGGCTCAGCCCGCGGCGCCGGGCGTGACGCGGTAGGCGTCGAACACCGACTCGGTGTTGCGCAGGCGGTTGACCGCGCCCTTCAGCGCATGCGTGTCGGGGATCTCGATGACGAAGCGGTTCTTGACCATCGGCGGGTTGGACAGGCAGCGCGCTTCGAGAATATTGGCGCCTGACTCCGAGAACACGCGCGAGAGGTCCTCCAGCAGCCGGTGGCGGTCCCAGGCGTCGATCTGGATTTCGACGATGAACGCGGTGGCCTGGTCGCCTTCCCAGTAGACGTGGGTGAAGCGCTCGGGGTTCTTGCGCAGCGTCGCCGTGTTGGGGCAGTCCTCGCGGTGGATCGTGATCCCGCGGCCGAGTGAGATGTAGCCGACGATCGGATCCCCGGGAACCGGCCGGCAGCACTTGGCGAGGCGCAGCATGACGTCCTCGACACCCTCGACCTTGATCCCGTATTGCCCCGAGGATCGCGTCGGGCGCCGGCGCGAGGCGCCCACTTTCAAGAGATCGCTGGCCGCGGTTGCGCCGCCATCGGCGGCCTCGCCCTGCTTGAGGCGCTGCATGACCTTGTTGAGGACGACCTTCGGCGAGATCTTCGCTCCGCCGAGCGCGATGTAGAAGTCGTCGGCCTTGCGGTAGCCCATTTCGCGGATCACGTCGGCGAGCAGCGCGGAGCCGGTGATCTTCTGCGCGGGCAAGCCCTGTTTCTTGAGGTGTTCCTGGAGCAGGTCGCGGCCGGTGTGCTCGGTGTCCTGGCGCGACTCGGCTTTGAACCACGCGCGGATCTTGTTGCGCGCACGCGTGGTCTTGACCATCGCGAGCCAGTCGCGCGAGGGGCCGCGCTCGCGCTTGGCGGTGAGGATCTCGACGATGTCGCCGCTGCGCAGCTCGTAGTGCAGCGGCACGATCTTGCCGTTCACGCGCGCCCCGACGCAGCGGTGGCCGATCTCGGTGTGGACCTCGTATGCGAAGTCAAGCGGCGTGGCGCCGGCGGCGAGCGACTTGACTTCGCCCTTGGGCGTGAACACGTAGACCTCGTCCTCGAAGAGATCGATCTTGAGGCTCTCCATGAATTCCTGGGGATCGGAGAGATCCTGCTGCCAATCGAGCATCGATCGCAGCCACTTGAGCTTCGCGTCCTCGGGCCAGTTGGCCGCGCCACGCTCCCCCTTGCGGACGGTGCCGTTGCCCTCCGCGCGCTGCTCGGCGCTCGCGCCCGGGCGCTGCTTGTACATCCAGTGCGCGGCGACCCCGAACTCCGCCATCTCCTGCATATCGTGGGTGCGGATCTGGATCTCCAGCGGCTGGCCCTCGGGTCCGATCACGGTCGTGTGCAGGGACTGGTACATGTTGAACTTGGGCATCGCGATGAAGTCCTTGAAGCGCCCCGGCAGGGGCTTCCAAAGCGAATGGATGACGCCGACGGCGCCATAGCAGTCCTTCACCGAGTCAACGATGACGCGCATCGCGGTGAGGTCGTAGATCTCGTTGAACTCGCGACCCTTCTTGGTCATCTTGGCGTAGATCGAATAGAAGTGCTTGGCGCGACCGGCGATCTGCGCTTCGACGCCCAACTTGGTGAGCTCCGTTGACAGATATGCACCGGCCTCGCTGACGTAGCGCTCGCGCTCCTCGCGCTGCTGGGCGACGAGGCCCTTGATCTCCTGGTACTTGCGCGGGTGCAGCGTCGCGAACGCGAGGTCCTCGAGCTCCCACTTGATCGCGTGGATACCCAGGCGATGCGCGATCGGCGCATAGATCTCCAGGGTCTCCTTGGCCTTGTCGATCTGCTTCTGCTTGGGCATCGCCTCGATCGTGCGCATGTTGTGCAGACGGTCGGCGAGCTTGATCAGGATGACCCGCACGTCGGTGGCCATCGCGACCATCATCTTGCGGTAGTTCTCGGCCTGCGCCTCGTCGCGCGAGCGGAACGTGATGCCGGTGAGCTTGGTGACGCCATCGACGATCGCAGCGATCTCCTCGCCGAAGCGCTCGCGGACCTCCTCGATCGAGGCCGAGGTGTCCTCGACGGTGTCGTGCAGCAGCGCGGCGCACAGCGTCTCGGTGTCCAGCCGCATCCCGGCGCAGATCCGGGCGACCCCGACGGGATGCACGATGAAGTCCTCGCCGGTCTTGCGCAACTGATCGGCGTGGTGCTCGCAGGCGAACACGAACGCCTCCTCGACACGCGCGCGATCGATCCGCACGGCGGAGTCCGCAGCATGCTCTGAGACGATCGCGAACAGATCCCCCAGGAGCCGGCGCTCGAGCTCGTTCAGCCGCTGAGCGGTGTGTGCGCGCACCGTCGCCGGACGCTCGACCAGCGGCGCCTCGACGGAGCTCTCGGCCGCCACGAGTCGCTCCGCCTTGACTGGACTCTCGGGATCTTGGGGGATCGCCATGCCTTAAGGGTAGGGGACGGTGTGGGCGCCGTGAAGAGGGGTCGCTACGACCCGCGGCACGCCGCGGGCCCGCGGCGAAGAATCAAGCGAAGAGAACGAGATCCTCCCTCGCCGGCGGCGACTGGGCTGGAGCCGGCTCGATGCTCGGAAGCGGAGCTGGAGCCTCCGAGGCGAATGCGACCGCCACCGACTCGGTAGCCGAAGGCTGGGCGTGGCGGAGCACGAGACGGGGCTCGCTCACGCCGCGCCACTCGTTGACCTCCAATGCGAACGTCGCGTCGGCCGGCGCGCCATCCTCGACGGGCAGCGTTGTGCCGGCGCCGAACGCCACAGCCCGCGCGCGGGCCCCGCCGGAGTGCAGCGTGAAGCGCACATGCCGACCCTCCCCCATCGCACGCCGATCGGCGAACGCGGCCCCGCACACGAGCAGCGAGACCTGCGGGTTGGCCGCTCCGAACGGCGCCAGCGAGCTCAGCTCCTCAGCTAGCTCCATACCGAGCTCGGGGCCCTCGACGATCGCATCGACGCGCTCTGCCGGCGTGAGTGCATCGGGGTCGAGCACGAGCGATGCATGGGCAGCGAAAGCCTCGCCGAAGTCCTCCAGCCGCGTACGCTCGATCTCCAGGCCCGCGGCGGCGCGGTGCCCGCCATGGCGCAACAGATGCCCGGCGCACGCGTCCAGTCCGCCGAGCAGGTCGAAGCCGGCGATCGAGCGACCCGATCCGCGCCCGGTGTCTCCGTCGAGGGCGATCAGGACGAACGGCCGGTGGTGGCGCTCGACCAGACGCGAGGCGACGATCCCGATGACCCCGGGATGCCAATCCTCGCCGGCGAGGACATAGGCGGCACGCTCGCCGCCGCGCGCGGCGCGCAGCGCGGCGAGCTGACGTTCGGCGTCGGAGAGGATGCGCAGCTCGGTATCCCGGCGCTCGTGGTTGGCGCGGTCGAGCTCGGCGGCGATCTGGCGCGCGCGATCGACGTTGTCGGTGAGCAGCAGCTCGAGGCCGGCGTCGGCGCGGTACAGCCGCCCGGCGGCGTTCAGCCGCGGTGCGAGGCCGAACGCGACGGAGCGCTCGTTCACCTTCGCGGGGTCGGTGATGCGCGCGACAGCCATCAACGCCCGCAGCCCCGGCTTGGCGGTGCCGGCGAGCGCGCGCAGGCCGCGGCGCACCAGCGTGCGGTTCTCACCGAGCAGCGGCACGACATCAGCGATTGTCGCCAGCGCGACGAGGTCGAGGTCCTCTTGCGGGTCATAGCCGGCGGGGGCGCCCGCGGCCTCCCACAGAGCCTGGGCGAGCTTGTGTGCGACGGCGGTCGCGCACAACTCCGCGCAGGGATAGCCGCAAACCAATGGGTGCACTATTGGAGCGCGTGGCAGGGTGCCGTCGGCGCGCGGGGTGTGGTGATCGGTGACGACGACCTCGATGCCGAGCGAGCGGGCGAGCTCGACCTCGGCGGTTGCGGTGATCGCGCAGTCAGCGGTCACGAGCAGCCGCGTCCCGCGCTGGTGCAGGCGCTGCACGGTGGCCGGGTTCAGGCCATACCCGTCGAGCGCGCGATCGGGCAGGTACCAGTCCACCTGGGCCCCCAGCGCGCGCAGCACTCGTACGAGCACCGCGGTCGAGCTGACGCCGTCGACGTCGTAATCGCCGTGGATGGTGATCTGCGTTCCCTGGCGGGCGTGCTCCAGGATCGTCGCGACGGCGACGTCGATACCGGCGAACGCAGCAGGCAGGTGTTGCTCGTCGGCATCCAGGAACGCGCGTGCCCGCTCGGGCTCCGCCAGGCCGCGGCGTATGAGAACCTGCGCGAGCGCGCGACTCACGTGCAGCTCCCGCCGCAGCAGGTCAATCTGCGACTCGCTGCAAGGAGCGATCTGAAAGCGACGGATCTCGTCCACGGGCCAACCGTACGGCCCGGTTCGGACGCGACAACCGGCCGCTCAGCCCTCGGGCGAGAGCCCCCGGCGTTCGCGGCGCATGCCCTCGGCATACACGGCAGCCATCCCGATCAGGGCGCCGGGCACTGCGTACAGGATCACAGCGATGTCGGTGGCCTTTTTGCTGGGAAGGTGCAGGCCGGAGACCTTGACGCTGTAAATCAGCATGGCGATCACGACAGCGCCGATCAGAGACCCGACGAATGCGCCGACGATCCCCCCCCAGAAGCGGTCGGGCAGGAAGATCGTGAAGTGCCAGATGGCAAGACCCATCATGACCCAGCCGAGCATCGCCATTAGCGGGCCCTCCCGTGACGGCGATTGCGAGGGCCGCGCTTCTTGCGCTGGGACTTGGACTCATCCTTCATTACGAGGTCCTCTGGAGTGAGGTCCGCGGCGGGATCCTTCGATCGGTCCTGCGCGGGCTGCGCCTTGCCCTGCTCGACATCGGCGGCGTCCGAGGACGCTCCGGTGCGTGGGCGGTCGCGTGCCGGCAGTGTGCCGGCCGCGGAGCCGCTGGTGCGGCGACCATTGCCGCGGCGCGGCTGGCGCCCTGTGGGCCGCGCGGAAGCTCCGGGCTCGCCGTTGGTCTCGATGTCGAGGTCGCGGACAAGTTCGTCGAACTCTTCCTTGGACAGGTTCTCGCCGGGCTCCTCGGGCGCGATCAGACTGCCGCGGCGTGAGCGTTGACGCGGCTGCGTAGGCTCGACATCGACAGGCGCCCCGGCGAGCGCAGTCGCGTAGGCGGGGACATGGCCGAGCTCGCGCACGATCCGCGTGCGCCGGTTGCGGTAGCCGGGCTCGCGCTCCTTCCAATGAGTCAGTACGGGAGAGGCGATGAAGATCGAGGAGTACGCGCCGGAGGCAATCCCGACCATCAGCGCAAACGCGAAGTCCTTGAGCGTTTCGCCGCCGAACAGCAGCAGCGCGAGCACCGGCAGCAGCGTGCAGAAGCTCGTCGCCAAGGAGCGCGTGAGGACCTCCGACATCGAGCGGTTGACGATCTGCGAGAACGCCGCGCGTGGCATGCGCGGGACGTTCTCGCGGATACGGTCGAAGACGATGATCGTGTCGTACAACGAGTACCCCAAGATCGTGAGCAGCGCGGCGACCGTGGCGGTCGTGACTTCGCGGCCGGTGAGCGAGTAGACGCCCGCTGTGATCAGCAGGTCGTGCATCAACGCGATCAACACCGGCACGGCGTACTTCCATTCGAAGCGCAGCGCGATATAGACCGATATGACAAGCAGCGAGGCGATGATCGCGATCACCGCGCTGTTGGCGACGGTCTGCCCGAAGCTCGGCCCGATCGAGGTGTCGGAGGTGTTACGCAGGCCGTAGGCGGAGTTCAGCGATTCCTCGATCTTGACGACTTCGTCCTGTTTGAGGTGCTTGAGCGAGATCTGGTAGCCGCTGCCGCCAACCCGCTTGTCGTTGGTGAGCTTCTGAATGTGGGCATCGTGGTACCCGTTGGTGTCGAGCACCGAGCGGATCTGGCTCTCGCTGGCAGGTTTGACGAACGCGGTCTGGATGCGCGTGCCGGAGGTGAAGTCGATCCCGAAGTTCAGGCCTTTGCCGCCGACGGCGAGCGCGCCTACGAGCAGGATCGTGCCGGACAGCGAGAAAAACCACTTCGAGGCGCCCATGAAGTCGAACGTCCAGCTGCGCGCGCGTTTGGCCGCGCCGAGCATGGCGGGGTGCGTGACGACCGGCGACTGGCCCATGACGCCGAGCGCGGCCTGCGTGGCGAGGACGGCGGTGAACAGCGAGACGAGCGTCCCGATGCCCAGCGTGAACGCGAATCCACGGACCTGGGCGGTGGCGAGCGCGAACAGGATGAAAGCGGTCATGAACGTGACGACGTTGGCGTCGACGATCGCGGCGAACCCGCGTTTGTAACCCGCGGCGATGCCGGCGGTGACCGAGCGGCCGCTGCGGATCTCCTCCTTGACGCGCTCGAAGATCACGATGTTGGCGTCGGCGGCGACTCCGATCGTGAGGATCAGGCCGGCGATGCCAGGCAGCGTGAGCGTGATCGGGATGGCCTTGATCAGGGCGTAGAAGTAGACGGCGTAGATCATCAAGCCGATCACGGCGATCATGCCGAGGATGCGGTAGAAGAGCAGCAGGAACAGGCAGACGACCGCGAGGCCGACGAGCCCCGCCAGCAGCCCTTGCTTGAGGGCCTGTTTGCCGAGCGTGGCCGAGACCTGCGACTGGGAGATCAGTTCAAGGCGGATCGGCAGCGCGCCGGATTGCAGCTCGCTGGCGAGGTTCTGGGCGGAGGTGATCGTGAAGCCGCCGGTGATCTGCGAGCCGTTGGCGGCGTCGATTCCTTCGGGGTAGATCGTGTAGTCGATCGAGGGCGCCGTGATGACCTGTTCGTCGAGCACGATCGCGAAATGCTGCTGAGCCAGTGCCTTGCTGACGCCGGGGAGCTGCGAATTGCGCCCGCGTTCGGCGATTTCCTTGGTGACCTTTTCGAAGACCTTGCGTCCGCCGGAGGTGAATTCGAAGTTGACGTCCGGCAGCCCGGAGCCGCCTTCTTGGAAGCCCTGCTGGGGGTTGCGGATCTCCGACCCGCTCATCGCGGGGACGTCGTTGATCACATAGAAGCTGTTCGGCGAGGGCACGTTGACTTTCCCGTTGAATTCTTCGGGGTGGGCCTCGACGAGCACCGTGCCGGGGTTGACGTGCACGGCCTTGGGCTTGGAGCCGGCGGGCGGTTTGTAACCGTCGGAGTAGAGGTTGGCTTCGGTGTCCTGCGGCGCGCAGACCTTCCCACCGCCGGCGCAGAGCATCTTTTCGTGCTTGGTGTCGAGCAGATACCAGGAGCCGTAGACGCAGCCGCCGATCTGCTTGGCCGTGCAGCCGGGGTCCAGGGTCGTGTCGGCGCGGCGCAGGATCGCGGGCCGTTTGGCGGCGCGCAGCACGGCCTGGTACTGGCTCAGGCCGTAGCGCACCGAGGCCGGTTCGGGACCGCCGGTGGCGGAGGCGAGCGTCGGGGCGGGCTTGCCTTCGGGGCCGATGACGTTGGGCTCCCAGTCGTAGAAGTGCAGCTGGGCGGTCTTGCCGACCTGTTCCTGAGCGCGTTTGGCGTTGGAGACGTCGGGCAGGTTGACGGCAATTTCGTTGCCGCCGACACGCAGGATTTCCGGTTCGGCGACACCGAGCTGATCGACGCGTTTGCGCATGATGTCGATCGAGCGGTCCAGCGATTCGGTGTCGACTTTGGCCTGAGCTGTGGCCTTGGCCTTGTACACGAGCGACACGCCGCCCTTCAGTTCGAGCCCGAGGCGGGTCGGCTGGAGCGCGATCACCGCGACCGAGCCCGCGAGCAGGCCGGCGACGATCAGCAGGATCAGGGCGTTGCGGCGGCGGCTACCCATCGAGGCACGCCCCCACGGCCGTCATGACGCGGCGACGCGCGCGCACCAGCGGCAGGACTGCGAGTTTCGGATAGCCGATCACCACTGAAGCCTACTTGTCAGGGGTGAGCACGAGCAACAGCCCACCCTCGTCGTCGTAGGCGGGGAACATGTCTGCACGCGCGCTGGCGGGCAGATCGCGCTCGCCGCTGACGCGCACGGGCTTGCCCATCGCTCGTACGCCCCACTCCAGGACGGTGTCGACGGGGTCATCTCCCCCGGAGAACTCGAGGCCGAGGGCCTGCTCTACGCGGCGCCCGATGACGGCTTCCTCCTCGAGGCCGGTGAGTGCGAAGGCGTTGCGCCCACAGCCGATCACGCGTCCCTCGCGGTCGCAGACGAAGAACGCGGCGTCAGGCGCCGGGTAGTAGTCGTCGAGCAGTTCAAAGAGGAACGCGAAGCCGCACTTGCTGCACCCCTTGGGCTGGCGAGTGAAGCCGAGATTGCGGTCGATCTCGCTGGAGCGATGCCCGCAATTGGGGCAGATGAAGGGGTGGGACATGGCCCCAACAGAGTAGGGAAGCGGAGCGGTCGAGGTCCCCGTCGGCTCAAGCACAGGGCGCAGTGGCGCCGCGGGCCCTGGCGGGGGCTAGAAGAGCGCCTCCTCGCCGGTGGTCTGCGCCTCGGAGAAGGCCCGCGGTGGCTTCAGGCCGATGTGTGCGAAAGCAGCGGCGGTCGCGGCTCGGCCGCGCGGGGTGCGCTTGATCAGGCCCTCGCGCAGCAGGTGGGGCTCGTAGACGTCCTCGATCGTGTCCTGCTCCTCGCCGACGGCGACGGCGAGCGTCGAAAGACCCACGGGCCCGCCGTCGAACTTCTGGCAAATCGCGCGCAGAATCTCGCGATCGAGGCGGTCGAGGCCGAGCTCGTCAACCTCGAGCAGGTCGAGCGCAGCGCTTGCCGCGGCAGCGGTGAGGACCCCGTCCATGCGCACCTCGGCGTAGTCGCGCGCGCGCTTGAGCAGCCGGTTGGCAACGCGGGGGGTGCCGCGGCTGCGGGCAGCAATCGCGAGCGCCCCGGACTCCTCGATCTCGACGTCGAGGATCCCGGCGGAGCGCTTGACGATGGCGGCGAGATCTTCGACGTCGTAGTGCTCCAAGCGGGCTTGGATTCCGAAGCGGTCGCGCAGCGGCGTGGTGAGCAGGCCGCTGCGGGTCGTGGCGCCGATCAGCGTGAAGGGCGGCAAGTCCAGCGTGACGACGCGCGCGCCTGCGCCCTGGCCGACGGTGATCGGCAGACGGCGGTCCTCCATCGCGGGGTAGAAGGTCTCCTCCAGCGCGCGCGGGAGGCGATGGATCTCATCGACGAAGAACACGCTGCGGGGCTCCAGGGCCGTCAGGAACGCCGCGATGTCTCCCTTTCGCTCCAGCGCGGGACCGGCGGTCTGCACGAACGGGACGTCGAGCTCGCTCGCGACGATCTGCGCAAGCGAGGTCTTGCCGAGCCCGGGGGGACCGGCGAGCAGCAGGTGGTCGAGCGCCTCGCCACGCCCGGCGGCCGCCTCGATCGCGACGGCGAGCTGGGCGCGCAGGGCGCGCTGGCCGACGAACTCCTGCAGACGGCGAGGGCGCAGCGAGCGCTCGAGCTCCTCCTCGAGATCGTCGTCGCGATCCAGATAGGGGGTCTGGATACGGGTCATGGCTTCGGTCACGTTGCAGCCCCTCAGCTCGCGCGCGCGGCGCGCAACGCGTTCGCGATGAGCTCCTCGGGACTCTCTCCACTGGCGCCGCCGAGCAACTCGTCGGCCTCGGCGGGCGTGTAGCCGAGCTCGATCAACCCGGCGCGTGCGAGGCTGCGCGGGCTGGCGGTGCGGCTGGCGGCGATCGCGCCGGGATCGGCGCCGAGGACGTCGGCGACGTCGCCGATGACCCCGACCTTCTCGCGCAGCTCGACGATGATGCGCTCGGCGGTGCGCTTGCCGATGCCCGGCACCGCCTGCAGGCGCGCGGCGTCGCCGGCGGCCAGCGCCGCGACGAGCTCGCGCGGGGGTCCGCCGGAGAGCACGGCGAGGGCGACCTTCGGGCCGACGGCCTGTACCGAGAGCAGCATCAGGAAGAGGTCGCGCTCGTGCTCGGAGTGAAAGCCGTAGAGCGTGAGGGCGTCGTCGCGGACGATCAGATGGGTGTGCAGGCTCATCTGGCCGCCCACGGCGGGTATGTGGCGCAGAGTCTCCGCGGAGACGGCAGCGCGATACCCGACCCCGCCGCAGAGCAGCAGGACGTGATCGGGGCGGCGGACGGCCACCTCACCCCGGAGCAGGCCGATCATCGCGGCACTCCGGAAACGACCCCGCCGCGCGCACGCGCACGCGCTCGTACGCGCGCGGCGGGGTGCTCGGCGGCGACCACGGCCCCCGCGTACGGAGCGCCGTTGTGATGGCAAATCGCAACCGCAAGCGCGTCGGCGGCATGATCGGGTCGCGGCAGCTCGGCGAGCTCCAACAGCGCCTGAACCATCCGGGCGACCTGGTCCTTGGAGGCACGGCCGTTGCCGCAGACGGCGGACTTGACGCGCTGGGGGGTGTAGGAGGAGCACGGCAGGCCGCGCTGGCCAGCGGCGAGCATCGTGACGCCGCGGGCGTGCCCCACGGCGAACGCGGTCTGAACGTTCTGCCCAAAGTAGAGCTGCTCGAGCGCCATCGCGGCGGGTTGGTGCTCATCGATCAACTCGAGGACACGCGCGTGCACGATCGCCAGACGCGCCTCCAACGTAAGCGTGGGAGGCGTGTCGATGACCCCGCCGTCGAGCGCGACGAGGCGACGCCCCCGGCGCGCGACGATGCCGTAACCCGCGTTGGCGAGACCGGGGTCGATGCCGAGGACGATCACGGGAAGGGATTCTGCGCGGCGAGCCGGACGCCTGCCCGCCAAGGCGCGGCCCCGGAAGCCCACAGGTCATTCAATGCGACGGCATCCTTGTAGGTGTCCATGCACTCCCAGAACCCCTCGTGGCGGTAGGCGCGCAGCTGCCCGTCGGCGGCGAGGCGTCGCAACGGCTCGCGCTCGAGCACGCTATCGGGCTGCAGGTAGTCGAGGGCGCCGAGGCGCAGACAGAGAAAACCGCCATTGATCCAGTGCTCGGAGCGGGGCTTCTCGCGAAAGCCCAGGACGCGGCCGTCGGGGCCGTCGAGCTCGGCGACGCCGAACTGCAACTCGGGCCGCACGACCGTCATCGTCGCGAGCGCGCCGTGATCCTCGTGGAAGCGCAGGACCTGGGCGAGGTCGATGTCGGCGAGGCCGTCGGCGTAGGTTGCGCAGAAGGACAGCTCACGCAACCCCTCCCCCCCGCCGCGAAGCGGCGCTCCCCCAAAATCTTTCCCCTCGCTGCCAACGGATGCCTCCCGGCGCAGCAGCGGCTCCAATAGCTTGATGCGCCCTCCGGTAGGCGTGTCGAGGCCGGTGTCCACGCACTCCACCCCGACGCCCTCCGGCCAGCTCTCAGCGGCGACGAACTCCGCTATCAGCTCGCCCTTGTAGCCAGTGGCGAGCACGAAACGCTTGAACCCCTGGGCGGCGTAGAGCTCGATGACGTGCCACACGATCGGGCGTCCGCCGATCTCGACAAGCGGCTTGGGGATCTCGGCGGTGCGCTCGCGCAAGCGGGTGCCGCGCCCACCACAGAGGATGACGACGGGCGGGCGGCAAAGGCTTTCGTGACTCATCTGGGCGCAGCGCCATTATGGCCGCCGCCTGGCCCGCGCGCGCGGCGGGGTGGCGCCAGCTCAGCCCGCGGGCTGCGTTTGAATCGTCTCGGTCACGTCGTGGCCTTTGGTCGTGAGGCTCCAGGCGTTGCGCTCGCCTCTGGTGTGATCGCCGCTGGTTTTCTGGATCAAGCCAAGCGACTGCAGGCGCGCGAGCAACTTGGAGATCTGGCCTTGGTCGGTGATCCCGGCGGCGGTCGCGACCTCGCGGTTGCTCGCCGCAGGCGTCGAGGCGATCGCGAGCAACACCCGCACGGTGCGGTAGGTCAGACGCATGTCGAGCTCTCGCAGCGGGTCGCGGTGATGTCTGGCGGGAAGGTCTGGCTTCGGCGCGGGCTTGGCGCTCTCGCGCTGCGCGACGGCGGACCCCAGATAGGGGAGCACGACGATTCCCATCAGCGGGCTCAAGAGCTCGATCAGCGGCCCCGCACGACGCCCGAGGGACTGCTCGATCAGGCGGGCGTGGATCACGGAGAGCACTGCGCCGACGACCCCTTCGGCGACAACTCGCTCGGCGGCGGCGCCTTTCGTGTCGGGGCGGCCTTCGTGCAGGGCGTCGATCAGGCTGCCCAGCACCTCGGCGCGGCGCTCCAGCGAGCGCTGACCGCCGCTGAGCGCACCCACGACACACAGATAGCCCAGCTCGGGTTCGGCGTCGAGGAACTGCAGGGCCGCCCTCATTGCAGCTCTGATTCGCTCCCGCCAAGGCTTCGCGCCCACGCACGCCGCAAGCACGCGCTCGCGGCCCGCTGCGACAGCGGAGTTGAAGGCCGCGAGGAAGCAGTCTTCGCGATCGACGAACAGCTCGTAGAAGGTTCTCCGCGAGACGCCCGAGCGCGACACGATGTGCGCGACCGTCACGCCGGCCGCGCCGCGCTCGCGGACAAGCTCGCTCATCGCGAGCAGGATCCGCGCCCGCTGGATCTCCCATACGCGCATCCGGCCGACGCCACGAGTTCTGAGCCTGGAACTGCTACCGCTGCGCCTGGAGCCGGTACCGGGGCCCTCCAGGGACTCGCGTGGAGTCCCTGGAGCAGCCCCGTTCACCGACGCCTTGCTGCGGGTGGACGGTGGCATCGTTGGTCGCTCCCCCTACTTCTTGTGTCCCTTGTGCTTGGGCTTCGCGTGGTGCTTGGCGTGCTTGCGCTTCGCCTTGGCCTTGGGGCAACCCGTAGCTGCGATGCGCGTGCTCTGGTTGATTTCCTCGCCGTCCTGGGCGATGAATTTGGTCGGCATCGCAAGCCGCGCTTTGCAGAGATTCCCGTTGGCCGCCAGGGCTGAGTACGGGCCCTCTGGGAGCTTCAGCTCGAAGCTTTCGATCGGGACGTCGGGCACCGTGTTGAACGTCGTGCTCGTGATCCCCGCTTTGCTGATGAACGTGTCACCGACCAAATCGATCGTGACCCCATAGCCCTGCAGGACCACGACGAGGTTCGGGAACGCTTCCCCGCCGTTCGAGACGAAGTACACCGGACCCGAAAGCGTCACCGGGAGCACCGGCGTCGTCGCAGTCGCCGAACCCACACGCGAAGCCACCGGGCACTGCGCGGGGTCGGCGTCGAACGTCGCCGCCGGGCACGCCTTCTGCAGCGTCGTCAACCGCGACGGCAGCTGCTTGGGGAGGCTGACCTTGACCTTCGCGATGTTCGCCTCCGCGCCCTTCGGGTAGACGATCTTCGCGTCCAGGCTCGCGCCACCCGGGCGGCTGGTGCGTCCCTGCGTGGAGACCGTGAACCGCGGCTTGAACGCCAGCGAACCACAGTTGGTGACCTGGAAGCCGTTGCCCACCGGCTCGCTGCCGCCCGCCCCCCCGGTCAGCGTCCCGGTGACGCTCATCGGGTTGCAGTTTGTCGGGTTGAAGATGAACGCCGACCGGTCGACGTTCACATTCACGGTCCGCAGATCCAGCGGGATCCCGTCGAGGATCGTCGGCAGCGGGTCACTGGTGATCGTCAGCTGTGCGGTGTGCCGGTCGACGCTGATCGACGCCCGCACCACAACTGTCCCGAGATCAAACGGGCCCGCCACCGCCGGAACCACGATCGAGAGACCATACGGCGCGCCCTTATAGCCGCCCGTGAGGAATACCTTGCCGCCCGTCACGGAGAACGGGTTCGCGCCCGCACCGGCCGCGGCCGTCACAGAACCGATCAGCGAAGCCGCGTCGCAGGTCCCCTGCGCCGCCTGCGGTTCCCCGCATAACGGGACCCCGGCCAGCGTCCCGAGCAGACCCGGGGGCATCTTCAACGACACCCCACCGAGCTGCTGTTCGCCGTCCGCACGCGTGAACGTCAGCGAGAACGGGCTGAACGCGCCCGCCTGGTTGTTCGTCGTGCCCGCCGAGAAACCGGGCGCGAACGCCTGCGGAGACCCCGGGCACGGAGCACCGTTCGGACCAGAGCTGATCGTGAACGCGCTGTTGATATTCACCGGAGCCGTTCCCGACCATGGCGTGAATCGGGCGGCCGTTTCATAGGTTCCGCACTGGTGCGGGTTGACCAATGGCGAGCGCGGCCCGGCCTTGAAGTTCAACTTGAAATGATCGAATGGCAACTGCGGGTTGTTGTCGAACGTCGTCACGATCCTGCCGGTTTGCGGGTCGAGGTCGACGTGGCCGGGGAGCTTCAGGATCACGCCGTGGCCTTCCAAGACGACGTACAGCGCGATCAGCGACCCAAACGGGTTTTCGCTCTGCTTGCCGAGGAAGATCGAGCCCTTCAGCGGGTCATTCAACAGCGGCGTGTCGATTTCCGCGGTGCCGAGCTTCGAGGAGTCCGGGCAGGCCGCGGGTTCGCCGCTGTTCAGACCGACTTGCGCCAGCGAGCACGCGCCGAGACCCGTCGCGGCGCTCGGCGAGATCGCCTCGCCGGCTGGCAATTCGACCACGGCGTCCTTGACGTCGGCCGTGGCGAGCCCTTGTGGGTTGAACAACCCTTCCTGAGGCAACGAGATGTCGACGTTCAGGCCCGTCGGTGTGTCCGCCTGGTGGTTGGTCGGTTCAACGGCGATCTTCGGCTGGAATGGCACGAGCTCGCAGCCGGTGATGCCGGCAGGAGCTCCCCATTCACCGGGCGCCAGCGGGTAGCCCGGAGGCATGTGGCTGGTCAGCGTTTGTTCGACGAAGGTCCCCTGGTTCTGCCAGGAGTCGGCGCGCAGCCCAGTCTTGAAGCCTTCGCTTACCGGCGAGCACGACACCGGCATCGTCAGGAATGCCTTGGACGGTTCGGGATCCGCGGTCGATACGCCGCCGGGACAGGCCGGCGCCGGCGCGAACCCTTCTATTTCATAGCTCATCGCTTCGGCGTCGCATCGCTGGAAGTCGTGCCTGGGATCGGCCGGCACGCCCCAAAAGGTCACGTTCACCCCGAGCAGCGGGAGTGCGATCGGGATGTTCGCCGACACGACGTCGATCCCGAAATCCCCGCCATTGCGCACGTTGCCGGTCAGATAGATGGCCTCGCCGGCCGCATTGAACCCGAACTCTGCGGGCGCATCGACCGGCGGCACCACATTGAAGAGCGGCACCGCGATCAAGAAGGGTTTGTTCGAGTGCGGCAGGGAGACCTTGAGCTCGACGATCCCGACCTGCGATCCCACCGGGCATTCGGGTGTGCGGGGCGCGGCCACCGAGATCAGCTGAGCCGCAGTGCACTGCGCCACCCCCACGGGATTGCCCAGCAATCCTGGGGGCAGCTTGACGATCAAGTCCTTGACGTTTCCGTCTGGAAACAGAGTTCCGGTTTCGGCGTCAAGCACACCGTTGAGATCGATCGTGGTCGATATCGCATACGGGTGACCACCGGCCTGCCCAAACAGACCCCCCGATGGATCGACGCTGATCTGTTGGTCGAACGCGCTGGAGCCGAACTGAGCGCTCGCCGATCCGGCCCACGCGACCAGGCTCACGGCAGTTGCCAGTACCGCCGCCAGCAGGGTTCGCGAGAGAGTCCGCTGTATGTGTCCCGTAGATGCCCCCATGTTGCTCAACTCACTCCCCTTTTGGTGTGGGTAGCTGCTCGCGTGCTGCGTCCCGTCTTTGCGGCCTTGCGATGTGTCGTCTTGCGATGCTTCGCCCTGCGCCGCTTCGGTTTGGCCTTTCGCTTCGCCTTCGCTGGCCTCTGGGTAGTCAGCGGGCTTTTGTTGCCTTGACCGGCGAAGGTCGCCGACGAGGGCGGCGCGAAAGCCTCCGTTCCCCCGGCGGGCCCCTGGCAATCGTCTCCTTCGCAGGGTGCCGGCGGGGTGCCGTTCTGGGCTTCGATCCCACCATTGACCCGAGCGTCGTAGAGATCCGCGTTGGTGTCGACATCGGCACGCACCAGCCGCTGCTGCGTGACAAAGAACGCGTTCGCTCCGTCTGCGCCGATCTCTACGAATAGCGAGTCACACGCGCACGTCCCGCCGGAGATCAGGTGTACCTGATCGGTGGCGGTGTCGTACTCGTATACATCGCGACGATGATTCGTATCCCGAGGCACCAGCGCGTCGACCGTGTCGAAGAAGACGTATCGACCGTCTTCGCTGAGCGCCCTGTTGAGGTACTGCGTACGGGAGTAGGCGGTGAAGCCGAAATTAAAAGCATTGTCGATTCCCTTCACGGCAGAGAAGCCACTCTGTCCGAGCGGCGCCGCGCCGCTCGGATCACAGGAAGCGCACACAAGCTTGTTCGTCGTGTAGTCATAGTAGTAGGTCTCGTCGCACGGCTGCACTGCGAATTCTGTTTCGCACTTTCCTACGTTTTCGTAGCCGACTCGCTGGGCCGTCACAGGATCGCTGCTTGTGAAGATCGCTTGCAGTCCCGACCGATCGACACGGAAATTGGTGTAGCCGCCACTACGTGCAAATCCACCCCAATCGCTACCCGGATCCAAGGGAAGCTGGCTCGCGACATAGCGAACCGATCCTTCATGCCAGACGAACAGAGCGTCATACGAGTTACCGAAAGGGGGCTGTCCGGGAACCAGCATAGCGCCACCGGCGAAGTACACATAGCTACCGTCAGCAGTGATCCCCGTCACCACCGTACGACCACCACCATCTGAGCCGCCAGGTTCGCGATCGACCGAAATCAATGTCAGCCGCTGGCCTGCCGGCGCCTTAGTATCGTACATATAGAGACTTTCGGCATGTTCGGGCGAGTCGTCGGTAAGCATCTCTTTGGTGGTGAAGAAGACCCGCGACCCATCCGGCGTTGCCGCACAGAATCTGGCGGGCTGCGCGCCACCGGGATCGGGAACAGAGCGCTCATTTGTGTTCAGTTGGATCGTTTCGGCATGGTTGATACGCATGTAGAGAGCTCCTACATTTACCGCGTCGCCATCTACGCCTTCCATACCTGGACCGGCCGTGAAGACCACCCGGTCGCCGTCTGTCGAGATTGCATCCTCGGTCCAGCCACCTTCGGCGAGCCTTGTCCCACCGCCAGCGCCGGCGCCTGCCACGGATACTTCGGCGGGTTCACCGTTGGGTAGGATCCCCGCCAGCCGAAGAGCGCCGCGATCCCATTCATAGAGCTTTGGACCTGCGGGATTGGTTGCTGCGGCTTCCGGCGTCAGCTTGTTGACGCTCTCGAAAAAGACATGACCGAGATCGGCCGACGCTCCCGCGAAGGCAACTTCGAGCCCAAACGCGCCGAGTGAGCGCGGGGGAAGCGGAATGGAGCCGCAAGCTGGGCAGTCGCTGAGCAGTTCGTAGTTCCCGGGCGGACCACTCAGGATATCGTCGCGGAGGTAGAGATTGGCTGCGCGTTCCACATCCGGGTGACCCGGGGTCACGGGTGTCAGTGCGAAATACACTCCCTCCGAAAGGTCAGGCGATAGGTATTGATATTGCGAGCCGGTGAAGCTCGACAAGAGGGTCGTCGAGGACTGCTCTGGATTGATTCCGTGCGTCGTCCAGCCAGTTGCGCCACGCTGACTCACGTATTCCGCGCCATGCGTCGCGATTCCCTGGGCGTCACCAAACGCGGCCGTCGAGTAGTACTTGATCGCGTCGCCGCTGAGAGAGCTCTGAGTCTGCGAAGCGTCCGCCGCGATGTTCGCCCCCTTCTTGCTCGCGGGCGACACCATCTCGTACGCGCGACAGTCGGGCAGGTAGGAGGCGGACTGGGATCCTCGTATAAGCGCATTGGAACAGGATGCACCCCCTTCGACTTCGGGACTGGAGGTCTTCAGAACATGGTCGGGCCCAGCGGTGGCGCCTTCCGCGTTGGTGGCAACAACCCTGTAGTGGTAGCTGGTGCCGGCTTGCAGCCCCGCGAGCGGAAGGGTGACGACAACGCCGCTCGCACCCGCGCCGATGGCGGCGTCAGAAAGCGGAGCACTTGTGCCGTAGGAGGCACCCGTGCCGTACTCGAAGTGATAGCTCGTGGCGACTTCCTGTGGGTTGATTTCAGCCTCGATCGTCGCGGTGCTCACCCCGACATTCGCCGAGAACTCGCGGTCGACGGTGGGCGCGCTCGCCGCGAGCGCGATCGCCTGACAGGACAAGAACACGACAAGCCATGCGCCCACCCAGGCGCCGACGAACGACCCAAGCCTGCGAGCACTCATATGCACATCCCCTCCTCACGGGAACCAAGAGCCATGCCGCGCGCACGCGGGCGGCCTGAGATGACCGTGGACTCGGTGCCCACGACGTTGAATGGACACCGACGGCGGCTGCGATGAGCCGGGCCGTTCGGCGAGCAGCCGGCGCCGATCCCCTCCCTGACGAGGAGGGGGCGGGCGGCTAACGACTTACAGCGACGTCTACTAGGTCGCCGTAAGAGAGAGAGAGAGAGAGAGAGATGCGTCAGCTGTGCTGACACATCTAGCTAGAGCACCGGTTACGGGCGCGCCATGATCCGACACGTATGTCCGGTATGAACCCACGCTCAACTCAACTCCCTCGACGGTGCAAGACCCGATCCCTCTCCGGCTGAAACCCCTGCCGGCGCTGGAGCCGACCACAGAGGGTCAGCACCCAACCAGACCTATATGTACCTCCAAAACACACCCGGCACCCAACAGTCATGTGCCCGATGAGACGACTATAACCACCGTGAGAGGCATATGTCAAGTGCACGGCGGTGCGGGGAGCAGCCCGCGCTCAACTAGCGGCGGCGCGCAGCGCCACTATGGCCGCCGCCTGGCTTGCGCGTGCGGCGGGCTCGCTCCGGCTCAGCCGGCGGGCTGGGTTTGGATCGTCGCGGTCACGTCGTGGCCTTTGGTCGTGAGGCTCCACGCGTTGCGCTCGCCTCTAGTGTGATCGCCGCTCGTTTTCTGGATCAAGCCAAGCGATTGCAAGCGCGCGAGCAGCTTCGAGATCTGCCCCTGGTCGGTGATCCCAGCAGCGCTCGCGACCTCGCGATTGCTGGCCGCGGGAGTCGACGCGATGGCGAGCAGCACCCGCACGGTGCGGTAGGTCAAGCGCATATCGAGCTCTCGCAACGGGTCGACGTGCTGCTTGACGGGAGGCTCTAGTTTCGGCGCCGGCCTGGCACTCTCGCGCCGGGCGGCCACGGACCCCAGATAGGGGAGCACGACGATTCCCATCAGCGGGTTCAAGAGCTCGATCAGCGGTTCCCGACGCCGCCCCAGCGACTGCTCCACGAGGCGGGCGTGGATCACCGAGAGCACCGCGCCAACGACCCCTTCGGCGACAACTCGCTCGACGGCGGGACTCTTCCCGTCGGGGCGACCCTGGTGCAGGGCGTCGATCAGGCTGCCCAGCACCTCAGCGCGGCGCTCCAGCGAGCGCTGACCGCCGCTGAGCGCACCCACGACACACAGATAGCCCAGCTCGGGTTCGGCGTCGAGGAACTCCAGGGCGGCCAGCAGCGCAGCTCTGATTCGTTCCCGCCAAGGCGCCTCGCTCGCGTGCGCGGCGGCCATGCGCTCACGGCCCGCTGTGACAGCAGAGTCAAAAGCCGCCAGGAAGCAGGCCTCGCGATCCGCGAACAGCTCGTAGAAGGTTCTACGCGAGACGCCCGAGCGCGACACGACGTGCGCGACCGTCACGCCCGCCGCGCCACGCTCGCGCACCAACTCGCTCATCGCAAGCAGGATCCGTGCCCGCTGGATCTCCCCCACGCGCATCCGGCCGACGCTGCGAGCTCTGCGCCTGGAGCCGGTGCTGGGGCCGGAGCCGTCCCGGGACTCGCGTGGAGTCCCGGGAGCAGTCCCATTCACCGGCGCCTTGCTGCGGGTGGGCGGTGGCATTTTGAGTCGCCTTCTCCCTACTTCTTGCGTCCCTTGCGCTTGGGCTTCGCGTGGTGCTTGGCGTGCTTGCGCTTCGCCTTGGCCCTGGCCTTCGGGCAACCCG
>DASXOX010000015.1:0-6735 GCA_036493975.1 Solirubrobacteraceae bacterium
CGCTCGGTCGGACAAGCACCCGTCCGCGTCCTGTCAGCTCCTGTTCAGCCGCGCGCACTGCCTGATCGACGCTCGCAGCTTCAGCCAGGGCGCCACGATCGCGCACGCGGACGTTGACCAAGCGCTGTGGCAGCTTCGCCATCGCATGGCGCTCGCTGAGGTCACCGCCTGCAAGCGCCTCCATCGTCAACAACGCGCTGGCGAGACCGTCGCCCGTGCGGTTGAAGCCCATCTCGATGATGTGGCCCGACTGCTCGCCGCCGAGCGCCCAGTCGCGCTCGCGGAGCGCCTCGAGCACGTAGCGATCGCCGACGCTCGTCGTCACCACATTGACGCCCGCCTGCGCCATTGCGGAGTGAAAGCCGTAGTTCGTCATCACCGTCACCGCCACGCCGTCGCCGCTCAAGCGCCCAGTCGCGCGCAGATGCAGCGCAGCAAGCGCCAGCAACTCATCGCCGTCGACGACCTGGCCGCGCCCGTCGACCGCCAGCACGCGGTCGCCGTCACCGTCGAAGGCGAAGCCCAGCGAGTGGCCACCCGCGACGACGCGCTCAGCGAGCGCCTCCACGTGCGTGGAGCCGACGCCGTCGTTGATGTTGCGCCCGTCCGGCTCGTCGGCGATCACGCTGACGTTCGCGCCGAGACGGCGGAAGATCTCAGGCGCCACGTGATACGTAGCGCCGTTGGCACAGTCGAGCAGCACGTCGATGCCCGACAGCTCGAGCTCGGCAAAGCGCGTGTGCAGCTCGCGCAGATAGTCCTCAGGCGCTCCGCGCAGCTCGCGCACGTGTCCAATCGACGTGTTCGCCGGCGGCGCGTCGCGCTCGAGCAGGCGCTCGATCGCGTGCTCGTCGTCGTCAGAGAGCTTGAAGCCGTCGCCCGCGAAGAACTTGATCCCGTTGTCCTCGAACGGGTTGTGTGAGGCCGAAAGCACCACCGCGAGGTCGAAGTCATAGCGGCCGATCAACAGCGGCGCCGCCGGCGTCGGCAAGACGCCGCCGAGCAGCGCGTCGCCGCCCGCCGCCGCGACGCCCGCCGCGACGGCCGACTGCAGCATCTCGCCCGACTCGCGCGTGTCGCGCACGATCAGCACCTGCGGGCGCTCTGCGCCCGTCTGCTCTGTCGCTGCGCGCGCCAGGGCAAGCGCGAGCTCCGCCGTCACAAACTCGCCGGCCAGCCCACGAACACCGTCCGTGCCAAACAGCTTGCGGGGCATCACCCTCGTGATATCGGCGTCAGCGCTTGGAGAACTGAGGCTTCTTACGGGCCTTCTTCAGCCCGGCCTTCTTGCGCTCCTTGGCGCGCGAGTCGCGCGTCAAAAAGCCCCTGCGCTTGAGCTCGCCGCGCAGGTTCGGGTCGGCCTCGAGCAGCGCCCGCGAGACGCCGTGGCGCAACGCGCCGGCCTGCGCCGAAACGCCACCGCCGTGCAGGCGGGCTACGACGTCCATCTTCTCCTGGTAGCCGACAGTCTCCAGGGGCTGGCGAATGTTGCGCCTGAGGGTGTCGCGCGGGAAGTGCTGCTCCAGCGTACGGCCGTTGATCAGGTAGGTGCCTTTGCCCGGGCGCAGCGTGACGCGCGCGATCGCCGTCTTGCGCTTGCCCGTCGCGCGGTAGCGCGCCCCCGCCGCGAGGTCGATCGCAGCTGTCGCGATCGGCTCGCTCAAAGCCTCCTCCGCGTCCTGGCCCTCGCCGTCGCCCTGCGGCGTCTCGCCGTCCTCGCCGTCAATCGCGTACGGGTCCTCATAGGCCGTCTCGCCGCGACCAAGCGGGTCTGCGCCCTCAGGCACGATGTCCACCTCCAAGTGCGCGCCCGGGACGGCCGGCTTGGCCGCCGGCGCAGCCACATCAGCGGCGTCGCCTTCGTCCTCATCCTCGTCCACTGCAGCCGCGACCGCGCTCGCGTCCTCAGACTCCTGCAGCGCCTCGAGCGCCGCGTCCCCTGCCGTGCCGGCAATCTCCTGTGCGTCCGCCGTCGGCGCCGCGTGGCCTTCGCCGCTCGGCTCGACCGTCGCCGGCTCCGGTGCCGGGTGCTCCTCAGGCGCGTCGCGCTTCTCCTCGGCTGCCTCCAGGGCCGCGTCCTCTGCCGAGCCTGCGATCTCCTGAGCGTCCTCGCTCGGCACCGCGTGCTGGGGGGTCTCCTCAGCCGGTGTCTCCGGGGTCTCCTCGTCGGCCATCAGTGCTCAATCTCCAAAGGTTGCGGTTTCTGGGCGACGTGCGGGTGCTCAGGCCCCGCGTACACCTTCAGCTTCGTCAGTTGCTTACGCGCCAAGCGGTTGCGCGGCATCATGCCTTTGACAGCCAAGCGGATGATCTCCTCCGGGCGGCGTGCCTGCATCTCCTCGAACGTGCGCGAGCGCAGCCCGCCCGGGTAGCCCGAGTGGCGGTAGTAGCGCTTGTCCGCGCGCTTGTTGCCCGTCACGTGGATCTTCTCCGCGTTGATCACGACCACGAAGTCGCCCGTGTCGATGTGCGGCGTGTACTCCGGCTTGCGCTTGCCGCGCAGCATGTCCGCCACCTGCGTCGCCATCCGGCCCAGCGTCAAGCCGTTCGCGTCCACGAGCAGCCAATTGCGCTCGCGGTCCGTCGGCTTCGCTACGTAGGTCTTTGTCGAGGGTGCCATGGGCGTGAAAAAGGCCACGCGTGCCGGAACTCCCGGACGCGCGGCGAGGCGGACATCATAGGCGAAGCTGAGCCTCATCGGAAGTTCAGGTCCGCTTCGGTGCTCGAAAAGACGCCAGCCAGCACCCAGGCCGACGGATCGTGTTCCTGGGAAAGGACGCAGGGAGCGTGGCGTGCGAGCAGCACGCGAGCGACCGCCTGTGCCCCGAACGGGGTAAGGACGCAGCCAGGGGCCGCGAGGCTTAGGCCTGGGTTACTCCCACTCGATCGTGCCTGGAGGCTTGCTGGTTATGTCCAGGACCACCCTGTTGACCTCGCGCAACTCGTTGATCATCCGCGACGCGATCGCCTCCAGCAGGTCATACGGCAGCCGCGCCCAGTCCGCCGTCATCGCGTCGTCGCTCGTCACCGCGCGCAGCACAACGACATAGCCATATGTGCGCTCGTCCCCCTGCACGCCGACAGTGCGCACATCAGGGAGCACGCAGAACGACTGCCACAGCTCGCGGTAGAGGCCTGCCTTGCGGATCTCCTCCTGCAGGATGTAGTCCGCCTCGCGCAGGACGTCCAGGCGCTCCTTTGTCGCTTCGCCACCAACCACGCGGATCGCCAGGCCCGGACCTGGAAACGGTTGGCGCCAGACGAGCCTGTCCGGCAGGCCAAGCTCCGCTCCCACCGCGCGCACCTCGTCCTTGAACAGGGCACGCAGCGGCTCGACGAGGTCGAATTCGAGGTCCTCAGGCAGCCCACCGACGTTGTGGTGGGACTTGATCGTCGCCGCCCCCGTGCCCCCGCCCGACTCGATCACGTCCGAGTAGAGCGTGCCCTGCACGAGGAAGCGCGCGCCATCGCCGTCGACTCCCGCGAGTCGCTGTGCCTCCTCCTCGAACACGCGGATGAACTCCGCGCCGATTGCCTTGCGCTTGGCCTCCGGCTCCGTCACGCCTTTTAGTCGCTCCAGAAAGCGCTGCTCCGCGTCGACCGCAACCAGCGGCACCTTGAACGTGTCGCGGAAAGCGCTGATCACCTGCTCGCCCTCTTCCTTGCGCATCAGCCCGTGATCGACGAACACGCACGTCAGCTGATCGCCGATCGCGCGGTGCACCAGCAGCGCCGCCACCGACGAGTCGACCCCGCCCGACAGCCCGCAGATCACCTGCGCATCGCCGACCTGGGCGCGGATTCGCCCGATCTGCTCCTCGACGATCGACGACGCCGACCAGTTCTGCTCACAGCCGCAGATCTCCGTCAAGAAGCGCGTCAAGATCTCCTGCCCGTAAGGCGTGTGCACGACCTCCGGGTGGAACTGGATGCCGTAGATCCCCCGCGTCGTGTCCTCCACCGCCGCCACCGGCGACGAGCTCGACGATGCCAGCGCCACGAAGCCCGGCGGCGGCTCATAGACCGTGTCGCGGTGCGACATCCAGCACGTCTGCTCACGCGGCATGCCGCGCAACAGCACGCCCGGCTCAGAGACATTCAGATCAGAGCGTCCGAACTCCCCAATCTCCGCCTGCTCCACGCGTCCGCCCAGCTCGTGCACGAGCAGCTGCATGCCGTAGCAGATGCCCATCACCGGCACGCCCAGCTCGAGCAGCTCGCGCTGCAGCCGCGGCGCACCCTCCGCATAGACAGAGGCCGGTCCGCCCGAAAGGATGATCCCGCGCGGTTTGCGCTTCGCCACCTCCTCGACCGAGACCGAGTGCGGCAGCAGCTCGCTGAACACGCCGCAGTCGCGCACACGCCGCGCGATCAGCTGGCTGTACTGGCCGCCATAGTCGATCACCACGATCTCTTCCGTGGCCGTCTCGATCGTGCCCGCCGGAACGTCCCCGGCTTCGCCTTGCGGCGTCCTCGGTCGCTCGTGCGCAGAGCGTTCTTCGCGAACTGCCTGCGCCCCAGAGGGTGCGTCCTGGCCATGCTCGCCGGAGACATCCCGGATCGCGGCCGGGAGGTCCTCTGCGACCGACGCAGGATCAGTCATTGACGAGCGCTGCAGCCTTCCCGTTCGTGGCGCCCATGCCCACCTGCTGGTCGCGCTGCAGCGCCTTGCCCTCAGTCTGCAGCGACGGCGCGATCACGACCTCCGCGCGGTTGAACTCAGCAAGGTCCTTGTGGCCGCACGTCGCCATCGACGTGCGCAGGCCACCGAACAGGTTGAACGTGCCGTCGTTCTCACGCGCCGGACCAATGAGGATCTCCTCGAGCGTGCCGTTCTGGTGCGTCGCCACGCGCGCGCCGCGCGGGAGGCTTGGATGGAACGTCGCCATACCCCAGTGAAAGCCCCGTCCCGGCGCCTCGTATGCGCGCGCCAGCGGCGAGCCGATCATCACCGCGTCCGCGCCCAGCGCGATCGCCTTCGAGACGTCGCCGCCGTTGCGCATGCCGCCGTCCGCGATCACCTGTGCGTACTCGCCCGTCTCGAGCATGTGCGTCGAGCGTGCGTGCGCCACGTCCGCGATCGCCGTCGCCTGCGGCACGCCGATCCCAAGCACGCCACGTGTCGTGCACGCCGCGCCCGGGCCAACGCCCACGAGCACGCCCGCCGCGCCCGTGCGCATCAGGTGCAGACCCGTGTGGTAGGAGGCGCAGCCGCCCACGACGACCGGCACGTCCAGTGACGGGATGAACTCCTTCAAGTTGAGCGGCTCAGAGACCGTCGAGACGTGTTCGCCCGAGACGACCGTGCCCTGGATCACGAGCACGTCCAGGCCCGCCTCCATAGCGATCTCGTGGTACTTGAGCACCCGCTGGGGCGTCAGCGACGCCGCCACGACGACCTTCTGCTCCTTAATTTCAGCGATCCGCTGCGCGATCAGCTCCGGCTTGATCGGCTCCGCATAGATCTCCTGCATCTCGCGCGTCGCTTGATCCTTCGGCAGCAGGGCGATCCGCTCGAGCTGCTCCTCCGCGTCCTCGTAGCGCGTGAAGATGCCCTCCAGGTTGAGCACCGCCAGACCGCCGAGACCGCCGACGAGGCCGGCCGTGCGCGGCGAGACCACGCCGTCCATCGCCGAGGCGAGCATCGGCAGCTCGAACTGGTAGGGCCCCAGCTTCCACGAGATGTCGATGTCGTCAGGGTCGCGTGTGCGCCGCGAGGGCACGATCGCAATGTCGTCGAATCCATATGCCCGACGGGCCTTCTTGCCACGTCCGATCTCTATCTCCATCGCTTGATCCTCGCAATCGCTTCGGACGAAACGACCCCGCTGCAGGCGGGGTCGGAAGGGGGTCGGCGAAGCGCCTGGATGGTGCTGTCAGGGACGTCAGCCAACGGATTTTGAGCATAGCAACGCCCCCCCGCCCGCAAACCCCTTGGGTATCCTCATCTGACATGAACGAGGGAGACGAACATGGGCTCGCCCACGAGCTATGACCCGCACGCGATCGAGGCACGCCGACAGGCCGCCTGGAGCGCACGCGGCGCTGCCCGGACGCCTGCCGTCCAGGACGATCTCCCGCACCTGTACATAAAGCCCTCCGCGCCCTTCACCTCGGGCAACGTGCACATCGGGCATGTGCGCAGCTACTCGATCGGCGACGCCTACGCCCGCTTCCGTCGTGCGCGCGGCGATCAGGTCCTGTTCAACTTCGGCTTCGACGCCTTCGGGCTGCCCGCCGAGCTCGGCGCGATCGCCGGCGGCGTGCCACCGAGCGAGTGGGTCGCTCGCTGCGCTTCGCACATGGAAGGACAGCTGAAGCGACTCGGGTTCTCCTTCGATTGGGAGCGTGCCTTTCTCAGCTCAGATCCCGTCATGTACCGCTGGTCGCAGTGGCTCTTCCTCACGCTGCTCGAGGCCGGCCTCGTATACCGCGGCACCGGCACCGTCGACTGGTGCGACACATGCCAGACGACGCTCGCCTCGATCCAGGTCGAGGACGGGCGCTGCTGGCGCTGCCACAACCCCGTGCGGCTGATCGAGCGTCCAGCCTGGTATCTGCGGATCAGCGCCTACGTGCCCGAGAACGATCGGCGCCTGCAGGAGCGCGCCGACTCAGGCAAATGGGACGAGGTCGCGCTCGCCAGCCAGCGCTTCGTGCTGGGGCGCGTCGACGGTGTCGAGGTCGAGCTGAGCTCCGCCGAGGGCGAGGTTCTCACGGTCTTCACACCGCATG
>DASXOX010000016.1:0-7869 GCA_036493975.1 Solirubrobacteraceae bacterium
ACGTCTGAGATCGCCGACGACGGCACCCCGAGCAGGCTGATCTGCGTGTGCCGCGACGCGTCCAGCGAATCCGGCAGCGGCGACACCGCCAGCTGGGTTCCCGGCAGCAGGTCCGTGCGGTCGACCGTCGAGGGCACGCACGCCGTCGCCGCCGGGCCGATGAACGCGGACTCCTCCGCCGCGATTCGCCGGCCGCCGAACGCGAGTGTCGCCGCGCTCGACATCAGCACCAGCGCCGCGCCGAGCAGCAGCGCGCGTCGTAGTCGCGGATGGGACCTCGCCGCCCGCGCGTGCGCGCGCACGCGGCGGCCCTCGCGGCGTATCGGCGTCCACTCGCCTTCCGGGTTCATTGCTTTCTCTTCCGTCGTGCCCTGTCGAGCGGGATTGGCAGGCCGGATCGCAGATCCTAGCTGCTGACGCCGCGGTGTTAGGCGATGTTAGGATCCGATTTCAAGAGGACAATAAGAAGCCCGCTTGGGGGGCCGGGCGCCTCGCAGATCCGATCCGGAGGGTAAACGATGAACAGGAACGGCCCCGTTGTGCTGCTGCTCGCGCTCCACGCTCCCCACCACCTGGGGAACCCGGGACGGTGAAGGGCGCGCTCGCACTGCTCTCGCTCGCCGGCGCCGTGGCGGCGCTTGGCGCTTGCGGCGGCAGCTCCCCCTCGACCCCCATTGCGCTTGGAGACTCGGCCGCGATCGCCGCGGCCGTCGCCAACGCCGTCACAGTCTCGCCGCTGCCCGGCACGCCCGATGCTGCTCCGAGCACGCAGATCAGTTTTCTCGGCGGTGCCGGCGGCACACAGGTCTCTGAGATCCACGTCGTCGGCTCGCGCAGCGGCTCCCATAGTGGACGCCTGCAGGCCTACTCGACGGGGACCGGGGAGAGCTTCCTGCCCTCCAAGCCGTTCGTCTCCGGCGAGCACGTCACCGTCCACGCGACCGTCGCGGCCGGCGGCTCACCGCAGGCGGTGAGCACGACCTTCACGGTTGCGCGCCAGGCCAGCGTCAGCCAGCAGGAGTTCCCCAACAACCCCGGCGACCCGCGTGCGGTGCAGCGCTACCGCTCCGCCCCGCCCCTGACGCCCTCCACGGTGAGGATCACGACACCCGCCAAGCCCGGCGCTGCCAGCGGGGACCTGTTCCTCGCGCCCTACCAGGGCGCCGGCGTCCCGGGGCCGATGATCGCCGAACAGAACGGCGCGCTCGTCTGGTTTCACCCGCTGCCCGCCGGGCACGAGGCCAGCAACTTCCAGGTCCAGCAGTACGAAGGCAAGCCCGTGCTCACGTGGTGGCAGGGACGCATCCTGCGAGTCGGCTTCGGGCAGGGCGAAGACGTGCTCTACGACAACTCCTACCGCCAGATCGCCACGATTCGCGCCGGCAACGGCTACCACGCCGACCTGCACGAGATCCGCCTCACTCCGCAGGGCACCGCGTGGATCGACGCGTTCGACCCGATCCACATGAACCTCGCCTCCGTCCACGGGTCACCGCACGGGGTCCTCACCGACTCCGTGATCGAGCAGGTCGACATCAAGACCGGCCTCGTCATGTGGGAGTGGCACGCGCTCGGGCACATTCCGCTGCGCGACTCGCTCAACCATGTCTCCGGCGGCGAATACCCGTGGGACTACGTCCACATCAACTCGATCTCGCCGGGGAGTTCCGGAGACGTGATGCTCTCGGCGCGCAACACCTGGACGCTGTACGACGTCAACATGCACAGCGGCGGCTTCAACTGGCTGCTCGGCGACGGTGCTCACAGCAGCTTCAAGCTCGGCTCCGGCGTGCGCTTTTACTGGCAACACGACGCCGAGTTCCAACCCGGTGGGTTGATCTCGGTGTTCGACAACGGCTCCAATCCGCCCAAGGAGAAGCAGTCCAGCGGCCTGCTGCTGCGCCCCGATCTCTCAAGCCACACGGTCGCGCTCGTCAAGCGCTCCGCCAACCCCGCCAAAACGCTGCTCGCATCCAGCCAGGGCAACGCCCTCGCTCTGCCCGGCGGCAACTGGCTGCTCGGCTACGGCGGGCTGCCGAACTTCACCGAGTTCGACAGCTCAGGACACATGCTGCTCGACGGTACGCTCGGCAAGAACGTCCAGGACTTCCGCACCTACCTGTCCCCCTGGAGCGGCCAGCCGACCTCCCCGCCCGCCGTCGCAGCGCAGGCCGCGGGCGGTGGCGTGACCGTAGAGGCAAGCTGGAACGGCGCGACCGACGTCGCTTCTTGGCAAGTGCTCGCCGGCGCCTCCGCGGAAAGCCTCACGCCGGTCGCGAGCGCGCCGCGGCAAGGCTTCGAGACGACGATTCACCTGAACGCCCCGGCTCAGTACGTCGAGGTCCGCGCGCTCGGCGCCTCCGGGCAGACGCTCGGCGGCTCGGCCGCCGCGGCTGTCTCCTGAGCGCCCGTGGCGGTCTTCTGATCGCCCGCCGGCGGGGTGGTGAGGGGTCGATCAGCGCAGCGTGGGACGGATGGGACCGTGCTGCGTGGGGCGAATCGGAGCGGGGTGCGTCTCGGCGCCTCCGAGCCTCGGTCTGGAGAACGGCCCCAGCGGGCCGCTTTCGCGCTCCTCACGTCGTAGCCGCGCGGCCGTAGCGCCGAGGGCCGCTTTGGTGGCGGTCAAGAAGTAGTTCTCGAAACCCAACTTGCGCGCCGTGCGCAGGTGGTGGGGCAGCGGACCGCGCAACTCCGTGCGCAGCGCGTGCTCGAGCAGCGCGTCTAGCGCCGGCTCCAGATGGCTGTTGCCGGCGACGTTGCGCAGCTCCAGGCGCCCACCGTGGTTGCGGTAGTCGTAGAGCTCGCGTTCCTGTGCACGCTGCTGCTGCTGCTGGATGCCGCCTGGGCGCCAGTTGGAGTAGGTCACGTACTTCGCGCGCGCCGTGCGCAGCGCCACTACGTGTAGCGGCGCGTTCGCCGCGTATGTCTCCGCGGCGAACTCCGTGACGATCTCGTCTGTTGTGTGCAGCACGTAGCGTCGCCCCGGGGCTCGGGGGTTGGCGAGGATCGCGGCGAGATCCGCACGTCCCGCAAGGTGCTTCAGATGCGGTTCTGAGCGCCACGCGTTCGATCCGCTCGCGATCGTCAACAGCAGCGGGGCCACGTCGACGCTCGAGGTCAGCTGTGTCCGCGGCTTGCGCGGGGCCACGGTCAGCCGCCCCCGGGGGTCCTTGACGATCAGCGGCACGCGGATCGCCTCCTCGTAGGCCCCGCCGCCCTTGCCGCGCAAGCCGTGTGAGGCGCCGTACTCGCCGTGGTCGGAGGTGAACACCACGATCGTGTTCGCCGCGACGTGGGGGCGGCTTTGCAGGGTGTGCAGCACGCGCCCGATCTGGCGATCGACCATCTGCTGCAGCTTCACGTAGAGGTCCATGAACGGCAGCCACGCCGCCTTCGCTTCCGGGCCCGCCAGCGGCACCGGCCCGAACGAGGCAGCCGCCGTCTGCTGCAGCGAGCGCTGTAGCAATGGCTTGCGGTGCGCTTCGAGCATCTCGGGTGTCTCGAAGTTCGCCGGCAGCGCGTGGACACGCGCCGGCGGGCGCGCCTCCGACGGGACGCGTTCGCTCCAGTGCCACCACCACGCGATGTCGTGCGGATTGACGAACGAGACCGTCGTGCACCACGGCCGCGTGTGGTTGGCCTGCGCGAACCATTCGCCGAACTGGTCAGCAATCTGGGGGTCGATGTGGAAGCCCTGGCCCGGACCCCCGTCGGGAGACGGGTAGGTGCCGCCGGAGAAGCCGTAAGGCGCGAGCGCTTCGGGGTCGCGCAGCACGCTCCAGTGGTTGTCGCCGTGGGTGAGGTGCCACTTGCCAAACCACCAGCTCTCGTAGCCGTGCTCTCCCAGCAATCCTCCCCACGTCGGGAAGCCCGGGTCCAGCGTGCTGCCGCCCGTGATCATGCACCCGGTCTGATGGGTGTAGAGGCCCGTGAGCAGCGCCGAGCGCGCCGGGGTGCAGTCGGTGGACGCCGTGTAGTGGTGCTCGAAGGACACCCCTTCGCGTCGCAGGCGCGAGATGTTCGGCAGCAGCTTCGCCATCGCCGGCGCCGCCGTGTACCACTGCGGTGTACGTAACTGGTCGACGAGGATCACCAGGATGTTCGGCCCATGGCTCCGGTGCGCCGGCGGGGGCTGGCGCGCGGGCGGTTCGTGCGCCCGGGTGCTCGGCGGCGTTGAGGGGCGGGGGTGAGGGTGGCGCGGCGCGCTCGTGACCGCGGGCTCGTCGTTCTTGGCGAGCTCGGCGATCGCTGCGCCTCCGCCCGCGAGCAGTCCTCCGGCGAGCAGTCCGCCCTTCAGGAATGTGCGCCGGTCGATGCGTCGTTCGGTCATTGCGGTCGGTAAGCCAGGACCTTAGGCAAGGTACGCGAAGTCGTGCGAAGTTCGCGCGTACGTGGCGTTAAGACGCGTTTGTGCCTGCAAGCGATTCACTGATTCGAATTTGGCTGGGGCCCGGGCGAGGGGGTTTCCGAGCGCGGAATTCCAGCTGCAAAGCCGTGGGCCCTAGACATCAGTTTGCCCAAAATGTTTCTGACCGCTTAAGCCTCGTGTGTATAAGGAATTCCCGGCTTGGCGAACACCAAAAACAATGTCTGCTGGTGTCGATTGCTCGGGATAATTCCAGGAAACACTGCACACGGCGGTCTACTTTTCAAATACGATTCGTCACGATGCCACCACCACGCAGCGGCGAGCTCTCGGCCAGCATGGCGATCCTCGGCTTGGTAATTCAAGAGGCCGACACCGCGGCTGGGGTTGGCGCGCGCCTGGTCGACCGCTTTCCCCGCGCGCGCTGGTCGCGTTCGGTTGCGCACAACGACCTGCCAAGCCTCGCGCGCCAGGGGCTCGTGCGGCTCGTCGAGCGGGGCCCCAAACCTTCGCTCGATCGCTACGAAGCGACGCCCGATGGCGTTGAACAGTTCCAGGGCTGGCTGCGTGCCTCCACGGCGGGACCGCCGATGCTGCGCGACGCGCTCTCCGCGAAGCTCGCGTTCTCCGAGCAGCACGACTTACCGGGCCTGCTGCAGGCGATCCGCGAGGAGGAGCAGATCTGTGTCGCCGAGTTCGAGGCCGCCCAGATGCGCCTGGGCGCCGCGCGGCGCCTCGGACAGCTCGGTCCGGCCGACGGCTCTGACTGGGCCGGTCGTGTGCAGAGCGCGATCATGACCGACGAGGCGATGATGTGGGGTCAGCGCGCCAAGCGTCTGCAGTGCCTGCGCCAGGAGCTCGAAGAGCCCTACGAGAACGAACTGGAGATCCCCGGTGAGCGACGCCGCTGAGCTACTTGCGCTGCGCGGCATCGAGAAGGGCTACCGGCGCGGAGGACGATGGCTGAGAGTCCTCAGCGACGTCTCGTTGCGCGTCGACCGCGGCGAGGTCGTCGCTGTCGTCGGCGCCCGCGGGGAGGGCAAGACGACGTTGCTGAAGATCGCCGCCGGCCTGGAGCTGCCAGATGCCGGCGCGGTGCATCTCGGCGCCATCGACCTCGCACGCTGCTCAGACGAGGAGCGCTCGCGCCACCTCGGCGCGGAGATCTCGTGGGTGCATCGCGACGGGACGGGCCTACGGTTCGAGGTGCTCGACTACGTCGGCCTGCCGCTCGCGATCGGGCGCCGGCGCGGACGCCGAGCTGTCGAGGCGCTCGCGATGCAGGCGCTTGAGCGTGTCGGGGCGGCCGACTGCGCGCATCAGCGCTGGGAAGAGCTCTCCAACTGGGAGCGCGTGCTCGTCGGGTTCGCGCGGGGAGCGGTAGGGGAGCCGCGGCTGATGGTCGTCGACGATGTCGTTGACGGGCTCGGCATGCGCAGGACGAGGGAGGCCGGCGAGCTGCTGCGCTCGCTTGTGGAGGAGCTGGGGTGCGGGGTACTGATGAGCGTCTCAGACCTGGAGGTCGCGCTGGTGGCCGATCGGGTGTGGTCGTTCGAGCGGGGCGGGCTGAAGCTGATGTCCGATCAGACGCGCAACCAGGCCGACATCATCGACTTCCCTGGCGGCGCCCGCCAGAATCGAGCTTCGCGTGGGGCGAGCTCGTAGGTGCTGGAGCTCCGCGAGCTAGTCAAGCACTACCGGGTCGGGGACGGCGAGCCGATCCATGCCGTCGATGGCGTGTCAATGGCGGTCGCGACGGGCGAATTCGTCGCCCTCTACGGTCCCAGCGGCTCCGGTAAGACCACGCTGCTGGAGCTGATCGCCGGTCTGCAGCGGCCCGACAGCGGAACGGTCGTGCTCGACGGCCGCGACATCTTCGCGCTCTCGCGCCACGACATCGACGAGTACCGCCTGCACGATCTCGGCATCATCGGTCAGCCGCAAAACTTGATCCCCGGCGCACGCGCGATCGAGAACGCATCGCTGAAGCTGTGGCTCTCCAACAAGCGCGAGGCTCGCCGCACGATCGAACCGCTGCTCGAGCGCCTCGGGCTGGGGGCGCGCCTGCAACACCGCACCGAGCAGCTCTCGATGGGCGAGCGCCAACGTGTGCTGATCGCGATGGCGCTCGCTACCGATCCCAAACTCGTGCTCGCCGACGAGCCCACCGGGACGCTCGACAGCCAGCGCACCCGCGAAGTGCTCGGGCTGCTCCGCGAGATCTCGCGCGAGCGCGGGGCCGCGGTTGTGCTCGCTACTCACGATCCGCAGGCCGCGACGTTTGCCGATCAGGTGCACGAATTGCGCGATGGACGGCTGGGGGAGTATCAGCCCGATCGCCACCTGCAGGATCCCGTCACATCGCTGCAGTCGAGCTCCTGAGGACCATAGTGAGCTTCTCAGACATCCTCTTTCTCTATCGCGCGCGACTGCGTGCTCGGACCGTGCTCGTGCAGGAGTGCTTTGCGATTCTCGGGATTGCGGTCGGAGTGGCATTGCTGTTTGCCTCGCAGGTCGCGAGCGCGAGCCTCTCGAGGTCGGTCGCCGAGCTCTCCAGTCAGATTGTTGGCACCACCCAGCTGCAACTCGATGCACGCGGTCCCGATGGTTTCGATGAACGGTTGCTGGGAAAGGTTCGCGCGGCACCCGGCGTGAAGACCGCACTTCCGGTACTCGAGCAGCAGGCGAACGTCATCGGGCCGTCCGGAGCGCGGTCGGTGGACCTGATTGGCACAGATCCTCGTTTCGCGCACTTCGCCGGCGGGCTGCTGCGCCGTTTCTCAGCTGCGCAGATCGCTGCTCAACAGGCGATTGCCCTACCCGAGCCGCTGGCGAGGGCGATCGGCGCCGGACCCCTGCAAACGGTAAGACTCCAAGCCGGCGCAAGCGTCGTCACGACGTTGCTGGGCGCCACGCTCGGGGCCGCCGACATCGGTGGGCTCGTTCACAGTCCAGTCGCGCTGGCACCCGTCGGCTACGCCCAGCGGATAACCGGCATGCGTGGCCGCATCACGCGCATCTTTGTGCAGAGCGAGCCCGGACGCCGAAGCGAAATGCAACGTGCGCTTGTGGCGCTCGCGAGGCGCGAGAACGTGAACCTGGAGGCCGCGAACTTCGATTCGGCTTTGTTTGGCCAGGCAGCCGCGCCCGAGAGCCAAGGGGAGGCGCTGTTCTCCACGATCAGCGCTCTGGTCGGTTTCATGTTCGCGCTCAACGCGATGTTGATCACCGTGCCTTCACGTCGTCGCCTGGTTCAGGACGTCTCACTACAGGGCGCGACTCGCCGGATGACAGTCGAGATCTTGCTATTCGACGCAGCCGTATTGGGCCTGCTGGCGTGCATCATCGGCCTCGCGCTAGGGGAGGTCCTGTCGCTCGTGGTTTTCCACTCCACTCCCGGTTATCTCTCCTTCGCTTTTCCTGTGGGCAACGATCGGATCGTGACATGGCAGAGCGTCGCGATCGCGATCTGTGCGGGCCTTGCGGCGGCCATAGTAGGCGTG
>DASXOX010000017.1:0-9207 GCA_036493975.1 Solirubrobacteraceae bacterium
CAGAGCGGCGAGTCCGACTCCCATAACGCCGTATATGGACAGCTCGGATAGGCGGCCACGCAGCGAGGCCCGGTTCTGCAACAGGCCACTGAGGAAGAGGATCGTGAGCGCCCCGACCGGTAGGAGCGCCGCTCGGTACACCCAAGCGGGAAAGACGGTGTCGACCCAGCCATAAAGGCCGACGAAGCCATCGAGCCAGAACTTCACCGGAGTGAAGATTCCGGGGAAGTAGCTGTGCATTCCCGGCAGGCGCGGAAGGTAGAACTGCCAGATGTAGCTCAGCTCGCTCAGCGGTGAGCGCCCCGTCGTCGAGGTGAGGTTGTCCGAAAGTGTTCCGTACACTGGCCTGCCGCTGAGTAGATTGCTGGTCACGTACGCGCCAGGCAGGCTCGCGGCGACCGCGAGGCCGAGTGCCAGCGAACGGTATGCCTTGCCACACGATGCTCGGTGGGCACGCGCGGTCAGCACCACCAGGCCGAGGACGGCACCAGGAAGGAGGCCGAGGAAGTTCAGCTTCGTTGTTAGTCCGATCGCGATCGTCGCGCCGGTAAGCGCCGCCAGTCGTGGGGTGAGCCCGTGGCGGAATCCACGCGCCATGCAATAGAAGAGTGCGGCTGACACCGCGTACAGCAGCGTGTCGGAGTTGACTGAGCCGCCCATCAGTCCGAGCAGTGGCGCGAACGCGACGCCCAGACCACTGACCGTCCACGCCCATGGTGCGCCCGGGAACGCCTCGCGCGCAAACAAGAAAACGAAGAACGCCGTGAGCCCAGCGATCAGCGCCGAAAGCAACCGCATCAACTCGAGGCGGTCGAGGACCGTCCCGGTCGATCCCGCGTAGTAGGGGATGGCTTGCAGTGCGTAGTACAACGGCGGCTCTGAGGTCGCGACACTCGCGTTGGGGCTCGCCCGCGAGAGCGGCAGAGCGAGGTCGGCCTGGAGTTGACGCTGCTGGGCGGCCGTCGAGATCGTGTGGTTTTGGGGTTGGTAGCGGACCAGCGTTTGCTGCAGGTCGCGCAGCGCGATCTCCTCCGCCGGCGAGAAGAGTTCCACGCGCCCGGTGGGCAGGTGCCCGGTCTCGACCAGTGTCTGCGTATAGGCGTAGTGACTCGGCTCGTCTGGAGTCTGGAACGGAGGGGTGATCAGCGACCAGCACGCGGCGTTCAGGCAGGCCACTAGCGCGCACGCCCACGCCGCCTGGGGTACCCGGCGCGGGGTGCGGCTGAGGCGAGCAAAGAGCCGTGGACGACCGCGGCTTCGCGGCGGGCCTGATCTGTCGGGCGGGCGGATGGCTCCGTCGTCGATGAGCACGGTCGGCGTCGTGTCGCTCATTCGAGCTCCCTAGTCACGGTCCAAGCTCCAATGGCGATCGCCGTGGCGGCAAGCACTGCGATCATGATCACGATCAAGCTTCCAGCGATCGCGTGGCCTAGCTCCATATGCCAGATGACACCGTCCGCGAGCGACAACCAGGAGCGTCGTCCAGGTCGCAGGTAGGTGATCGAGACCCGGCCTGGCAGCGGCTTCCCGTTTGCGCGCGCAGCTACAGCGCTCCTCGTGGGTGTCCCGAAAGCTTGAACCAGTCCACTGAGGTCGCGTAGCTGAAAGCAGGTGGTCGCGTTCGCGACGGCATGATTTACGGCGTCAACCGGGACCGTGACAGTCCCGCCGAACCATGCAGCGCTCTGTGCCCCGTGCGTGATGGTATGTCCTGCGTGCTGGATCTCGACGGCCACACGCGGGCCCGTTGTAGCCACGATCTGCAGGCGAACGGCCGTTGTCCCTGCAGGAATCGTTTCGTGCGTCTGGCAGGCTTCAGCGTCGCTTTGGGCCGATACGAGCATCGCGCTCGGTTGGACGCCGTTTGTGGCCGCCACTGTCGCGGGCGCGTGCAGCAGCGTCGCAAGCGCTGCGACTGCGACGAGCGCCAGCCCCCCTGCGAGCACGATCTTGATGCGCACTGTCTCCGCTTTCCTCGCAATGTCTCGCGCTCCAAGCCGCGCGCGAGCCTCGTGCGCGGTCGAGCGCCATCCGCGCGAGGGACACTCTCATCGATGCCCGGGCGATCGTCAAACTCGGGCTCTTGGCAGGCTCCGCGGACGTTCGCATACGCGCCCCGGAGTCTGCCGAATCCGCTGCAAATGACGGGATTTCAGCGACAGTATCGACGTCGCGGAGACGTCGCGCGTCGGAAACATTCGAGGTCGGAGACGGGTTGTGCGGCGGCTCGCGGAGCGCCACCCACGCAGCGCGCGAGGCTCTAGGAGTCCGCGCTCTTGATCGTCGCGATCGGAGCGCCCGCCGCGATCGGCGCGCCCTCGACGATCGGCAGCTCAGCGATCACGCCCGCCTTGTGGGCCGTGATCTCGTTCTCCATCTTCATCGCCTCGATGATGCACAGCAGCTGGCCCTCCTGGACGGTGTCGCCCTGCTTCACGAGCACCTTCCACATATTGCCCTGCAGCGGCGAAGGCAGTGTGTCCGGGCCGCCGCCCGCGAGCGATCGGGAACCCTGAGCGCCGCGCCGCGGTGGCTTGCGGGCGCCGGCGGCGGTGGATCCGTTGGAGCTCACCGCGGAGCCGCCCGCCGCGAGCGGCGGGCCGGCGACGCGCACATCGAAGCGCTGGCCGGACACCTCGACTGTGTATGACTGCTCGATGCGCTCCTGCCCGTCCTCGTCTGCGGGCGCGGCGGCCGGCTCGAAGGCAAGCGTCTTCAGCCACTTGCGATCTTCGAGCAGGTCTCTACAGGTCTCCCCACGCGCCCACTGGTCGGTTTGCAGAAGCGCCTGATGGAATGGGATCAGTGTGCGCAGGCCCTCGATCTCGTATTCCGAGAGCGCTCTCAGCATGCGTCGCGTCGCCTGTGCGCGGTCGGCATCCCAGACGATCAGCTTCGCCACCATCGGGTCATACATCGGTGAGACCTCACCGCCGGCGCCGACGCCTGAGTCGACGCGCACCCCGGGTCCGGTGGGCTCTTTATAGGCGCCGATCTTGCCTGGCGCTGGAGCGAAGTTCTTGGAGGCGTCCTCCGCGTTGATGCGGCACTCGATCGCGTGACCGCGCAGGACGATGTCCTCCTGCTTGTAGGCGAGCTCCTCGCCGGCCGCCGCGCGAATGCCCTCCTTGACGATGTCGATGCCCGTCGTCATCTCGGTCACGCAGTGCTCGACCTGTACGCGTGTGTTCATCTCCAGGAAGAAGTACTCCGCCTTCGCATCCTCGCTCTGGCCGGCTCCCACTGCGAGCAGACCCTCGATCGTGCCCGCTCCCACATAGTTCACGGCACGCGCTGCCTCGACGCCGATCTGGCCGATGCGCTCGCGCAGCCCCTCGTCCACGATCCACTCCGGCGCCGGGGACTCCTCGATCACCTTCTGGTGGCGGCGCTGAATCGAGCAGTCGCGCTCGCCGAGGTGGATCACATTGCCGTGCGTGTCGGCCAGCACCTGGACCTCGACATGGCGCGGGTCGGGCAGGTAGCGCTCCAAGTACACGGTGGGGTCCGAGAAGAACTTCTCGCCCTCGCGACTGGCTCCCTCGAAGGCGCCCTCGAGCTCCTCTTCGCTGAGCGCGACGCGAAAGCCCTTGCCGCCGCCGCCGCCGGCTGCCTTGACCGCGACCGGGAAGCCGATCTCTGCCTTTGCGATCTTCAGCGCCTCCGCGACCGTCGCAACCGGCTCGGTCGTTCCCGGCACGATCGGGACTCCCGCGGCCTGCATCAGCTGGCGCGCACGCGTCTTTGAGCCCATCGCCTCGATCGCGGAGGCCGGCGGGCCGATGAAGACCACACCGGCGTCCACGCACGCTTGCGCGAACGGGGCGTTCTCGGCCAGGAAGCCGTATCCGGGATGGATCGCCTCGGCGCCCGCGCGCTTGGCCGCAGCGAGAATCTTCTCGACGTTGAGGTAGTTCTCGGCGGCCGGTCCGTCGCCGAGGTTGTACGCCTCCTGGGCACGCGCGACGTGCAGCGCGTCGCGGTCGTGCTCGGAGTACACCGCCACCGACGCGACCCCCAGCTCCTCGAGCGCGCGCACGATACGTACGGCGATCTCGCCCCGGTTTGCCACGAGTACCTTCGTGAACATCGAGGCGGCAGATTAGTGGTCCCCGCCGAGTCGTGCGTCGCCGCGCACGCTGCCTGCGACATATGGCTGCAGGTCGGCGCTGACCGATGTCCCACGTGACAGGGGGTCGGGGATCGGCTCGCGCCGTCTCTGCGGCTACGGCAGGCAGCTCACGCCCGGGGTAAGCGCTCCACAAACCCCGGACGTGAGCATGACGGCATCGCCCTGGCGCGCTTTCGCGCTCGATGCCGGCCTGCCCGGGTGGACGGCCGCGAGGGCTGCCACACCAGCTTGGATCGGCGACTGAAGCCGCCTAAAAACGTTTTCGAAAAACTTGTGTAGAATGACCTCGATCTCCTTTCGTACCCGGCAATTGCTGGGTGTGATGGGTGCCGGAGCGCCTGCCTCCATGAAGTCCGGAGCGGGCGCTTCGGCATATCTCCCCTGCGATTGCACCGTCCCAGGAGTCGAGCTGGTTCGGCAGTTGGAACAGCGGGGACTATCGCATGTGGTCGTGGCCGCGTCAATGTACGGCGGGTGCGGTTTTCCGCCCGCCAGTTGTGCGATCGCACAAATTCGACCAGTTTGTCGCTTAACGGCCAGAAATCCGCGCGCGGAAAATCAGTCCAGAAAGGGCCGAGAAGTCGGAGACGTCGACGATGTTTGGATCGTTTGCCGGCGTTCGGGACGTCTGCGGTAGAAGCGCGCCCGATCAGGCCGCGAGCGGCTCGACCATGCCGGCGCCAACCGTCTCGTTGGTCGCTTCGTCGATCAGGATGAAGCTGCCGGTTCGGCGGTTGCCGGCGTACGCGTCAAACGCCAGCGGCGCGCTGGTGCGCAGCCGCACGCTGCCGATGTCGTTGAGCGCGAGCTCGCCAGGGGCCGGGACACGCTCCAGGGTGTGGACGTCGACACGATCCTCGAGCTCCTGCACGATCGCCGTGGCGTTGCTGGTGGTGTGCTTGATCGCGTACTTCCCACCGGCCTGCAGCGGGCGTTCGTTCAACCAGCACACGTCTGCACGCAGCTCCCGCGCTACCGTCGGCGGCTGCTCGGGGCTGCAGATCAGCTCGCCGCGCGAGACGTCCAGCTCGTCCTCCAGGCGCAGTGTCACCGACATCGGCGCCAGCGCCTCATCAAGCTCGCCCTCATATGAGTCGATTGCGGCGATCCGTGTCCGCTGGCCGCTCGGCAGCGCAACGACCTCCTCGCCGACGCGCAGCGAGCCGCTCGCGAGCTGCCCGGCGTAGCCACGGTAGTCGGCGAGCTCGGGGTTGTCGGGGTCCTGGCTCGCTGGACGGATGACCCACTGCACCGGAAAGCGCGCCGCCTTGTCGTGGGGGTGGTCGTATGCGACGTCGACCTGCTCGAGCAGCTCCAGCAGTGGCGGCCCCTCATACCAGCCCATCGCGGCCGAGCGCTCGACGACATTGTCGCCCTCCAGCGCTGAGATCGGAATGTACGTCAAGTCGGGTCCCGCGCGGCGAGCGCCATTGGCGACCGTGCCTACCGCTGACTGCTCTCCCTGCGAAGCCCCGAGCCTGCCGGCGAAGTCTTCGAAGTCCTGAACGAGCTCCGCGAAGCGCGCTTGGGAGTAGTCCACCAGATCCATCTTGTTGACCGCGACCACGAGGTGCGGGATCCCGAGCAGCACACTGATGAAGGCGTGACGCTTGGACTGCTCGAGCACACCCTTGCGTGCGTCGAGCAGGATCACCGCGAGATCGGCCGTCGATGCCCCCGTGACCATGTTGCGGGTGTATTGCTGGTGGCCCGGGCAGTCCGCGATGATGAAGCGCCTGCGCGCCGTCGCGAAGTAGCGATAGGCAACGTCGATCGTGATGCCTTGCTCGCGCTCTGCTCGCAGCCCGTCGGTCAACAGCGCGAGATCCAGGACGCCTTCGCCACCGCGCCGGCGGCTTGCCTCCGCGACGTGCTCCAGCTGGTCGGCGAAGACCTGCTTGGAGTCGTACAGCAGGCGCCCGATCAGCGTGCTCTTGCCATCGTCGACCGAGCCCGCGGTCGTGAATCGCAGCAGGTCGAGGGTCATCTAGAAGTACCCAGCCTTCTTGCGATCCTCCATCGCGGCCTCCGAGACGCGGTCGTCCGCGCGGGTCTCGCCGCGCTCGGTGATGCGGGTCGCCGCGATCTCGCTGACGACTTCCTCGAGCGTCAGCGCTTGCGAGCGCACGCCGCCGGTGCAGCTCATGTCTCCCACGGTGCGGTAGCGGACCATCTCCGAGAAGATCTGCTCGCCGTCAATCAGCTCGACGCCGTCACGCCACGCGTACAGCATCCCGTCACGGCTGAACACCTCGCGTTCGTGGGCGAAGTAGATCGAGGGCACCTCGAGCTGCTCCTGGGCGATGTACTCCCACACGTCGAGCTCGGTCCAGTTCGACAGTGGGAACACCCGCACGTTCTCACCCTTGCGGATCCGCCCGTTGTAGAGGTTCCACAGCTCCGGGCGCTGGTTCTTGGGGTCCCATTGGCCGAAGTCGTCGCGGAAGGAGAAGATTCGCTCCTTCGCGCGCGCGCGCTCCTCGTCGCGTCGCGCGCCGCCAAAGGCCGCGTCGAAGCCGTGCTCTGCGATCGCGTCCAGCAGCGTCACGGTTTGCAGCCGATTGCGCGATGCGCGCGGACCGGTCTCCTCGACGGCGCGCCCACTGTCGATCGACTCCTGCACGGAGGCCACAATCAGACGCTCACCCAGTTCGGCGACGCGGCGGTCGCGGAACTCGATGACCTCCGCGAAGTTGTGGCCCGTGTCGACGTGCATCAATGGAAACGGGAACGGCGCCGGGCGAAACGCCTTCTCGGCCAGACGCAGCAACACGATCGAGTCCTTGCCGCCGCTGAACAACAGCACCGGACGCTCAAGTTCCGCCGCGACCTCGCGCATCACATGGATCGCCTCGCTCTCGAGCGCCCGCAGGTGGCTGAGCTGCGGGCGCGCCGCTACGACGTTCATCCGACGGTCTCCACATGCAGACCGCACTCGGTCTTCTCCGTGCCCGCCCAGCGGCCCTCACGGCCCTCGCCCGGCTGGGTGCAGGGCGCGCAGCCGATCGAGGCATATCCGCGGTCGTGCAGCGGGTGGTAGGGCAGTTCGCGCTCGTGGATCCGCCGCCAGAGATCCTTCTCGGTCCACGACACGAGCGGGTTGTACTTCCAGATTCCGCGCTGCTCGTCGCGTTCGATCGGCTGTGCGTCGGCGCGCGTCGGGCCCTGCTCGCGGCGAATGCCGGTGATCCACGCCTCAGAGCCCGCCAGCGCGCGCTCCAGGGCGGCGATCTTGGCGTGCGAGCAGCAGTGCTCCGGTCCTGTCCAGCCGCCGCCGTCGGGGTCGCCGGCGTCCTGGACCTCGACCGCGATCCCGAAGCGCTCCTCGAAAGTCCGCCACGTTTGCAGCGTCTCCTCGAAGAGCACGCCCGTGTCGATCGTCACGATGCGGGCCGCGGTTGGGCTTGCGATCTGCAGCAACTCGTCGATCAGCACCGACTCCTCCTTCTGGAAGGAGCACAGGAGCACGACGCCATCGCCGTGGCGCTCGACGGCCTCGCGCAGCGTCGCGGCGAGCTCCTCCTGTGCAGAGGCGCCGGCGGCGGCAGGCGCCTCTGCGCGGATGTCGCTCAGACCGCGCACTCGCCCTCTCCGCGAATCACCTGGAAGGGCACGCTGCGGTTCCAGTCGATGAACTGGCCCATCGTCTCCAGGCCGAAGTCGACCGGCAGGGAGAGCTCCTTGACGAGGCCTTCCAACTCTGGTGTGCCGACGCGCGTGACGAACGCGGTCCACTCCTCGCCGACCTCGCGCGTGGACTCGTAGTGGCGCAGCCAGCGCTCGATCGCCTCCGGGACGCGCTTGGCCGGCAGGCGCAGTTTCAGGCGCTGGCCGAACTCGATGCCTTCGCCTTCGAAGACGCCGCCGACGTGGGGGATGTAAGCGGGGATCGTGTGCTCGCCGACTTTGATCGAAGCTCCGTAGAAGCCGATCGCGCCGATGTGGTGCTGGCCGCAGCCGTTGGGGCAGCCGCTCATCTTGATATGGATCGCGCGCGTCAGCGGATCGGTGATCTGCATCGCTTCGATGCGCTCTTCGATCGCCTGGTTGAGGCCCATCGAGCTCGTGATCCCGAGCTTGCACGAGTCGGTCCCCGGGCACGACACGACGTCGTTGATCTCGCGCGACCCCGCCTCGCCGAGCTCGAGCTGCGACAGCGCGCGCCACACGTCGTAGACGCTCTCCTCACGCACCCAGCGCAGCACGAGGTTCTGTTGCACCGTCGTCCGCGCATAGCCGCCCGAGAACTCGCGCACGATCTGCGCGAGGCCGCGGAACTGCTCGGGGGTGAGGTCGCCTCGTATGATCTTGGCCTCGACGGTGACGAAGCCCTCTTGCTTCTGCGGGCGCACGTTGGCGGCGCGAAAGCGCTCGAACTCCGAGAGGTCGCCGTTGGGGGTTCCGTAGCTCACGGGCGGCGCCGGCGCGCTCTCGCGCTCGTCGTCGAGGAACAGGCGGTCCTCGATCGAGAAGTCGCGCTGTGCGACCCAGTCACCCTGCAGCTCCTCCTCGACCTGGCGGCGCAACTCGTCGATCCCGAACTTGTCCACGAACACCTTGATCCGCGCGCGGGCGCGGTTCACGCGCAGCCACTCCTGGCGATCGAAGATGCGGAACACGGCCTCGGCGATCTTCAGGTAGTCGCCGTTGTCGAGCTCCACGAACTCGTACAGCACCGGCGCCTTGCGCGGCATGATCGAGGTGCCTCCACCGACCAGCATCTGGACGCCGCGGACCTCGCGGCCGTCTATCTCCTTGACCCTCGCGCGGTAGGCGATGTCGTGGATTTCGCTGATCGCGCGTCCACTGGGGCTCGCGTCGAACGCGGTCTTGATCTTGCGCGGCATCGCCTGCGTCGTGGGGTGGCGCACGAAGTAGCGCACGTATGCGCCCGCGTAGGGCGTCAAGTCGAAGAGCTCGTCCGCCGCAACCCCCGCCCAAGGGTCGCCCGTGACGTTGCGTACCGTGTTGCCGCAACCCTCGCGGCTGGAAAGACCCGCCTCGCCGAGCTCGCGGATCGCGCGCTCGGCGTCGGGCAGCGGGATGTGGTGCATCTGGATGTTCTGGCGAGTGGT